>DATADD010000032.1:0-5852 GCA_036258675.1 Actinomycetota bacterium | reverse complement strand
CGCGGCCGCGAGGATGCTGCGGGAGTCGCTCGAGGCGGTCGGCGCGCCCGCCTGACGAGCTCCCCGTGTGGTAGCACGGGCGCCGGACGTCCACCGAGGAGGAGAAACGTGGAACAGGGCCCCGAGGAGATCGGCGACCGTCCCGACGAGCGGGCCGAGGACCTCGAGAAGGTCACCGACCGGCCGCTCGACGAGCCGGCCGAGGGCGACGACGAGGCGCGCGCCGAGGAGCTGCAGGCGATAGACCCGGGGCTCTGAGTCAGGGGGCGGCCAGGGCCCGCTCCAGCCCCGCCAGGGAGCGGTCCAGGTGCTTGGCCACCTGCGCCCGCCCCAGCGCCCGGAGCGCGAGCCCTCGCAGCACGCCCGCCGGCACCTGGAGGCTGCGCAGGCGCACGAGCGTGGCATCGCCGCGGGCCTCGAGCGCGATCTCGAGGCGCGTCGAGCGCGCGAACAGGGGGGCGGGCTTGCCGTCGAGGCGCTCCTGCAGGTGCTCCCACCCGAGCCGGCTGGGGGGCTCGTGAACCGTGACGAGCTGGTCGACCTCGGAGCGCTTGCTGCCCCAGCGCCCGCGGATACGCTGGCGGCGGCCGACCCCCGACCCCTCCAGCAGCTCGGCGCCGTCGGCGAACGCGAACCACTCCGGCAGCCGCTCGACGTCGTCGACCAGGCCCCACACCCGCTCGATGGGGGCGTCGACGATCCGCTCTCTCGTGACCTCTATCACGGGTGTTCCTCCCTTCGCCGCCCCGGCGGCGTACGGGCCTCCATCCTGCACCGCGGCGCCCGGAGGCGGGTTTGAGCGCGACGGCGTCGGGATATGTTCTCGAGTGACCCTGTCGCTCGAGCGAAAGGTTGCTTATGCCCTGGGACGAGATCCGGCCGCGCAGCTTCCCCGCTTTCGACAAGGAGCTCGACGGCATCTCCAAGGTCACGATGGACAACCACTACAAGCTCTACGAGGGCTACTGCAAGAAGGTCAACGAGTGCCGCAAGATCCTGAATGAGTTCGACTACTCCGAGGTCGAGGGCAACCAGGTCTATTCGCCCCTGCGGTCGGTGTCGATCGACTACACGTTCGCGCTCCTGGGGTTCAAGAACCACGAGCTCTACTTCGGCCATCTCGGCGGCTCCGGCGGCGACCCCACCGGCCGGTTCGCCGAGCTCGTCGACGCGGAGTTCAACGGAGGCCTCAAGGAGTGGAGTCAGGCGGTGCGCAAGGCCGCGTCGGCGGCGCGCGGCTGGGTCATGGTGGGCTACGACCTGAACGACGGCTCCATCTTCAACTACGTCATGGACACCCAGAACCTCTGGGCCGTCTACAACATGGTCCCCGTGCTCGCGATCGACGTCTACGAGCATGCCTACGCGAACGACTTCGGGGCGACGGCCGACGGTCGCAAGCAGTACGTCGAGGCATTCTTCCGCAACCTCGACTGGGACCACGTGAACCGTCAGGTCGCGCAGGCCGAGGCCGCCAAGAAGGGGGCCGACTCGAGCGCGACGGAGAGCTAGCCGCGTCCGGGGGGAGGCGAGGCCGCCGGCCGTCGCCGGCGCGTGAGCAGGCCGCGCTCGTGGACGGCGGGCGCGCCGAAGAGGACGTGGACGAGCGCGCCTAGAGCGACCCCGAGCCCGGCCCCCCCGACCGCGTCGAGGGGGAGGTGGGCGCCCACATAGATGCGCGCCACCATCACGATCCCGACTATGGACCAGGCGGCGATCCGTCCTCTCGTGGACAGGTAGGGGCTCGCCGCGGTCGCGAGCGCGGCCGCGAGCGCGACGTGGCCGGAGGGATAGCCGCTCCCCTCCGCCGGCGCGCCGTGCAGGACGACGCGATCGAGGATCGCTCCGGGCCGCGCCCGGACCACGATCGTCTTCACGAGCTTGACCAGCAGGTAGGCGCCGGTGCCCGCGACGAGGAGGTCGAACGTCAGACGGCGCCGGCCGCGCACCAGGGCGAGGATCGCCGCGACCGGGATCGCGACGAGGTTGCCGAGCTGCATCACGACCCACATGACCGGCCACAGGAACGCGGGAAGGCCGTTGATCGCGTCGAACACGCTTCGCTCGAGCCCGCCGACCCGCCCCCGCTCGACCGGCAGGGAGGCCGCGACGAGGACGGCGACCCCGGCGGCGAGCCGCACGAGGTCGTGTTGGTCGCGCGGCAGCATCCAGCCGCGCCACACCTTCCGCGGCGCCGTCGGGGCGCCGGGCTCACGTGTCATGACGTGGTATCGACCTCTTCCTCGTGCTCTCGACGGCGCGAGCGTACAGGCGCCACCACCCGGAGGAGATGTTTAGATGGCGGCTCCTCGGACCCGAAGGTGGGCTGACGCAACCAGACCGAACGCAGGCGCACCTCCGCACGAACGTGCGCAGGGTCCTCCAGGGCGTCTTGTCCCTCGCCCTGGTCGTCGCCATCTTCGTGTTCGCGCTGCCCCGGCTCGCCGACTTCTCCGAGGTGTGGGCCGAGCTCGCCGAGATGACGTGGCTCGAGTTCGCCACGCTCACGGCCGCCTCGCTGTGGAACATCGTCACGTACTGGTTCGTGATGATGGGGGCGCTGCCGGGACTGACGCTGTACCAGGCGATGCTCGTCAACCAGTCCTCGACCGCGATCGCCAACACGCTGCCGGGCGGCGGCGCGATCGGCGTCGGCGTGACCTACGCGATGTACACGTCGTTCGGCTTCGGCCCGGGGCAGATCGCGCTGTCGGTCGCAGTCTCGGGGGTGTGGAACAACTTCGTGAAGCTGGGCATGCCGGTGATCGCGATCGCGCTCCTCGCGCTAGAGGGCGACGCCGCGGGGTCGACGCTGACGGCGGCGATAGTCGGCGTGGGCGTTCTCGTGGGGGCGGTGGTGGCGTTCGCGGCGGTGCTGCGAAGCGTACGCGTCGCGTTCGCGGTCGGCGACGCTGTGGGCCGTGCGACCTCGGCGACGGCGCGCCTCGTGCGGCGGGGCCCCTTCCCGGGATGGGGCGACCGCGCCGTCCGGTTCCGGACCGAGACGATCGACCTCCTCGAGAGGCGCTGGCTGTGGCTGACCCTGGCGACGCTCGTGAGCCACCTCTCGCTCTACGTCGTCCTGCTCGTCACGCTGCGTCACGTGGGCGTCTCGGATGACGAGGTGAGCTGGATACAGGTGCTCGCCGCGTTCTCCTTCATGCGGCTCGTGTCCGCGCTGCCGATCACCCCCGGGGGGCTCGGCGTGGTCGAGCTCGGCTACTCGGCGGCCCTCATCGCGGCGGGCGGCGACCGGGCCCAGGTCGTGGCCTCGGTGCTGCTGTTCCGGGCCCTCACCTACCTGCTGCCGATTCCCGTGGGCGCGATCACCTACGTGCTGTGGCGGCGGGGGTCGCACCACCACGCGGCGCCGCCCGAGGTGGCGGCTGGGAGGAGGGCGGGTGCCTGACCCGTCCTCGCCGCACTAGATCAGGCCCTCCTCCCTCAGCCACGCGACCGCCACGTCGGCCGGCTCGAGGGCCGGCTCGACGTCGAGAGCCACCTGCGCGTTGAGCGTCCGGAGGCCGTCGGTGGTCAGGCGCGCGCTCACCCTGTCGATGGCCTCGAGCGCCTGCCGCCCGAGCCGTTCGGCCACCTCGCTCCGCACCACTGGGACGACGTTCTCCGCCGGTTGGAGGTCCCTGTCGTCGCGCAGCAGGGTGAGCTCGGGGTCGTCGATGACGGGGTCCGTCGAGAAGAGCAGCCCCACGTCCACCTCCCCGGCGGTGAGAGCGGCCACGGTCATGGGGCCGCCCGTGTCGAGGGGGAGGAAGGCGTCGAAGGCCAGCCCGTAGGTCCGCTCGAGGCCCCGCAGGCACAGCGGGCGCAGAGGGCACTCGGGGGGGCCCCCAAAGGTCATCTCGGGAGCGACCGGGCGCAGGTCGCTGATCCGGGCGAGGGCGTGCTCGCGCGCAGTCTCGGTCGTGACCGCGATGACGTTCTGGTTCTGCGCCGGCGCGTAGTCGAGGACGGTGACGCCCCGCTCGCCGTAGGCCCGCACGAGGGCCTCGTGGGCGGCCGCGGGTGACGAGGGCAACCCTGCCTCCCCGAGCGTCACGAAGAGCAGCGACGTGCCCAGGTACTCGGGGACGAGGTCGAGGAGGTCCTGCTCGAGCGCAGGTGCGACAGCCTCGCGGGGTCCGGCGCCCAGCTCCCGCACGACGTCGACGCCCTGGTCCTCGAGGGTGGCCGCGTAGATTTCCCCGAGCAGGACGCTCTCGGGGAAATCGAAGGAGCCGACCCGCACCGCGCCCTCGGGATGGCCCGGCGCCGCCGGCTCGTCGCGGCTCTGGCACGAGGACAGCAGCGCCAGCCCCGCCAGGAGCGCCGCGCTGCATCGCAAGGACCTTCCCATCGCGCCTCCCGAAAACCGCCTCGGCCGGTGGAGGATACTTTCGTCTAGGGCAAACCTCGGCGACGCAGCAGGGGAGATCGATACGCCATGGCACAGGAGGCCCTGCCCAACAACGTAGGACGCGACCTCTCGAGGGAGAGCCTCGTCGTCTCGGGCAGGAAGAGGAGGCGCCCCTCCGGGGAGCCGCCGCCCCTGCCCCACGAGCTGCGCGCCAGCGGCCGCTCCTGGCTCGTCCTCATGGGACTGGTCGCCGGGCTGTTCGCCCTTCTCCTCGGCGTGGGGTCGCCCGCCGGGCAGGCCGTCGACAGAGTCGACGTGGCGATCCTGCGCGGGATTGAGGCCCTGCGGACGTCGTGGCTCACGCCGATGATGATGGCCCTCGACGCGCTCGGCTCCGAATGGACGATCCGGATCCTACGAACGGGCACGCTGCTGGCGCTGCTGTTCTTCAAGCGCTTCCGACACCTGTTCGTGTTCCTCGGCTCGATCATCGTTGTCGGTTGGCTCGTGACGACGCTCAATCTCGCGGTGGCGCGCCCCCGCCCGATCGGGGTCGAGATCATCGGCCACTGGGAGGGGTTCTCCAACCCATCACGCCCCGTGGCGGTGTTCGCGGTCACGCTCGTCGGAATCATCTACTCGCTCGTGGTGCCCGGACGCCCGCGCAGCATTGCGAAGTACGTCATCGGGGTCCTCATCGGCGCCCTCGGCCTCGCCCGCCTCTATCTCGGCGTCGACCATCCGACCGACGTGCTCACGAGCGTGGTCCTCGGCGTCGCCATCCCGCTCGTCGCCTTCCGCATGATCACGCCCAACACGGTGTTCCCGGTCTCGTACCGCAAGCACACGACCGCGCACCTCGACGTGGGAGGCAGGCGGGCGGAAGCGATTCGGCGCGCCCTGCGAGAGCAGCTGGGGCTCGAGATCGAGGAGATGAAGCCCTTCGGGCTCGCCGGCTCGGGCGGGTCCACGCCTCTGCGGCTCACGCTCGCGGGGCCGCCCGGGCGCTACCTGTTCGCGAAGCTGTACGCGGCCACGCACCTGCGCTCCGACCGCTGGTACAAGCTTGGCCGCACGCTGCTCTACGGGCGCCTCGAGGACGAGCGCTCCTTCTCGACCGTGCGGCGTCTGGTCCAGTACGAGGACTACCTCCTGCGCGTCATGCGGGACGCGGGGCTGCCCACTCCCGTGCCCTACGGCTTCGTTGAGATCACCCCCGAGCGGGAGTACCTCATCGTCACGGAGTTCTTCGACGGCGCGACGGAGCTGCTCGAGGCCGAGGTCGACGACGAGGTCATCGACAGCGCGCTCGCGACGGTCCGCGAGCTGTGGGACGCCGGGGTCGCCCACCGCGACGTCAAGCCCTCGAACCTCCTCGTGCGCGACAAGAAGGTCTACCTCATCGACGTCGCCTTCGGGCAGGTGCGTCCCTCGCCGTGGCGCCAGGCGGTCGACCTCGCCAACATGATGCTCGTGCTCGCCCTGCGCTCGGACGCCA
>DATADD010000031.1:0-1799 GCA_036258675.1 Actinomycetota bacterium | reverse complement strand
CGCCTTAGTCTCGTGACGGCTCGATCGCCGAGGGCGGGAGCCGATCGCATCGTCGGGGGCCGACGCGCGGGAGAGGCCGGGAGCGGGAGGGATGATCTGATCCGGCGTGGGATCGATCCCGAGCGCGTCCGGCGCCTGAGGCGGGTCGAGGAGGCTCGCTTCCTCGCCGAGAGGCCCCGTTCCCTCGCCCTTCTCGAGCGCGCGCGCAGGACGATGCCGAGGGGCGTGCCGATGTCGTGGATGGACGACATGTGGGAGCACGCGCCGGTCTGGATCGTCGGAGGCGGCGGCGCCCGCTTCTCCGACGTGGACGGGCACGAGTATCTCGACATGTATCTCGCCGACATGAGCGGGTTCTGTGGCCACGCGCCCGCCCCTGTGGTGGCTGCCGTGCGGCGTCGCATGGAGCGCGGCAACCAGTTCCTCCTGCCGAGCGAGGACGCGCTCGCGGTCGGCGAGCACCTCGCCCGACGCTATGGGATGCCCAAATGGCAGTTCACGTTGTCGGCCACGCAGGCCAATACCGAGGTCATACGACTCGCGCGCGAAGCGACGGGCCGGGAGATCGTGTTGGTGTTCGACGGGAAGTACCACGGGCATCTGGACGCGACCCTGGTCGTCCTCGAGGGCGACCGGGTCGTTCCCGAGCAACGGGGCCTGCCAAGCTCCATAACCGGACAGGCTCGCGTGGTCCAGTTCAACGACACCTCCGGGTTGGAAGCGGCGCTCGCGCCGCGCGACGTCGCCCTCGTGCTGCTGGAGCCCGCGCTCACGAACGCCGGCGTCATCCTGCCCGAGGCCGGGTTCCACGACGCGCTGCGCGCTCTCTGTCGTGCAACCGGGACGCTGGTGGCGATCGACGAGACGCACACCCTCGTCGCGGCCTACGGCGGGCTGTCGCGCGAGTGGGGGCTCGAGCCCGACTTCCTCACCCTCGGGAAGTCGATCGCGGCGGGCGTCCCCCTCGGCGCCTACGGCATGACCGACGCCATAGCCGGGCTCATCGCGCCTCCGGAGGAGCACGCGGTCGTGTCCGGCGTCTCGATCGACGAGGTGGCGACGGGCGGGACGCTGTTCGCCAACGCCCTCTCCATGGCCGCCGGCCGGGCCGCCCTGGAGGACGTCCTCACCGAGGACGCCTTCGAGCGGGCCGGGTCCCTCGGGGCCCGGATGGCCGACGGTCTCGAGCGCGCATTCGAGGAGGCAGTGCCGTGGAGCGTCGCCCGCATGGGCGCCCACTGCTACTACGCGTTCTCACCGGAGCCGCCGCGCGATGCCATCGAGTCGCGCGCCCGCGACGACCCCGACCTGCGCGCCCTCATCCGAGTTTTCATGGCGAATCGGGGGGTGTGGGAGTCCGGCTGGTGGCTCGGACCCACGGTGTCCGTCGCCCACACCGCAGACGACGTCGATCGCTACCTCGAGGTGTTCGCCGACTTCCTCTCCGAGGCGACCCGGCGCCGGTCCGGCCCCGCGTCGTAAGGGAGGGTCAGCCCGAGCCCTGAGGCCGTCCCACCTCGACGAGCGCGTCCCCGTGCCGGTCGCGGCCCTCGCGCTCGAGGGGCTCCGGAACCGCCGGGGCGACCGCGGCCGGGTTCACCGGCGAGGCGGCCGCGAGATGGTCGGGGTTGTCGCGCTCCTCCGCCTCCCGGTCGAGGTCGCGCCACTCCTTCTCGGCCCAGCGCAGCTTCTCGACCGCGGCCGCGAGGTCGAGGAAGTGCACGGGGACGATGTTGGCCCTCGGCCTCAGGTAGGCGTCTCCGATGAGGGCGTCGAGCTCGCGGCGGGCCTCTACGAGG
>DATADD010000030.1:0-2641 GCA_036258675.1 Actinomycetota bacterium | reverse complement strand
CCTGCGTCGCGCGCGCAGCGGGAAGCGGCGTGAGTGCCCCCGGCAGGATTCGAACCTGCGCACCGCGCTCCGGAGGCGCGTGCTCTATCCCCTGAGCTACGGGGGCTTGGGCTCACACTAACGGCCCCAGGGCCAGCCGGTAGCCTTGCGCCATGCCGGCCGCCCGCAAACGGATACTCGTGTGCGACGACGACCCCGTGATCCTGCGGCTCCTCCAGGTCAACCTCGAGCTGGAGGGCTACGAAGCGCTGCTCGCCCACCACGGAGTGAAAGCCGTTGAGGTCGCCCTCGAGCAGCTGCCCGACGTGATCATCCTCGACATCATGATGCCGCGCATGGACGGCTACGAGGCCTGCGAGCGCATCAAGTCCAACGAGGCCACCAAGGACATCCCCGTCATCTTTCTGTCGGCCAAGGCTCAGCCGTCGGACATCGAGAGGGGCAGGCGATTCGGGGTCGACGAGTACCTCACGAAGCCGTTCGATCCGTCCGAGCTGCTCGAGGTGGTGGAGCGACTGTCCGGCTGACTACTCTGTGACGGTGGTCACCGATGAGCTCGCGTCCCTTGTCGATTCCGCGCTCGTGCGCGCCGCCGCCGACGGCGCCATCGCACTCGACGAGCACCCGCCCATAGCGTTCGAGCGCCCCAGACGCCGGGAGCACGGCGACTGGGCGACCAACGTGGCCCTGGTGGTGAGCCGCGGGGGGACCCGACCGCGCGCCGTCGCCGAGGCGATCGTGGACCGCCTGCCCGCCTCGGACGTCGTTGCTCGGGTCGAGGTCGCGGGCCCCGGCTTCCTCAACTTCCACCTCGCGCCCGCGTGGCTGCACGACGTCGTCCGGCGCGCCGCCGATCCGGGCAGCGCGTTCGGCGCAAGCGACGCCGGGTCAGGACGCCGCGTCAACGTCGAGTTCGTCTCCGCCAACCCCACGGGCCCGGCCAACGTGGTGTCGGGTCGACACGCCGCGATCGGGGACGCGATCGCGAACCTGCTCGGGGCGACCGGGTTCGCCGTCGTCCGCGAGTACTACGTCAACGACACCGGGCGCCAGATCGAGCTCTTCGCTCGCTCGATCGCCGCTCGCTACCTGGAGCTGTTCGGCGCGCCGGCAGAGGTACCGCCCGAGGGCTACCAGGGCGACTACATCGTCGACCTCGCTCGGGCGGTGGCCGCGGAGGTGGGCGACGGCCTCGTCCAGGCCGACGAGGCCCACCGCATCGCGATCTGCCGCACGAGGGGCCTCGAGGAGACGCTGAGCCGGACGCGGGCATCGCTCGAGCGCTTCGGGACGCGCTACGACGTGTGGACCTCGGAGGCGAGCCTCCATGCCTCGGGGCGCGTGGAGGCCGCGATCGAGCAGCTGCGCGCGGGAGGGTGGGTGCAGGAGCGCGACGGCGCCCTGTGGTTCCTCGCGTCGCGCCTCGGAGACGACAAGGACCGCGTCATCGTGAGGGCGGAGGGGACGCCCACGTACCTTGCCGCGGACGTCGCCTACATGCTCGACAAGTTCGCGCGGGGCTTCGATCGCCTCGTCTACGTCCTGGGACCGGACCATCACGGAACGCTGCCCCGTCTGAGGGCGATAGCCGACGCGCTCGGGTTCGGGCGCGACCGGGTCGAGCTGCGCATCGTGCAGAACATCAACATCATGCGCGGCGGGGAGGCGATCAAGTCCTCGAAGCGGGGAGGCGTGTTCGTGACTCTCGACGAGCTCGTCGACGAGGTGGGGCGCGACGCCGCACGCTACACGTTCCTTACCCGCTCGATCGACGCCCCTCTCGACTTCGACATCGAGCTCGCCAAGGAGCAGGCGCCCGAGAACCCGGTGTACTACACGCAGTACGCGCACGCGCGGATCTGCTCGATCACGCGGCGGGCGGCGGAGCAGGGCTTGTCGTCGAGCGCGGAGGGCGCATCGCTGGACCGGCTGGGCCACCCGAGCGAGGACGCCGTCATGCGGCGAATCGCGGCCTACGAGGAGGTCGTGCCGGAGGCAGCGTCGCAGCGGGCGCCGCAGAAGTTGACGCGTTACGTGGAGGCGTTGGCGTCCGACTTCAGCGCCTTCTACCGTGACTGCCGCGTCGTGTCCGAGGACGTCGAGCTGTCCCGGGCGCGCCTCGCGCTCTGCCTCGCGACGAAGAACGTGCTCCAGCGTGGGCTGGCGCTTCTCGGTGTCGGCGCGCCGGAGAGGATGTAGGCGTGGACCTCTGGATCGTGAGCGTCTTCCTCGACGGCAGCGGGGATCCGCTGAAGAGCGGCAATCCGCTCGCGGTCTTCCCGGAACCGGCTGAGCTCTCGAAGGACGCGATGCAGGCGATCGCGCGCACCCTCAACCTGTCCGAGACGACGTTCGTGGTCTCGGCGCGCGACGACACCTACCGCATGCGCATCTTCACCCCCCTCGAGGAGCTCGGGTTCGCCGGCCATCCCACCCTGGGGACGGCATGGACGCTGCGGCGCATGGGACGGGTGCGCGGCGACGAGCTCACCCAGGAGACGGGTGTGGGGCCCACCCCCGTCCGGTTCGTGGGCGACGACCTGTGGCTGCGCCGTCGCGGCACCGTCGCCTCCGACCTCGAGGGATCCGACCCGGGGATCGCCGCCCGGCTCGCGCGCGCTCTCGGGACGAAGCCGGAGGA
>DATADD010000029.1:0-5866 GCA_036258675.1 Actinomycetota bacterium | reverse complement strand
GGGTGTCGCGCTGGATGTCGAAGTGCTCCTCGCGGAAGAGCTCGAAGAGATCATCCCTGGCGAAGTCGCTGTAGCCCACCATGCTCACGTCGTAGTCGTGGATGACGCGGTAGATGGAGTCGGCGTCCACCTCCGACGCGGGGCGCGACCGATAGCCGGCGGGCGCTTCGGGGTTCATGGCGCCCATGGTCGCGCACCTACTCGCCGAGCCGATTCGACAGTAGCTGATCGGTCGCGAGGATCGATGGGGTTAGAACACCCGCCAGAGCTCTCGGGAGAGGAAGAAGCCGTGGCCCAGTCGATTGACACAGCGCAGGCCCGTCTCGTCGGACGTGCAGGTGATCGCGTCGCGCGCCCACGTCGTACCGTAGGCAAGCGTCGGCGAGTACATCGATCCAACGGCGTCACTTACGCAGGCGGCACTGGCACGTCTATCGCGATGAAGGACAACACTGACCCAGTCTCCTTCCCCGATGCACTCACGCTGAGGCTCAGGGCTGAGCCCGCTGTGGATATCGCACCGGAGCATGCCGTCTTGGTAATCGCAATAGATGTTCCGAGAAGGCATCACGAAGCTGCTCTCGGGCCCGACAGTAGCCGGTCGGGCCGACGCGGCGCCATGGGCTGCTCCTCATGCTCCCGGTCAACGTAACCGCTCCATCAGTATGGCGTCATGCCTGCCCAGCGACACGGATTTGTGGTCACCGACCATCCCAAGCGACATCAGCCGGCAGCGATCCTCGATACGAGTGAAGGGGTCCGTTCCCGCTGACGCCTATCATGCTCTACCGTCGGTGCTCTCGAGGTCGGACGACGGGATCGAGGGAGGCGGGGGATTGAACGACATGTCGACCAGGCGGTGGTTGATCGATGGCATGAACGTCATTGGCTGCCGTCCAAACGGGTGGTGGCGAGATCGACGGGGCGCAATCCAACAATTCACTGAACGGGTCGCCGAATTCGTCGCACTGTCGGGCGACTCGGCAACCGTCGTGTTCGACGGCAAGCCCTTCTCGTTGCGTACGGAGGTCGATGTTGTATTTGCACGCGGAAGACGAAACGCGGCCGACGACGCAATCGTGGGCATCGTCTCAGATGACCGAGAGCCCTTTGCGGTCACCGTTGTGACATCGGATCGAGAACTCGCTCGGCGAGTGCAAGACCGCGGCGCTGAAACTCTTGCAGCAACCGCCTTTTTGCGCCATCTCCAGGACATAACCTGACATAACGTTGACGGAGTGAGCAGGTGGCTGTGTTTGATGAGGCTCAACGAGCTCCTTACCTTGCTTACGCCGGGACTTCCGCGGCAGATTCCTTTGGTAACAAGGGCTGATGGAAAATTCGACCGCTCGAGCCCGGCAGGGAAGCCAATCGGCCACCCATAGCGGGCCGGCGGGCCACTCCTACCATCCGAGCTCGCGTAAGCGAGGATCGTCGATGCCGAAGTGATGCGCGATCTCATGCATCACGGTCTTGCGCACCTGTTCCTTGATCGCTTCTGGGGTGCCGAACAGGCGCATGATCGGTCTCCGGTAGATCGAGACCTTGTCCGGCAGCACGCCATGGTACGTCTCCGGGCCACGCGCGGTAAGCGGGATACCGTGGTACAGGCCCAGCAGGGTCTCACCGGGCGGTAGACCGGCCAGCGCCTCGGGCGGGGGCTCGTCTTCGACCACGACCTCGATGTTTTCCATCGTCGCGGCGATGTCCGGCGGCAGGGAGTCGAGGGCTTCTGATACCAGGGCCTCGAACTGCTTCTGCGTGAGCTTCTCGGATCGGCTCATGTTGCTACCATCCTGCCCGTTCCGGTGGTGGGTTGCATGCAACTCATGACCGCGTCGAACCCACGAAGCTGAAACCCGTCGCCTGGATCCGCCTCTCCTCGATCTCAGCGATCTCCTGTTCGCGGGTGACGCGCCAGGAACGCCTTGGCGGACGATCTCCCGACGAGATCGTGGGTGGCATGATTCGCAACCGCTCGATGCACAGTGTCGAGGAGATGGTGGCTGATCCCAGGTTCGAGGGGAAGTTCTGGATGAGGTCGCGAAAGGGGCCCGTTGTGACGGACGTAGTCGACCCGGACCCATCGTCTGGGTGCCTTCAAACGCCCAGTAATGCCGGTTCGGGACCGACGCTTCGCGGGGACCGCAGTTGCTGAGTCGCGATGGAGGCGGCGGTGCCGTGACGCGCGCGGCGCGCCGGCTCCCCGAGCTCGGCCCGCACGGCGAGGGATGGGTCGCGCTGCAGCTCCTGCTCTATGCGGCGGTCGCGATCGTGGGCGTGCGGGGGCGCCGCTGGAGCCCCGCCGCGGCGCGCCTGCTCCGCCCCGTCGCCGCGGGGCTCGCCCTCGTCGGGACCGGCCTGATGGGAAGCGGCGCCGTCGCGCTCGGGCGCGCCATGACGCCGAACCCCCGTCCGCGCGAGGGCGCCGGCCTGCGCGAGGGGGGCGCCTACGCGCTCGTGCGCCATCCCGTCTACGGCGGCGTCGTGCTGGGCGCGCTCGCGTGGGCGCTGTGGCTGTCACCCACCGCGCTGGCTCCCACGGCCCTTACGGCCGCGTTCCTCGACCTCAAGGCCCGCCGCGAGGAGGCCTGGCTCGAGGAGCGCCACACGTGCTACGGCGATTACCGCGCGCGCGTGCGCAGGCGCTTCCTGCCCGCGTTGTGGTGACGGAGGCGGCGCGGCCCAGTCGCGGCGACCACGTCGCACCGGCGATCGCCGCCGCGCTGGCGGCGCACAACGTGGTCGTGAACCTCCTCGTGCCGCGCCGGGCCTACGTCGTCTTCAACCTCGCCGCCGCGGGCGCGCTCGTCGCCCGTGCGCGCGCCGGGGCCCTCTCCGGGGCGGAGATGGGGTTGGGGGCGGCGCGCGCCTCGCCGTGAGCGAGGTCTCGTTCGCGAACCTGCTCGCCGTCGCCGCGGTCGCCTTCGTCGCGCCCCTGGTGGCGCGGGCGATCCCCGGCGCCTCGGTGCCCTCCCCGGTGCTGGAGCTCCTCGCCGGCGTCGCGCTCGGGCCGGCCGGCCTGGGGCTCGTGGAGGTGGACGCGGCGGTACGCGCCCTGGCGACGCTCGGGGTGTCGTTCCTGCTCTTCCTCGCGGGCATGGAGATCGAGCTCCCGCGGCTGCGGGGCCCGTTGCTGCGCCTCTCGGGCGTGAACTACGTCGTGTCCTTCGCCCTCGCGCTCGCCGCGGCCGGGGCGCTTCACGCGCTCGACGTGATCATCAACCCGGTGCTGGTCGGGATCGTGGTCTCGGCGACGTCGCTCGGCCTGGTCGTTCCCGTCCTCAAGGACGCCGGCGAGTCACAGACGTCGTTCGGGCAGCTCGTGATCGGCGCCGCGTCGGTGGCCGAGTTCGCCCCCATCGTGCTCGTGTCGCTGTTCTTCTCCGTGCAGCCGGCCTCGCTCCCGACCAAGCTCCTGCTGCTGCTGGCGCTCGTCGTGCTCGTCGCGATCGCGGTCGCGGTCCTTGCGCTCGGGCGCAGGTCGGCGCGCGTGGCCGACTCGTTGCTCGGCCTCCAGGACACGAGCGCGCAGATCCGCGTGCGCGGGGCGACCCTCCTGCTGCTCGCACTCGTGGTGGCGGCCGCGGACTTCCGCGTCGACGCGATCCTGGGGGCGTTCCTCGCGGGGACGCTGCTGTCGGTGGTCGACCGCGCGCGCGACGCCGACCTCGGCCACTTCCGCGCCAAGCTCGAGGCCGTCGGTCACGGTCTGCTCGTGCCGGTCTTCTGGGTGACCACGGGCCTGAACTTCGACGTCGGGGCGCTCACCTCGAGCCCGCAGGCGCTCCTGCGCGTGCCGCTGTTCGTGGCGCTTCTCCTGTTGGTTCGGGGCGCGCCCGCGCTCCTCTATCGCTCCGTGGTGGGCGCGGCGCGCAGCGTGGCCGCGGGGCTCCTGCAGGCGACCTCGCTGACCTTCATCGCGGTCACGACGACGATCGGCCTCGAGCTCGAGGAGCTGACGCGCGCGAACGCGGCCGCGCTCGTGGCGGCCGGCCTCGTCTCGGTACTGGTGTTCCCGGCAGTTGCGCTCGGCCTCCTGCGGCGTCCGTCCGCTCCGTCCGCGGGCGAGGAGACCCTGTAGCACTCTCGTGTCCGCGGGATCGACTCCATACTTCTCGGTGTCTTGAACGCGACCGGGGTCCTGTTCCGCCTCCTGCTCGGCTCGCGGCTCGCCCGCACGGAGGGCACGGTTGCGGTCCCGGGGATGCGGGCACCGGTCGCGATCCGCCGCGACGCGCACGGGATCCCGTGCATAGAGGCGGAGCACGACGAGGACGCGTGGTTCGGGCTGGGCTTCTGTCAGGGCCAGGACCGGGGCTTCCAGATCGAGGCGCTCGTGCGGGCCGCGCGCGGCACGCTCGCGGAGATCGCCGGGCGCGACGGCCTCCCCGTCGACCGGCTCTCGCGCAGGCTCGGTTTCCGGCGCGCCGCGGCGGCCCAGATGGACGTCGTGGCCGACGACGTGCGGTCGACGCTCGGATCGTTCGCGCGCGGGGTCAACGCGGGCAGGACGGCCGGCGTCCGTCGCCGGCCCCACGAGCTCGCGCTCCTCCGGGCGCGCCCCACGCCCCTCGAGGCCGTCGACGTCATCGCGGTGTCCAAGCTCGTCGGCTTCGCCCTCTCGACGAACTGGGACGTGGAGCTGGCGCGGTTGAGGGTCCTCTCTCTCGACGGGCCGGAAGCGCTGCGCGACGTCAACCCCGCCTATCCCGAGTGGCATGCGGTAACCGACCCTCCCGGCGCGGCCGCGGGGCCGGCGCTCGACCGGCTGGCCGGCGACCTGCTCGCCTTCAAGACCCGGGTCGGCTCCGCCGGCGGCTCCAACAACTGGGCGCTCGCCCCCGAGCGGACGGCGTCCGGCCGGCCGATCGTCGCCAACGATCCCCACCTCGAGCCCGTCCTGCCGAATCACTGGTACCTCGCCCACGTGCGCACGCCCCGGTGGGCGATCGCGGGAGCCGCGCTCGCCGGCACGCCGGCGGTCGTCGCCGGCCACAACGAGCGCGTGGCCTGGGGCGTGACCGCGGGCATGGTCGACGACACCGACCTCTTCCTCGAGGAGGTCGGTCCGGACGGAGCGAGCCTCCGGCAGGGGGACGGCTTCGTGCCCTGCGAGCGGCGCGTGGAGCGCATCCGGGTGCGGGGTGGGGCCGTCGTGGACGAGGACGTCCTCGTCGGCCCGCGCGGGCCGATCGTCGGCAGCGCGATCGACACCTCTCCGTGGGTCGTGTCCCTGCTCGCCACGTGGATGACGCCGCGGCCCCTGGGAGGGTTCCTGCGCGCCCACGGCGCCCGCACCTGCGACGAGCTGAGGACCCTCATGGCCGAGTGGCCGGGCCCGAGCCTCAACCTCGTGTGCGCGGACGCCGACGGCGCGATCGCGTGGCAGCTGATCGGCGACGCCCCCCAGCGCAGGCGGGGCTTCGGGACCGTGCCCCTGGCGGGGTGGGCCCCGCGCGCGGGCTGGGCTGCCGACCCCGTCCCGCCCGAGGAGATGCCCGCGGCCTCGGATCCGCCCGAGGGCTTCCTCGCGTCGGCCAACAACAACCCGCGCCGCGACGGGGCGGGCCCCTATCTCGGCTCCGACTGGGTCGACGGCTACCGGGTCACCCGCATCGCCCAGGCGCTCGACGCGCGCTGGGACTGGAGCGTCGAGAGCTGCGCCGAGCTTCAGCGCGACGTCGTGTCACTGCCCTGGGAGGAGATGCGCCCGTTCGTGCTGCGGGCCGCCGGCGGGGACGGCGAGGCGGGCCGGGCGCGCGCCCTGCTCGAGTCGTGGGACGGGCGCGTGGCGTGGGGCTCCCCCGCGGCCGCGGTGTTCGAGATGTTCGTGGCCGACATGGCGCGGCGCGCCGTCTCGGCG
>DATADD010000028.1:0-4041 GCA_036258675.1 Actinomycetota bacterium | reverse complement strand
CGGGGCGTGTCGACGGTGCGGGGCGCGCCCCGCCGAGCCCGGCTTCGTGATCCCGTCGGTGGCGGTCGCCCCCGCCCCTGGCGGCGCGGGCGCGGCGCCGGCGGCCGAGGTCGCGCGCGGATCCACCACCGCGCCCTCCCCGCGCCCGGTGGGCGGCATCGTTCGCGGGTGGGACGGGCGCAGGGCCCTCTCGCTCGGGCTCGCGTCGGTGCTTCTGGCCGCCGGCGCGCTGCTGTGGACGCCGGAGAGGACCGTGTCCCCGGTCGAGGACGAGGTGCGGTCCGGGCCCGGAGCCGCGCCCACTCGAGGAGGGCGCGGGGGCGCAGCCCAGGGCGCCCCCTCCGGAAGCCGCGCCGAGCGGGTCGAAGATGGAGCGGGGACGGGGGCGGTCTCGGGCGGCTCTCGGGCCCCCGCGGCGCAGGACGTCACCGCGACCGGGGCGGCGCGCCAGCTCCTCGACGAGATCAACGCCGCCCGCGCCGGCGACGGCCGGGCCGCGCTCGACCGGGACCTCGACCTCGAGACGGTGGCGGACAAGCACGTCCGGGAGATGGTCGCGGCCGACCGCCTCTTCCACACCCGCAACCAGGTCCTCGGGCGCCGCGTGACGAACTGGGAGATCCTCGCCGAGAGCATCGGCGTGGGTCCGAGCGTCTCCGCCCTCATGGACGCGTTCATGAGCTCCGCCGTCGACCGGCGCAACCTCCTCGACCCGGCCTTCGAGCACGTCGGGGTCGCGGCGAGGCCCCAGGGGTCGCGGCTATGGGTGACGGTTCTGTTCAGCGACGGCAACAACCCGGGGACGACGCTCCCACGCGGGTGAGGGGACGGTCGGGCTCGCCGGGGTCCTACTCGCCGCTGTAGCCCACCTCGAGAGCGGCCGTGACGATCGCGAGGGCGCGCCGGGCCTCGTCGTCGGGATCCTTGTCGCAGCGATCCTGGAGTCGCCGCCTCGCTTCCTCGAGCGCCTTCGGCTCCCCCCGGCTCCCCTCGAGAAGGTCCCCCGCGGCGATCTCCACGTCGACGTCGGCCGCGCGCGCCGCCTCGAGGGCGCGTCGCTCGAGGTCGCTCTCCTCCCCCACCGCGGTCGTCCTCAGGGCTGCGGTTGGCTCATGGTCCGCACGACACTAGTGCAGTTGCGCCGGCTCGGCTCCTCGCCGGCGGCGGTACGAGCGCGTCTTGCTGCGATTGCCGCAGACGCGCATCGAGCACCAGCGGCCCGACCGGTTCTTTGAGCGGTCGTAGAAGATCCATTGGCAGCTGTGCGATGAGCACGCCTTGAGGCGCCCCCAGGACCCGGTCGACATCGCGACCGCGACCTGCCCCAGGATGGCGCCGAGGGCGCCCCGCACTCCCGGCACGCCCGGGGCGACGGCGGCTCGGCCGGCCTCGTCGAAGCGGACGCGGATGGGGAGGCCCGCGGCCAGCTCGTTGAGCGTCTCCACCGCGGCGTCCGGGACGCGGTCGTGTCCCTCCCGGAGCAGGTGCCTGAGGGCCTCCCTCAGGTCGAGCGCGAGCCGGTGCTCGGTCGGGTCCACGTGGCCGCTCGGATCGAGCAGGCCCCGGGCCCCGAGCCAGGCCCCGAGCTCGTCGGCCGTGGCGACGTCGTCGTCGCCCGCCTCGATGTCGAGGGTGTTGATGAAGTCCTGCACGAGCCGGATCTCGGCGGGACGCTCGTCGACCAGCTGCGGCTCCATGTCTGGCACACCAGTCTAGTCGTTTTGGGGGTTCCCGGCACCGTGCCGCGAGGGAACGGACGCGCGCGCACGAGAGGGTCCGGGAGGGGTGGTTCGGAGGGGGTGGCAGTAGGGCCGGGGCGAGAGGTTGGGTACCGGCAGTTCCCGGCCCTACTGGCTGACCGCTCGCGTCGGGGGGTGACGCGTGCCCATATCGTGCGGTTTTCGCGGTTTGCGGGCAATCACCCGAGCGGGCATTCCTGCCCCCCGCTTGGGGGGGCTACAGGAGCGTCTCGGACTCCTCGACCACCATGGGCGCGAGGAGCCTCCAGCACCGGTCGCAGAGCTGCTCGAGTCGCGTGTCCGGGTCCCAGCGCACCCGTCTGCGGCACGACACGCAGAGGCAGTCCAGACGGTCGAGGAGGGGGGACGCGCTCATGGATCGACAATCGGTAGCGGGCACTCCTTCTTTAGTCGCGTTCCTCGCGCCCGGCTTCGGTGCGTGGGGAGGTCGTGGCCCATACTTGGCGGCGGCGCGCGTTGGGAGGCGGTCTGCGCGCGCCGCGTTCCCCTCACATAGCTGGTGGTGCCCGGTCAGGTGATAGGCGGCCCTGCATGAAAGGCGCTGCGCGGCGCGTGCTGTGCGCCCTCGCGCTGGTTTCGGTCGGCGTGCCCCTCCTCTGCGCGCCGGCGCTCGCCGCGCAGGACAGGGACCTCGACATCCCGGTAATGATCCAGACCGTTCCCGAGCTCCCGGGCGCTGTGTTCGAGCTCGACGGCAGGAGGTTCAACACGGACGAGCACGGCCTCGCGCTCATCACGGTGGGCAGACGAGGCGTGTATCGGCTGCGGGCCCCGGGCGGAGCCGACGTCGACGACGGGCGCGCCGAATTCGCGCGCTGGTCCGACGACAGCTTCTCCCCGACGAGGTCGATTGCCGTCGATTCGTTCACCTACCTGGAGGCCGGATACGACGTTGTCCGTCCCCTCGAGGCGCGCGTCGTGAGCTCGGAAGGTGCCGTGCTCGAGGGCGTGCGCAGCTTCACGCTCGTCGACGACCTCGGGGTGGAGCGGAGCCACGCGGTCGGCCAGCCGATCGAGGTCCGGGTCAGCCGCGCCACCGTGGGCCCCAAAGGAGGCCTGCGCTCGGAACCGGTCTTCTACGAGCTGGGGCAGGTGGTCCTCGAGGACGGCGCGATCGCGCCGCCCCCCGGGGGCGTCATACAGCCGCCCGACGCCGGCGGCTGGGACATCGAGCTGGTCGACTCGGACCCGATCCCCGGCGACGAGACCGCGGGCGGCGGCGTGTCGCTTCCGTCCGTGCTGCTCGTGGTGGTCGCGCTCGCGATCGCGGCCGCGGGCGCTGCGCTCGTGGCGCGCATGCGGACGCGCCGGCCGGTGTCCGCCCCGGGCGACCCCCAAGAGTCATTGACAGTGGCCAAGCCCTCGCCGGAGGGTGTCGCAAGAGGAGGAAACGTGAGCATCTTCGGGTCGCTGAGACGGAAAGCCGCACCCACGCGCGAGCCGCGTCTCGAGCCGCAGGAGCCCGAGCCGGCGACCGCGGATGCGCTCACCGCCAAGCTGCAGGCGCTCGCCGAGGAGATCGACGGGGCCGCGGGCGAGCTCGCCCGCGTCCGCGCGGAGAAGACGGACGTCGAAGCGCAGATGAGGGCCGCGACCGAGCGGCTCCACGAGCAGCTGCGCGCCCGCGACGAGCGCGCGGCCGAGTCGGCCCGCGTGCTCGACGGTCTTCGCCGGGACAACGAAGCTCTCCGGGCGCGGGCGGAGGCCGCGGAGGCGGAGGCCCGCGGCGCCGGGGAGAGAGCCGCCGCCGAGCTCGCCGCGCTCGCGGCCGAGCGGGACGACCTCGCCGAGGGGTTGGCGGCGTCTCTGCGGGAGGTGGAGGGGTTGCGCATCGAGCTCGAGGAGGCCCGTACCGCCGCGGAGGAGCTCCGCACCGAGCGCGACCGGCTCGGGGCGATCGTGGGGGAGGTGTCCGGCGAGCGCGACCGCCTGTGGAGCGAGGCGGAGAGCGCGGGGGCCGAGCGAGACGAGGCGCGCGCCGGGCTGGCGGCGGTGTCGCGGGAGCGCGACGAGACGCGCGCCCAGCTCGCCGCGCTCGCCGAGGAGCGCGACCGCATCGAAGCCGCCCGCGCGACCCTCGCGCGCGACCTCGGGTCCGCGCGCGCCGGTTTGGAGGAAGCCCGCGCCGAGAGCGCCGCGTTGCGCGGTGAACGGGCTGCTCTCAACGAGAAGCTCAGGAACGCGCTCGGTCAGCTCGTGGCGATGGAGGAGATACGCACGGCGCGCACGCGCGCCCGCGCCGAGGCGGACGCCCTGAGGCGGGAGCGAGAGGCGTTGAGCG
>DATADD010000027.1:0-27766 GCA_036258675.1 Actinomycetota bacterium | reverse complement strand
CTGGCGCGGGTCTCCGGACGGTCGACGGCGCCGACGTAGACACCACCCTCCGCGGGGAGGCCGAGCAGGTTGGCGACGATCGCGGCGTGGCGCTCCTCGGTCCCGAAGATGCCGGCCGCCGCCTGGAGGATGTCCTTGTTGCGGACGTACGCGGCCGCGCCGAGGTAGGCGCCGGCGAACAGGTTCTCGAAGCGCAGCGCGAACGCAAGGATGTCGTTCCGGCTCTGCAGCGCGTCGCCGTAGTCGATCGCCGGCGCCTGCACCGGCTCCCGCCCGAGGTTCTGGATCGTCTGTGTCAGGGCCGCGATGTGCGCGTCCTCGTCCGCCCCGATCGCGGACAGGTAGTCCGCGTCCCGCCCCGTCAGCGTCCCGGAGGCCTCCCGGTAGAACTGCGACAGGAAGTACTCGGCCACGAGCGCGTAGTTCAGGATGTCCGCGTCGTCGCGGAACTCGGCTCCCTGCGCCGCGGCGGTACGAGAGCCGGCGAGTGTCGCAACGGCCGGAGCGGCGACTGCGGCGCTCACGAGAAAGGCTCGGCGGTTCACAGCAACCCCCTCAGCTCGACTTCAGGAACGGCCGCGCGGCCCGGAGCACGAACGATCTCCCCTTGGCGACCTCGATCGGCGCGGGGAACGGGTTCCGCCCCGCGAGCTCGGCCATGATCGCCGCATGACGGGACTCGGTCCCCGCAAGCGAGGCGGCCGCGCCGAGCAGCTTCCGGTTGGAGATCCTCGTGACCTGCCCGTGGTACGCCTTGACGGCGAGGTCCTGAAGGCCCGCCCCGGTGCGGAGCCACGCGCGCGCGTCGTCGAACGTGCCCCCCGGGTAGGTGAACCTGGGCCGCTCCACGGGCTGGCCGCCGAGATCCGTGATCGTCGTGGTCAGGATCGACACGTGCTCGTCCTCGTGGCGCGCGATCGGCTCGATCAGCTCCCGCGCGCGTCCGTCGACGAGGTCGGCTCGGAGCCCGCGCGCGAAGAAGTCGCTCTCGAGGTACTCGAGTGCAAGCGCGTAGTTGAGGATGCCGACGTCGCCGCCCCCCGACTGCGCGGTCGCCAGCCGGCGCCCCGAGCCGCCCGCCAGGGACGCCCCGACGCCGAGCGCCGCGGCCCAGGCGAGGAACCTTCTCCGGTCGCGCGCCCGCCTGAAGGCCAGAGCGGGCCGGCCGTCGAAGACTTTCTGTCCCTCCACGTCGACCTCCCTCGTCTATCCCGCGGGGTGCGGCGCCGCGCCGCCTCGCATCCATCCGTTGTCGGCCGCCCGAGCGCGCGCCCGCACCACGATCCGATGCGTCCGATAGCCCTTGGGCGCGCACGCGAACAACGTGATGAGACGAGCCCCGGGGTGCGCCGGATCCTGCAGCACGTAGGTCTCGTACTCGTCCTCGGTGACGACCTCGATGCCGAGGACGCGGAACGTCGTCCGGCGCCCGCCGCGCACGCGCGTGGCCACGACGTCGCCGGGACGGAGGAGGTCGAGGTCCTCGAAGGGGCGAGAGTGGGTCGTGCGGTGCCCCGCGAAGACGGCGTTGCCCCGCCGCCCGGGCAGGGGCGTGCCCGGCCACAGCCCCGGTCCGAGGTCCACCACCGACCGGTGGACCCCGACGTAGAAGGGCGTCTGGACCCCGATGGCCGGGATCGTCATCCGCCCCGAGGGGACTCGGCGGGCCGGAGCGACCCAGACGGCGCGGCTCGCGCCCTCGGCGGGTTGGTCGCCCTCCGCCCGCCTGGAGCCGGAGTCCGCCGCGGGCTTCCGTACCCCGGCCACGGGCCGTCCCGGGGCCGCGGCGCCCAGCTCCTCGACCGAGGGCGCGCCCATGTAGGCGAACACCGTCCCGGCAACGACGAGGGCGGCCAGCGCCGTCGTCAGGGCGCGCCACAGGCGCGTCAGCGGCGACGACACCCCGGTCCCTCCACCTCCCGCTCCTGCTCCCCGAACGCGCCCACTGGCCCCTCCGGGACGCGCTGGCATAATCTACCTTCGGCCGCCCATCCCCGTAACCCCCCTGCGCAGGCGGTTCCGGGGGGCTGCGCCCGCCGCCGGCTCCCGTGAGTCCGACGAGCCCCCCTCCCCCCGCGACCGGCCGACTGCGGATCGACCGAGGCATCGTCTTGCTCCTCACGCCGATCCTGTGGGGGGCGACCTTCCCCGTGGCGAAGGTCGCGCTCGAGGAGCTGCACCCGCTGTCGTTCATGGCGTGGACGCGGGCGCTCGGGTGCGTGACGATCCTCGCCGCGCTTCCCCTTCTCGGGCCCCGCGGCACCCCGCCCGTCCCTCTCCCCAAGATCGCCGCGCCCGGCGCGCTGCTGGGCGGGTTGCTGTTCGCGGGGTACACGTTGCAGACGCTGGGGCTCGACCTCACCACCGCGACCAACGCGGGGTTCATCACCGGCCTGTATGTCGTCTTCACGCCCCTCATGGGGCTCCTGCTGTTCGGGCAGTCGACGGCGCGCGCGGTGTGGATCGCCGTCGTCCTCTCGGTCGTCGGGCTCGCCCTGCTGTCGACGCCGACGTTGACCGCGTTCACACCGCGCGCCGGCGATGTTCTCGTGCTCGCATCCGCGCTCGCCTGGGCCGGCCACGTGACGGCGCTGGGGCGCTTCGCGCCGCGTTTCCCCGCCGAGCTCCTCTCCTTGGCCCAGGTGATCGCCGCGACCTTGTTCCACCTCGCCGCGGCGGCGTTCGTGGGTTTGGAGCCGAGCGCCGCGCTGAAGGCGGCTCCCTTGCTCGTGGTCACGGGCGTGCTCGGCACGGGCGTCGCCTACACGCTGCAGATCGTGGCGCAGCAAGCGTTGACGCCCGCGCGCGCCGCGGTCATCCTGTCGGGCGAGTCGCTCGCATCCGCTCTGCTCGCCGTGACGTGGCTGGGCGAGCGGCTCGCGCTCCATCAATGGGTCGGCGGCGGCCTCATAACGGTCGCGATGGTGACTTCCGAGCTCGGGGCACGGCGCGCCACGCGCGCGCCGCCCGCTCCGATGTAGGGCTTGTTACAGGAGGTCGTCCGCCGCGTGCACGGCGCGGCCCTCGACCAGTGTGAGCACGACGCGCGCGTCGCTCGCGCGCGCACCGGGCGCGAACAGATCCCGGTCGACGACCGCCAGGTCCGCCAGCTTGCCCGGCTCGATCGAGCCCGTTGCCTCCTCGAGCCTGTTCACGTAGGCCGAGCCGATCGTGAACGCTTCGAGCGCGGCCGGGAGATCCAGCCGCTGCTCGGGAAGGAACGGCTCTCCCGGCTCGTCGGGCGGCGTCCTCGTGACCGCGACATGGATCTGGGCGAGAGGATCCGGCGAGCTCACGGGCCAGTCGCTGCCGAACGCGAGACGCGCTCCCGCGCGCCGGAGGGAGGCGAACGGGTACTGCAGCCGCGTCCTCTCCGGGCCGAGGAACGGGATGGTGAGGTCGCGCATCTGCGCGTCCTCGTACGCCCACAAGGCCTGGACGTTCGCGACCACGCCGAGAGGACGGAAGCGGGCGACGTCCTCCGGCTGGACGACCTGGAGGTGACAGATGTGGTGGCGGGCATCGCGCGCGCCGTTCGCCGAACGTGCGGCCGCAAGGGCATCGAGCGCCTCGCGGATCGCGCGGTCCCCGATCGCGTGGAAATGGACCTGGAACCCGCGCGCATCCAGCAACGCGACGTAGTGGCGGAGCGCCTCCGGGTCCACGAGGCTGAGGCCGTAGTTGTCTGTGGGCCGCCCGTCGGCGTCGAGGTAGGGCTCGATCATCCCCGCCGTGCCGTTCTCCGCGACCCCGTCCTGGAAGATCTTCGTGTTCGAAGCGGCGAGCCGGCCCTTCGTGCCGCGCTCCCTCATGTCGACGAGCTCGTCGATCTGGTCCTCGCCCCGATCCCGCCGCCACAGCAGCGAGAGCACGACGCGCGCGCTCAGCTCCCCCGCCTCCTCCAGGGCGACGTAGGCGTCGAGGTCCCGCGGCTCCACCCACGCGTCGTTCCATGCCGTGATGCCAAGCGAGTGCAGATGCCGTTGCGCGCGGCGGAGCGCGTCGACGAGGTCTGCGCGCGACGGCGGCGGGATGAGGGACGCCACCAGGTTCATCGCCCCCTCGTGCAGCGTGCCCGTGGGAGTGCCATCGGGTCCCCGCTCGATCCTGCCGTCGGCCGGATCCGGAGTGGTGGCGGTGATCCCGGCGCGGCGGAGCGCGGCCGTGCTGACCCACGCGCCGTGGCCGTCCCGGTTCACGAGGAACGCGGGGCGGTCGCCGACGAGCTCGTCGAGCTCCTCGGCGGTGGGAGTCCCGCCGGGGAACGCGTCCATGGCCCACCCCGATCCCTCGATCCAGTCGTCCTCGGGGTGCGCCCGCGCGTACGCCGATATCGCGTCGGCGTAGGCGGGCCGGCCCCACACCTCGTGGAGCCCGCAGCGCGCCTGTGCGAGCCCGCCGTGCAGGGGATGGACGTGGGCGTCCTGAAAGCCGGGCAGCACCATGCACCCGTCCAGGTCGAGGACCTGCGTCCCCGGCCCCGCCAGCGCCATCGCATCGGCGTCGGTGCCGACCGCCGCGACGCGGCCCCCGGCGACCGCCACCGCGTCGGCCCAGGCCCGGGCCCCGTTCATCGTGTAGACAGAGGCGCGCCGAAGGACGAGGTCGGCGACCGTGCGTGGCGCGCTCATGTGCCTCCTTGTCCGCCCGGCCCGCCGAACCCTACAGGCCGGCTGCGATACTCGTTCGATCGAACGACGGAGGTGACTTCGGTGGACCAGCTCGACATGTACATCGAGGGCCGGTGGGTCGAGGCAGCCGACGGCGGACGCTTCGATGTCTTCGACCCCGCCACCGGCGAGGCGTTCGCGACCGTGCCCGACGCGAAGGAAGCCGACGTGGACCGCGCGGTCGCGGCGGCGCGCCGCGCCTTCGACGAGGGCCCGTGGCCGCGCGCGTCCGAGCGGGAGCGAGCCCGCGTCCTCCACGCCGCCTCCGACATCGTGCGGCGGGAGCGCGCCCGCCTGGCGGAGCTCGAGGTGCGCGACTCCGGCAAGCCTCTGGCGGAGGCTTTCGAGGACATCGACGAGGCGGCCTTCATGCTCGAGTACTACGCGGGTTGGACGACCAAGGCGATGGGCGACATCCCGCCGGTCGGCCCGGACGCGATGAGCCTGGTGGTCAAGGAACCGGTCGGGGTCGCCGGCCTCATCGTCCCGTGGAACTACCCCCTGCTCATGGCGATGCAGAAGGTCGCTCCCGCGCTCGCGGCGGGGTGCACGTGTGTGCTCAAGCCGGCCGAGCAGACGCCGCTGACCGCGCTCGAGCTCGCGAAGATGCTAGAGGAGGCGGGCGTGCCCCCGGGCGCTCTCAACGTCGTGACGGGGTTCGGGCCCACCGCGGGCGCGCCCCTCGTCCGCCACGCCGGCGTCGACAAGATCGGCTTCACGGGGTCGCGCGAGGTGGGTGTGATCGTCATGCGCGAGGGCGCCGACACGCTGAAGCGGGTCACCCTCGAGCTCGGCGGCAAGTCGCCCAACATCGTGTTCTCGGACGCGCTGCTCGACGAGGCCGTCCCGGGCACCTGCAGCGGGATCTTCTGGAACCAGGGCGAGGTCTGCTCCGCCGGCAGCCGCATATTCGTGGAGCGCGCCATCTACGACGACACCCTCGCTGCGATGGTCGACATCGGCAGCGGCGTCCGGTTGGGGCGCGGGCTCGACCCCGCCACCACGATGGGGCCGCTCGTGAGCCGGGAGCAGCAGGAGCGGGTGCTCGGTTACATCGACAAGGGCCGGAGCGAGGCCAAGGTGGCTCTTGCGGGAGATCCTCCGTCGGACCCCGAGCTCGCCGACGGGTACTTCGTTCCGCCGACGATCTTCTACGACGTGTCCCCCGCGGCGACGATCGCGCGCGAGGAGATCTTCGGGCCGGTCGCCTCCGTCCTGCCGTTCTCGGATCTCGACGAGGTCATCGGGCTCGCCAACGACAGCGACTACGGGCTTGCCGCGGCGGTGTGGACGCGGGACATCAAGAAAGCTCTCGGCACCGCCCGGCGCCTGCGGGCCGGGATCGTGTGGATCAACGACTCGCAGCCCGCTCCCACGGAGGCGCCGTGGGGTGGTTTCAAGCAGTCGGGGGTGGGCCGAGAGCTCGGGCCCTGGGGCCTCGAGGACTACCTCGAGGTCAAGCACATATACGTCAACCTGAGCGACTGACCGGCGCCAGCTCGCCGGCCGTTCCCTTCCGCCCCGCGACGCCCCCGACCGCGATGACCAGCGTGGCCACCATGAGGGCGGCCATCGTCGCCCTCAGCCCCGCTTCCTCCGCGAGCCACCCGAGAAGGGGGGGCCCGAGGACGAAGCCCGAGTAGCCCACGGTCGTCATGGCCGCGATCGCGAGCGCCGCGTCCCGGCCGCTGCCTCCCGCGAGGCCGAAGGCCGCCGGGGCCGCGGCGGACACACACACGCCGAGGAGCAGGAAGCCGAGGCTCGCCACGCCCGGGCTGGTGGCGGTGACCGCGACGAGCCCCGCGAGCGCGGACCCGAGACCGGAGAACAGGATCGTCCGCCGATACCCGAGCCCGAAGAGCAGGCGCGCCGCGAAGAGGCGGCCGACGGTCGTTGCGAGCGCGAACGCGGCGAAGCCGCCGCTGCCCGCGAGGTTGGACGCCCCCAGCGTGCGGCGTAGGTAGATGACCGACCACACGTCCATCGAGCCCTCGATGAAGAAGGCGGCGAGCACGACGAGGGCGGGGAGCAACAGGTAGGGCCACCGCACGAAGGCCGCGAGCGAGAACGCGGAGGAGCCGCGGCCGGACGCGCCCTCGGCGGCCGCGAGAGAACGCGTGCGGGAGCACGCGAGCGCGACGGCGACCTGGACGATCGCGGCTTCGACGAGCACGGTGCGGAAGGTGCCGCCGACGCTCAGCACCCCGCCCGCGACGAGTGCGCCGAGGGCCCCCCCGATGCCGTAGCACGCGTGCACCGTTTGCAGCACCGGCCGCGCGCTGCGCGACTCGATCGATTGGCCGGCGGCGTTCACGAAGACGTCGACGAGGCCGGTCCCGACGCCGGCGATGCCGAACGCGAGCACGAGCCAGTCGGTCGCGCTGACCGCGATCAGGAACGCGCCGCCTCCCTGAAGCGCGAGGGCGAGCGCGACCGACACCCTGCGCGGCACCCCCTCCATCCGGGGCGCGAGCAGCGTCATCGCCAGGACCGCGGTGGCGCTCAGGACCACGAGGCGCCAGCTCCCCTCCCCCGGCGAGAGGTCGTGCCCGCTCAGGAAATCGGCGAAGAGGACGGCCCAAGCGCCCCAGTAGTACCCGTACGCGGCGTACACCAGCGAAAGCACGCCGACGCCGCGCGCCGGTGCCCCAACGCCCTCTCGAGTGGTCACGGTCGCCTTCCGTTCGACGGAACGAGGTCGGTATTCTCTCCCGACGTCGACGGACCCCGCACCGCCCTTGAGTCGACCGCTCGAGAGGGGAGGGCTGCACCACGGACGCAACGGTTACGACCGGCTGGCCGCTGTCGGAGGAGGATCGCGCGCTGCAGCAGCGGGCGCGCGCGTTCGTGGACGAGGAGCTGATCCCCCACGAGGTCGAGGCCGAGATGAACGATGGCGCGCTCCCCGAGCGCGTCCTGGCCAAGCAGCGCGCGCGCGTGCGCGAGCTGGGCCTCCAGGCGATGAACATGCCGGCCGAGCTCGGCGGAGCCGGCCTCTCGACCTTCCAGCAGGTGCTGGTGTCCGAGCAGATCGGACGGGCCACGAACGCCCTCGGCTGGGTGCTGGAGTCCCCCGCGGGATGGCTGCCCCAGGTGGCGACGCAGGAGCAGCTCCACACGTGGGTGATACCGACGATCAGGGGCGAGCGCAACGAGTGCTACGCGATCACGGAGGAGAACGCCGGCTCCGACGTCGACGGGATCGAGGCGACGGCGCGCCGGGACGGCGGCGGCTACGTCCTGAACGGCGTCAAGTGGCACGTGACTTCCGCGAACAAGGCCGACTACGCCTTCTTCCAGGCAAAGCTCGCCGAGGGACCCCATGCCGGCGCGCACGCGATGTTTATCGTCGACCTCGACACACCGGGTGTGCGGTTCGTGCGCACGCCCGCCTACAGCCACAGCTACTCCTCGCATCACCCGATCATCGCCTTCGAAGACGTGCGCGTCCCCGCGTCGCAGCTCGTGGGCGACGAGGGCGAAGGGATGCGCTTCGCGTACGAATGGTTCCGCTACGAGCGGTTGATGATCGCAGCGCGCTGCTGCGGCGCGGCCGAGCGGCTCGTCGAGGAGGCGAGCTCGTTCGCACAGGGCAGGACCGCCTTCGGCAGCACCATCTCCTCCTACCAGGCGATCCAGTTCATGCTGGCCGACTCCCTCACCGAGCTGTGGGCGGCTCGTCTCATGACCTACCGGCTCGCCGAGGGCATCGACGCGGGCATCGACGTCAAGACGCAGCACGCGCAGTGCTCAATGGCCAAGCTGTACGCATCGGAGATGGCCAACCGCGTCGCCGACCGGGCCGTGCAGATCTTCGGCGGGAGGGGCTACATGCGGGAGAACGTGGCCGAGCGGTTCTACCGCGAGCTGCGGGTCGATCGGATCTGGGAGGGGACGTCCGAGATCCAGCGGATAATCATCGCCGACCAGTTGTTCAAGCGCGGCTGCCGCACGCTGATCGGATGACGCCGAGGCGGCCGCAGGACCTGAGGTGATACCGGTGTCCGTGGCCGAAGTAACGAGGGACGAGCTGCAGCGGCTGGACGCGCTCGTCGAGGAGCAGGAACGCATCTTCCTCGAGCGCCAGCCGGGATCGGCACGCACTCTGGCGAGGGCGCGGCGCAGCCTCGCGGGCGGGACGACGTCGAACTGGCAGATCGCGCGGCCGCAGGCGGTGTGGCTCAGCCACGGGAGCGGCTCTCACATCTACGACGTGGACGGCAACCGCTACGCCGACTTCCACGGCGGCTACGGCGTCATGGCCGTGGGTCACGCACACCCCCGCGTCGTAGAGGCGGTGCGGGCGCGCGTCGAGCGGGGGACCCACTTCGCGCAGCCGACCGAGGACGCCCTGATCGTGGCGGAGGAGCTGCGCAGCAGGTTCGGGCTGCCGCTGTGGAGGTTCTGCAACTCGGGCACGGAGGCGACCATGGACGCGGTCCACCTCGCCCGCGCGGTGACGGGCCGCGACGCCATCGTCAAGGTGGAGGGCTGCTACCACGGGCACCACGACTCCGTCCAGGTGAGCGTGATCCCCGAGCCCGACGAGATGGGCTCCCTCGAGCGGCCTCTGAGCTCCCCCTCGAGCAGCGGCATCCCGCGCGCGATCACCGACCTCACTGTGGTCGTGCCGTTCAACGACGCGGACGCGCTCGCGCGGCGCCTCCGCGAGATCGACGGGGGGGTCGCGGCCGTGATCGTGGAGCCGATCATGATGAACGCGGGCATCATCCCGCCCGACCCGGGTTACATCGCGGCCGTGAAGGAGCTCGCGCACGAGGCGGGGGCGCTGCTCGTCTTCGACGAGGTCAAGACGGGCGTCACGGTCGCCCGGGGAGGCGCCACGGAGGTCCTCGGGGTGGCGCCCGACATCATCTGCCTCGCGAAGGCCATCGGCGGGGGCCTTCCGTGCGGCGCGATCGGGGGGACCGAAGAGATCATGGACGCGATCGCATCCGGCCTCTACGAGCAGGTCGGCACGTTCAACGGCAACCCGTTGACGATGGCAGCCGCGCGGGCCACGCTGACCGAGGTGCTCACGCCCCGGGCGTACGAGCGCTTCGACACGCTGAGGTCGGACCTGGTGGCGGGCTGCGAACGCGTCATCGCGGAGCACGACCTCGGCGCCTACACCGTGGCTTTCGGAGCCAAGGGCTGCATCACGTTCTCGCGCACGCGCATCCGCAGCTACCGGGACTTCCTCGCCGTGGACGACCGCTACAGCCACTGTCATTGGCTGTTCCAGCACAACGGGGGCGTCTTCCTGCCGCCGTGGGGCAAGGCGGAGCAGTGGATGCTATCGGTTCAGCACAGCGAGGAGGACATCGCCCTGTTCGTCGACAACTTCTCCGCGTTCGCGCGCGCGCTGCGCGGCTAGCCGTGGCGACGGGGGCGGTGCAGTTGGTCGACCTCGTGAAGACGTTCGACGACGTCGTCGCGGTCGACGGCATCAACCTCGACGTCGCAGGCGGTGAGTTCTTCTCCCTGCTCGGGCCGTCGGGGTGCGGGAAGACCACGACGCTGCGGCTCATCGCCGGTTTCGAGCGGCCGACCGCGGGACGGGTCCTGTTCGACGGCACCGACGTCGCCCAGACCCCGCCGCACAAGCGCAATGTGAACACGGTGTTCCAGAGCTACGCGCTCTTCCCTCACCTCTCGGTCGCCGACAACGTCGCCTTCGGCCTCCGCTTCAAGAAGGTCGCCAAGGCGGACACGGCGCGCATGGTGGAGGAGGTGCTCTCTCTCGTGCGGCTTCAAGGGCTCGAGAAGCGGCGCCCGACGCAGCTCTCGGGGGGCCAGCAGCAGCGCGTTGCGCTGGCGCGGGCGCTCGTCCTCAACCCCGCCGTCCTTCTCCTCGACGAGCCCCTGGGGGCGCTCGACGCGAAGCTCCGCAAGGCGCTGCAGATCGAGCTCAAGGCCCTCCAGGAGGAGGTCGGCATCACCTTCATCTACGTCACGCACGACCAGGAGGAGGCCCTCACGATGTCCGACCGCCTCGCGGTGATGTCGGAGGGTCGCATCGAGCAGGTCGGCTCCCCGCGACAGGTCTACGAGGAGCCCGCGACCGCGTACGTCGCCGACTTTCTCGGCGTCTCCAACCTCATGGACGCGACCGCCGAGGGCGGCGCCCCCGGGGGCCAGTGCCGGGTCCGGCTCGGCGACTTCCTCCTCGAGGGCGGGCGGGGCCGCCTCGACGCATCGGGAAAGGTGAAGGTCACGATCCGCCCCGAGCGGGTGCGCGTCGCACCGCACGGCGAGAGCGGCGCCAACCGCGTCCCGGGGATGGTGCAGCGGTCCGTCTATCTCGGGGCGTTCACGCAGCTGATCGTCCGGCTCGCGCACGGCGACACGCTCCAGTGCGTCGTCCAGAACGACGGCAGCGAGGTCGCCTTCTCGCAGGGCGACCCCGTGAGCGTGTTCCTCCCCGCGGAGGCCCTTCGGGTGCTCCCCGTGGCGGCGGCCGAGGTCGCCGGCGACGGCCGCTAGGGCCCCCCTCTGACCTCCCACCCTCCCGCCGGGGAGGGGCTAAGGAGGCCCTCGGGAGGCGCCGAAGTAGTGGCATCGACATGCGCCGCCCGGAACAGCCATGGACGTCTTCGCCGCGCTGAGGGTCGTCCAGATCGCCCTCTTCGCGGGTCTGGGCGTCGTCGCCTTCTGGCAGTGGCGGCGCCAGCGCGGCGAGGCGGCGGCTTGGCTGGCCGCCACCTTCGGCAGCCTCGGCGTCGTCAGCCTCGTGAGCGAGGCGCTCCCCGAGGATGGGGCCGCCGGCTCCGGGGCGGAGGTCTGGGCGGGGAGGGCCGTGGTCGCCCTCGTGGTCGCGTTCCCCTACCTGCTCTACCGCTTCATGACCTCGTTCGGCGAGCCCCGCCGGTGGGTGTCGCGCTCCGCCGCCGGGCTCACCGCGGCCGCCGTGGCGGGGGCGTTCCTCCTCCCCCCACTGCCAGAGGGCGCTCCCGGACCGGGTTGGCTCCACCTCTACGTCTACCTCGTGGTCGTCCAGTGGGTGGCCCTGTCCGGGCTCGTGGCCGTGCGCCTGTGGCGGGGGGGTGAGGGGCTTCCCACCGTGTCGCGCCGCCGGATGCGGACCCTGAGCCTCGGCGCGGCCGGGCTCGCGCTCGCGGTCGTGCTCGCCGGGCTCGCACCCTCCGCGAGCGACGAGAGCCCCAGCGAGGTCGCCACCCAACTTCTCGGGATCGCCTCGGGGCTCCTCTTCCTCGTCGGCTTCATCCCTCCGTCGCCCCTGCGCAGGGCGTGGCGGCGTCCGGAGGAGGCCGCCTTCCAGCGGGCCGAGGCCGGGCTCATGGAGGCCGAGGACGCCCGCGCCGTGGCCGACGCGCTGCTGCCGCACGTCTCGCAGCTCTTCGGGGGGTGCGGCGCCGTGCTCCTCGACGACCGCGGCGGCCTCATCGGCTGCCACGGCCTCGACGAGCCCGCGGCCCGTGCGCTCGTGGACCGGCTGCGCTCGGGCGACCCCCCTCGGGAGGGCATCGGGATGCCGCTCCGCTCCGGGTGGCTCGCGGTCCAGGCGAGCGCCTACACCCCGTTCTTCGGGCGCGACGAGACCGACATGCTCAGGAGGCTCGCGGTCCTGGCCGAGCTCGCTCTCGCCCGCGCCGAGCTGTGGCGGCAGGAGCGCAGGAGCCGGGCCCAGCTGGTCGAGGCGCAGCGCCTCGCCCGCGTGGGCAGCTGGGAGTACGACATCGCCTCCGGCGACCTGGTGTGGTCGGAGGAGCTCTACCGGATCTTCGGCCTGCCGCCGGGCGGACGCCCGGATCCCGAGGAGGCGATCGCGCGCGTCCACCCGGACGACAGGCCTCGCGTCGAAGCCGTGATGGAGGCGGCGCTCTCCGAGGGCCGCCCCTACGAGAGCGACCACCGTCTGGTCCATCCGGACGGCACCATCGTTCACGTCCAGACGCGCGGCCGGATCGTCGAGGACGACTCCGGCGCGCCGGCGAAGATGATCGGGACCGCCCAGGACGTCACCGAGGCGAAGCGCCAGGAGGCGTTCCGCCAGCAGTTCATCGCCAACGCGGCGCACGAGCTCCGCACGCCGCTGACGTCGCTCCTCGGCCTCACGGAGCTGCTCGCCTCCGGCCGCAGGAACATGCCCGAGGAGAGGATCGAGGCCGCCTACGCCGCCATCGGGCGCGCCGGGGCGCGCCTCACGGTCCTCGTGCACAACCTCCTCGACCTGAGCAGGCTGCAGCAGAGCTCCCTCGAGCTGCGCCCCGAGCCGGTCCCCGTGGCGCCCCTGGCCGAGGACGTGCTGGAGTCCGCCCCTCCTCCGCCCGAGGTGACGGTGGGCCTCGCGATCCCCGACGAGGTCGTGGTGCACGCCGACCGCGTCCGCCTCCACCAGGTCCTTGCCAACCTGCTCACGAACGCGTTCCGCTACGGCGGGTCGCGGATCGAGGTCGGGGCGCGCGCGTCGGAGGGGGACGTCGTCATCTCGGTCGACGACGACGGCCCCGGGGTCGAGGAGGGGCTCGTGCCCCAGCTCTTCGAGCCGTTCGCGCGCGGCTCCTCGGCCACCGGCGTGGGGGGCTCGGGCCTCGGCCTCGCCATCGTGAAGATGCTCGTCGACCTGTCGCGCGGGCGCGTGTGGTACGAGCGGGCGCCGTCCGGCGGGGCGCGCTTCTGTCTCCGGCTGCCCCAGGCGCAGTGAGCGCGACCGTCCTGCTCGTCGAAGACGAGCCCGACATCCGCCTGATGACATCGTTCATGCTCGAGGGGGCCGGCCATCGCGTGGTCGAGGCCGGGACGGGGACCGAGGCGCTCGAGGCGCTCGGGCGCGAGCGGCCCGACCTCGTCGTGCTCGACATCCGCCTGCCCGACATGGAGGGGTGGGAGGTGCTCAACGCGGTGCGCTCGAGCGAGCGTCTCGAGGACGTGCCCGTTCTGGTCGTGTCTGCGCACTCCAGCGGCGACGCGCGCGAGCGCGCCAGCCGGGAGGGCGGCAGCGGGTACCTCACCAAGCCCTTCCGCGAGGTGGAGCTGCTCGAGCAGGTCGACGCCCTGGTCGGCCCCCGGGCGCGCTAGATCTCGAGGCGGGCGAAGCTCTCGACCGCGTCCGAACGCCGCCGGCCCTCGCGCTTCTGGAACCGGCGCTGCACGATGATCGCGATCGCGATCGCCAGGATCGACGCCCCGAGCATCACAGAGGCGACCGCGTTCAAGGCGGGGGTGGGCGCCGCTCGGGCGGTGCTGTAGATGAGGATCGGAACCGTCTCGCTCTTCTGTCCCGACGACAGGAAGGCGGAGATGACGAAGTCGTCGATCGAGATGGCAAACACGATCATCAGCGCCGCGAACACCGCGGGCGCCAGCATGGGCAGCAGCACCATGCGCAGCGCCTGCAGGGGCGAGGCCCCGAGGTCCCTCGCCGCCTCCTCGTACTCCTTGCCGATCGCGAACAGGCGGCCCCGTACGACGATGACGACGTAGGAGATCGAGAACGTGACGTGCCCGAGCACCTGCGCGGTCGTGCCCAGGTGCACGAACTTGAACAGGAACACGAACGTGAAGAAGAGCGCCGAGCCCATCACGATCTCGGGCGTCACGAGGGGAAAGAGCATGAGGAAGTTGCCGGCGCTCGCCCCCCGGCCCCTCCAGCGAGCGAGGCCCAGCGCAAGGGCGACGCCGATCGGTGTCGCGATCAGCATCGTGAGAAGCGCGAGCCGGAGGCTCTGCATCATCGCGTCGCGCAGCGTTGGGTCGTTGAGCAACGAGAGGTCGGGGTCGTCGACGTACCACCGCAGCGAGAAGCCCTGCCACGTGCTGCGGGACCGGCCCGCATTGAAAGAGAACTGGATCGCGATGAGCACCGGCAGGATCGACCACGCCATGTAGACCCACGTCCACAGGGCGAGGAAGCGGGGGCGCCCCCAGGGGTTGGCGAGCCACTCCCACGCGCGGCGCGCCAGCGGCGGAGCCGCGGGGAGGTCGCGCGCCCGGGGGGCGGTCGCCTCGCTCACGAGCGCGCCTCTCGGGCTGCTCGCGCCACGGTGAGGAGGTAATAGACCATGAGCACGCTCACGAGAAGGGACAGGACGATGACCAGCGAGGCCCCTTTCTGGCCTCCGCCCGAGCTCGTGTGGACGAAGAAGTCGATCTGGTTGCCGATCATCGAGGTTCTCGGCGCCCCTGAGAGGAGGTCGGGGGTGTAGTAGTCCCCGAACATCGGGAGCAGGATGATGACGCTGCCCGCCAGGATCCCCTGCCTGCTGAGCGGGAGGGTGACCCGTAGGAACGCGCTGAAGGAGCTCGCTCCGAGATCGCGCGCCGCCTCGAGGACGCTCTTGTCGATGCGATCCAGGGCCGCGTAGAGGGGCAGTATCAAGAACGGGATGTATCCGTAAGTGAGCCCGAGCACGACCGTGAGCGAGCTGCCCCCGAGCCAGTCCCGCGGTCGGTCCAGGAGCCCGATCGTCATGAGGACGCGGTTCACGTACCCCTCGTCCTGGAGGAGGTTGACCCAGGCGAGCATGCGCATGAGATAGCTGATCCAGAAGGGGGCGATGAGCAGGACGAGCAGAAGGACCTTGGCGCGGCCCCCATGCCGGGAGATGTAGTAGGCGACGGGATACCCGATCAACAGCGAGAGAACGACCGCGGAGAAGACATACAGGAAGGTGCGCACCATCACGACGCGCAGCGCGCCGTCCCCGAAGAGGTCCGAGAAGACTCCCTGGAGCGCCGCGGGATCCCATTCGACGGGGTTCCACACCGGCACGGGCGTGGCGAAGATGGGATCCAGGCGTCCCATCGCCAGCGCCAGGATCGCGTAGAACGGGACCACGAAGAGCAGCACCAGCCACAGCAGGCCGGGGGCGGCGAGCGCGCTCCACAGGCCCCCTGCCTCCCCCGGGGCGTCGCGGGTCTGTCCTCGGCCGGCGCGCGATCCCCGGCGCGCCCCCCGCATCACCTGCACGGCGTTGCGCTACCCGTTACGCACCCGACTTGAAGTCGGACCAGGCGTCCTGCCACATGGCGTCGACGTCGGGCGGCAGCGTCAGGGCCTTGTAGCCCGAGTCGAAGTACTCCTTGCGCACGATCGCCTCCTTGAGGTTGGGGACGACGTACTGCTGTTTGACGAGCTTGTCGGGGTCGATGGCCTTTATCGGAGGCTGGTACCCGACCCAGCTGAAGTTGTCGATCGCCTCCTGGTTCTGGAGCATGAAGTCCAGGAACAGGTGCGCCAGGACGGGGTTCTTGGCCGCCTTGGGGATCGCGATCGTGTCGTTGCCGATCTCTCCCTTGCCGTTCTCGGGCCACCAGAAGCGCAGCAGCCCCTTGGGATCGCCGTAGTTCGACTCCGGGAAGTAGTAGGGCGCCGCCACGATGTCCCCCGACCACGATTGGTGGATCGCGAAGTCACCCTCGGGAAGCTTCGCGTAGGCCCCGTTGATCGTGGTGCGCACGCTGGTCTTGTCGGCCATGTCGACGAGGTCCCTCTTGACCAGCTCGATGTCTTTCGGGTCGTCGGTGTTGATGTCTGTGATCCCGTTGCGCAGCAGCACCATGTTCATCGCATCGCGGTAGGAGTCGTAGATGCCTACCTTGCCCCTGTAGCGAGGGTCCCAGAAGATGTCGTAGGGGTTGTCGAGGGCCGCGATGTCGTCGTCGACCATGTCGGTGCGCCATGCGATGCCCGTCGTGTAGACGGTGTACGGGACGGTGTAGCGCGATCCCTTGTCGTACCAGGGGTCGGCGAGCTCGGGCCACACGTTCTTGTCCAGATTGGGGATGTAGCTGTGGTTCAGCGGCTGGATCAGCTTCGCCGCCGCCAGCTTCGGGACCACGTCGATCGTGGGGAAGAACACATCGAAGTCGACCTGGCCGGTCTTTATCTTGGCGACCGCCTCGTTCATGTTGTAGAAGGTCGAGATCTCGAAGTCGACCCCGTGCTCGGCCGCGAACTCCTTCACGACCTTGGGCCAGATGTACTCGTCCCAGTTGTAGATCTTCAGGGGGCCCGCCTCGGGCTCGAGACCCGACTCGATCGGCGCGTTGTCGTCGGGGATCGGAAGGGTGGCCGGATCGCTGGGGCTGGCTATGCGGAGCCCCGTTCCAGACCCGCCCCCGTCGTCGCCCCCGCACGCGGCCAGGACGGCGGCCGACAGGGCGGCGCCCCCCGTAAGGCGGATCATCTCCCGCCGGCTCATCGCTCGGTTCCACGAATGCCTGTCACGCGGATGCCGGATCATCACCCCTCCTCGACGACGTCAACGTCTCCCCCCAAGTTGGGCTGTCCCTACGTGCTCTTTGCAGCTTCCTTCTCGTCCGGGAACCCCCCATACCGCCGTCCGAAGCCGAGCTCCCGGGCGGCGACCTCCTCGCACACCGCGCGCATCCGGTCGGGCGTCACCTCCGAGTCCCGCATGACGACCTGGAGGGCAAGGCCGTCGATCAACGCCGCGAATCGAAGGGCGAAGTCATCGGGATCGAGCTCCGACGAGAACTCCCCCAAGGCCTGTCCGCCCTTCACGACGTCGGCGATCGTAGCCCTCCACCGACGATCCATGGCCTCTCTCTTCCTCCCCGCGTCCCGATCCCGGAGCGCGCGCGGCCACAGCTCGACCCACAGGACCCAGTCGTCGCCGGTGCGGTCGGGGGCACCCTTCAGGGGGCAGGCGAGTTGGATCAGCCGCAGGAGGCGTGCGATCGCCGAGTCGAGCTCGCTGAGGTCGTGGAAGACCCTCAGATAGAAGCGGTCGTCGGCCAACGTCAGCGCCTCGGCGAGAAGGCCCTCCTTGGAGCCGAAGTAATAGAGGACGAGTGCGGCGCTGACCTGGGCGCGAGCGGCGACATCCGCGATACGCGTTGCGCCCAACCCTTTTTCCGCGATCACGGCCACCGCGGCCTCCAGCGTCTGCTGTCGACGCCGGCTCGTCAGCTCAGGCCGTGGTCCCATCTCGCCCCCGAGCGGTCATGAACATGCGTTCAGTGTCACAAGCTAACACCCTCACCGTTGTTTCGCGGCCAGGGCCGCGGCGCGATTGAATCGTCGTTCAGGCTCCTGCTACAGTGAGGCGACCGGCTTCCGGCCGGGGGTCCCCCGATGCGCGCGGGGGCGACTCCGGCCGAGCGCCCGGCCGCACGGCGCGCGAGAGGGTACGAGGTGATCGCATTGGCACGTTCGGGGACGGCGCCCATCAGCGGGGAGGCCCTCGCGGCCGTGCTCATGCCCTTCGGACACAGCTACACGCTTCCGGCCGACGCGTACACATCCGAGGACGTCTTCGAGTGGGAGTCCACGGCCTTCTTCGAGGGCGCGTGGGTGTGCGTCGGCCGTGCGTCGGCCCTCGAGCAACCGGGCAACCGGCGCGCCGTGCGCGTCGGCTCGGAGGGCGTGCTGCTCGTACGCGACGCCGACGGACGCCTCAACGGCTTCTACAACGTCTGCCGCCACCGCGGCCACGAGCTGCTCGAGGCGGGCGCCTGCGACAGCGGCAGGGTCATCCGATGCCCCTACCACGCCTGGGTCTACGGGCTCGACGGGACCCTGCGCGGAGCCCCCCGGTTCTCCGACCGCACCGGCTTCGACCGGTCCGACTACCCCTTGATACCCGCCCGCGTCCACGAATGGCACGGGTGGGTGTTCGTCAACGCGTCGGGGAACGCGGAGCCGTTCGAGGACTACGTGGGCAACCTCGAGGATCTGGTCGCGGCCCACGAGCCCGAGCGCCTCGTGGCCGCCGTGAGCCACGAGTACACGATCGACGCCAACTGGAAGATCGTTACGGAGAACTACCACGAGTGCTACCACTGCCCCTCGATCCATCCCGAGCTCTGCCGGGTGTCGCCGCCCGACAGCGGGTACGGCCTGGAGCCGTCGGGGGCGTGGGCGGGCGGGACCATGGAGCTCATGGCGGACGCCGAAACGATGTCGTTGTCGGGTGCGAGCGAGGGCGCCGTGCTGCGCGGCCTGGACGACCGCCTCCGCCGCGAGGTCCTCTACTTCGGGCTGTTCCCCAACCTGCTCATAAGCCTCCACCCGGACTACGTGATGACGCACCGCATCGACCCGGTCGCCCCCGGGCGCAGCCGCATCGAGTGCGAGTGGCTGTTCCCGCCCGAGGCCTTCGCCAGAGAGGGCTTCGATCCCTCCTACGCGTCCGACTTCTGGGACCTGACGAACAAGCAGGACTGGGCCGCGTGCGAGGCCGTTCAGCGGGGGGCCGGCACCCGTGGCTACCGGCAGGGGCCGCTCGCGTCGGCCGAGAGCGAGGTGTACCAGTTCCTCACGATGGTGGCGCGCGGCTACCGGGGCGAGCTGCCGCTGCGTCCCCTCGTGCGACCCACCATGCCGGCCACCGAAGTCGGGTAGCAGATGGCCGACTACGACGCCATCGTGGTGGGCGGCGGTCACAACGGCCTCGTCGCGGCGGCCTACCTCGCGCGCGCGGGGGCCAAGCCGATCGTGCTCGAGGCGCGCCATAAGACGGGGGGCGCGGCGACCACCGACACGCCGTGGCCCGACGCGCCCCAGTTCAAGGTCACGACGCTGTCCTACGTCATGAGCCTGATGCCGCCCACGATCATCAGGGACCTCGACCTCGAGCGGCACGGCTACAAGGTGCACCCGATGAACGAGTACTACCTCGCTTTTCCGGACGGCACCTCGCTCAAGATGTTCGGCGACGACTCGCGTCACGACCGCGACGAGATCGCCAAGTTCTCGGCCAAGGACGCAGAGGCCCAGGGGCGGTGGGAGGCGTGGCTGGGCGGCCTCGCCGAGGTGCTCGGGCCTCTGCTCATGCAGGTCCCGCCCAAGGTCGGCTCGCGGCGACCGCGCGACCTCGTGGATCAGCTCATGCTCGTCTGGCGCATGAGGGGGCTCGACGTGCGCACCGTCGGCGACGTCACACGGCTCATGACGATGAGCATCGCCGACCTTCTCGACGACTGGTTCGAGTCGCCACAGATAAAGGCCGCGCACGCGATCAACGGGATCATCGGGACGTGGGCCGGGCCCGCGGAGCCCGGCACCGCCTACGTCATGGCCCACCATTCGATCGGCGACGTCGGCGACGGCCGCCTCGGCAGCTGGGGCTTCCCCGAGGGGGGCATGGGGGCCGTCAGCGCCGCGATCCGGCGCTCGGCCGAGGCGCTCGGGGCCACGGTGCGCACGAACGCGCCGGTCGAACGCATCCTCGTGCGCAACGGGCGCGCCGTCGGCGTCGCACTCGCGAGCGGCGAGGAGCTGCACTCCGACATCGTCGTGGCCTCCACGCACCCCAAGACGACGTTCCTGCGCATGATCGACAGTCACGAGCTGCCCGACGAGTTCGTCCACGACATCGAACGCTGGAAGACCCGCAGCGGCGTGGTCAAGATCAACCTCGCCCTCGCCGAGCTCCCGGACTTCACCGCCGATCCGGGGGTCCACCCCGCGGTCCACGGCGGCGCGATCGAGCTCGCGCACTCGGTCGAGTATCTCGAGCAGGCGTTCCAGGACGCGCGCGCGGGGCGCCCCGCCGAACGACCGTTCTCCGACGGCTGCATCCCGTCGTTCTACGACCGCACCTTGTGCCCCGAGGGGACCCACATAATGTCGCTGTTCACCCAGTGGGTGCCCCACGAGTGGTCGCAGGAGCCCCACACCGAGGAGCTCGAGGCGTACGCCGACCGCGTCATCGACGGCTACACCGAGCTCGCGCCCAACCTCAAAGGGGCCGTCCTGCATCGTCAGGTGATCGGTCCCTACCAGATGGAGAAGGAGTGGGGGCTGATCGGCGGCAACATCTTCCACGGCGAGCTGTCCGCGGAGCAGCTGTTCCACATGCGCCCGGCGCCGGGCTACGCGGACTACCGCACCCCGCTCCGGGGCCTGTATCAATGCAGCTCCGCGACGCACGCCGGAGGAGGCGTGTGCGGCATCCCGGGGCACCACGCGGTGCGGGCGATCATGGCGGATCGCCGCAGCCTCCGTCCCTCGCGCCGCAGGTTTGGCGCCGAGCGCAACTGACGCGGCGAGGCCCGCAGCGGCCTCGTTGCTCCCGATGCTCGAAGCCGGCTCGGTCGCCGTCGTCGGCGCCAGCGCCCGGCCCGGCTCCTTCGGAGCGACCCTCCTCGGACAGCTGCTCGCCGGCGGGCACCGCGGCCCGGTGTGGCCGGTCAACCCCCGCTACGAGCGGGTCGCCGGGCTCCGATGCGCGCCGTCCCTGCGCGACCTGCCCGAGGCCCCGGACCTCGTCGCCGTCGGGCTCCCCAACGAACGGGTCGAGGACGCGCTGCTAGACGCGGCCGCGGTCGGCGCGCGCTCGGCGGTCATCTTCGCCAGCTGCTACGAGGCCCCCAGGCCCGGCGCGCCGTCGCTTCTCGAGCGCCTCGGGCGCATCGCGGCGGAGGCAGGCATGTCGGTCTGCGGGGGGAACTGCATGGGCTTCCTCAACCCCGCTCGCTCGCTGCTCGTCTGCGGCTTCGAGATGCCCCAGCTGCCGGCCGGAGGCGAGATCGCCTTCATCAGCCACTCGGGGTCGGCCTTCTCCGCGTTCGCGTACAACAACCGCATGCTGCGCTTCAACGTGCTCGTCTCCGCGGGTCAGGAGATCAACACGACCGCCGCGGACTATCTCGACTACGCGCTCGCTCAACCCGAGACGAAGGTCGTCGGCATGTTCCTGGAGGCGGTGCGCGCGCCGGCCGCGTTCCGCGCCGCGCTCGACAGGGCCCGCGCCGCCGACGTCCCCGTGGTCGTCCTCAAGGTCGGAAAGCGCACCCAGGCGCGCGCTCTCGTCGCAGCGCACTCGGGGGCCCTCGCAGGAGACGACTCGGCGTATGAGGCGCTCTTCGACGCGTACGGCGTCGTCCGCGTCGGGTCGCTCGACGAGATGGCAGACGCCCTCGAGCTGTTCGCCTCCAAGCGCCGCGCCGCAGCCGGCGGGCTGGCGTCCATCCACGACTCGGGCGGCGAGCGCGCCGCCTTCGTGGACGCGGCCGGCGACGTCGGCGTCCCGTTCGCCCGCATCTCGCCCGCCACGCGGGCGCGGCTTGCCGAGGTCCTCGAGGACGGCCTTCTCCCCGACAACCCGCTCGACGCGTGGGGCACGGGCAACGACTTCGAGCGCGTGTTCGAGAGCAGCATCCGCGCGCTCGCGGACGATCCGGACACGGCCGCGCTCGCCTTCAGCGTGGACCTCACACAGCAGGAGGTGCCCGAGACGGGATACGTCGCGGTGGCCAAGCGCACGTACGCCGAGACCGACAAGCCGTTCGCGGTCGTGTCGAACCTCGCGGCCGCCATCGCCGAGCGCGACGCCGCGTCGCTGCGCTCGGCCGGCATCCCGGTGCTCGAGGGCACCCTCACCGGCCTGAGCGCGTTCAGGCACCTGTTCGCCTATCGCGACGCGCGCGCGCGACCGGCCCCGTCGCCGCCCGCGCCCGTGCCCGAGCCGGTCTCTGCCCGGTGGAGGGCCCGGCTCGCGGCTCGCGAGCCGGTGGGCGAGCTCGAGGCGCTCGAGCTCCTGCGCGACTACGGGGTCCCCGCGGTCAGGGCGCTGCCGGCGGCCGACGCGGCCGAGGCCGTGGCCGCGGGCGAGCGCCTGGGCTGGCCCGTCGTGCTCAAGACGGCGGCGCCGGGGGTGCTGCACAAGACCGATGCCGGGGGGGTCGTTCTCGGGGTCGGCTCCCCGGCCGCGATGAGGGACGCGTACGCGGCCATGGCCGCGCGGCTCGGTCCCGACGCGCTCGTCGCGGAGATGGCGGCGCCGGGGGTGGAGCTCGCCCTCGGCCTCGTGCGCGACGAGCAGTTCGGGCCCCTCGTCATGGCCGCTTCCGGGGGCGTGCTGATCGAGCTCGTGCGCGACCGGAGGTGGGCGCTGCCGCCGCTGGACGACGCCGGCGCGCGCAGGGTGCTCGACGCCCTCGCCTGCAGGCCCCTGCTCGGCGGCGTGCGGGGCGGCCCGGCGGCCGACGTCGGAAGCGTGGCCCGCGCCCTCGTCCGGCTGTCGGCCCTGGCCCTGGACCTCGGCGACGCGATCGAGGCGATGGACGTCAACCCCCTTATCGCGGGGCCCGCCGGATGCGTGGCGGTGGACGCGCTCGTTGTGGCGCGAGACGCGGTGTGACCGGAGAGGTGTCGGTGTCGGAAGACGGGAGGACGCGATGAGCGACGCGGTGCGCGATGTGGTCGTTGTCGGAGGGGGGCACAACGGGCTCGCGTGCGCGGCCTACCTCGCCCGGGGCGGGCTCGACGTCGTCGTCCTCGAAGCACGTCCCGCTCCCGGAGGGGCCGCGGCCACCGAGGAGCCGTGGCCCGGGTATCGGGTCTCGACCGCGTCGTACGTCGTCAGCCTCATGCCCGAGCGCATCGTCTCTGAGCTCGCGCTGCGGCGGCACGGCTACCGCGTCACGCTGCTCGAGCCCGACTACTACATCCCCTACGGGGACGGCACCTCGCTGACGCTGTGGGGCGACACCCCTCGGGCGGCGGAGGAGATCGCCAGGTTCTCGAAGGCGGATGCCGACTCCTATGTCGAGTTCGACGCCTACCTCACCCGCCTCGGGCACCTCGTGCACGAGCTGCTCTACGTGGTGCCGCCGAACCTCCGCCTCGGCGACCTCCCGCGGTGGGTCCGTCTCGGCGGGCGGCTGCGCCGCTGGACGGGCCGCGACGTAGCCGAGGTTGTGCGGCTGTTCACGATCAGCGCGGCCGACTTCCTCGACGAGTGGTTCACCGACGAGCGGGTCAAGGGCGCGCTCGCGTCGCAAGCGATCATCGGCGCCTGGACCGGGCCCATGAGCCCGGGGAGCGCGTATGTCCTGCTCCACCACTGGATGGGCTCCGTCGAGGGCCACGAGGGCGCGTGGGCGTGGGTCCACGGAGGCATGGGTTCGGTCGGGACCGCCCTCGCGAGCGCGGCGCGCGAGCACGGCGCCGAGGTTCGCATGGACTCCCCTGTAAGGCGTGTCGTGGTCGACAACGGTCGGGCCACCGGAGTCGAGCTGTCCGACGGGTCGATCGTGAGGGCGCGCCGCGTCGTGTCGAACGCGCATCCCGTGACCACCCTGCGCGATCTCGTCGGCGAGCAGCATCTCCCGGACGAGACCAAGCGCGATGTGCGGCGCTTCCGCAGCCGGTCGGGCTCGGTGAAGGTGAACCTCGCCCTCGACGATCTTCCCCGCCCGAGAGGATGGGACGGCCCCGTCCCGGGCGACCCGCACACGGGGATCTTCTCCATCTCGCCGTCGATCGAGTACCTCGAGCGCGCGTGGGACGACGCGAAATACGGCCGGATCTCCGACCATCCCTATATCGAGGCCGTCTTTCCCACCGTCTTCGAGCCGGGCCTCGCGCCCGAGGGCAAGCACATCGCGCTCTGCTTCACGCAGTTCGGTCCCTACGACCTCGCGGAGGGATCGTGGGACGACGGAGGGCGGGAGGCCTACGGCGGGCGGGTCGTCGACACCCTCGCCGAGCACGCCCCCAACGTCGCAAGCGCGGTCGAGCACATGGAGGTCCTGCCGCCGCCCGACATCGAACGCCGCTTCGGTCTGCTCGGCGGCAACATCTTCCAAGGCGACATGACGCCGGACCAGATGTTCTCCTTGCGCCCCTTCCCCGGCTACGCCGACTACCGGACGCCGGTCGACGCGCTGTACCTGTGCGGGTCGGGCACGCACCCCGGGGGCGGCGTCATGGCGGTGCCCGGGCTCAACTGCGCGTCCGTGGTGCTGAAGGAGGCGAGGCGCGCCGAGCGCAGGGAGCGACGCAGGCAGCGCCGCGGCTAACGACCGGGGGCGCGCGCCCACACCCCGCGATCGACGGCGCCACCTGAGGGTGTTGCGCCACCCCAGTTAGCATCGCCGCATGAAGGTCGCCGTCGTCACCGGCGCGTCGCGCGGGCTCGGCTTCGCTCTGGCGCGCGCGCTCGCACGCCGGGGATGGGCCCTCGTGATCGACGCGCGCGGCACGGGGGCCCTCGAGCGCGCCGCGTCGGAGCTGCGGCGCGACACGACCGTCGCGGCGATCCCCGGAGACGTGGCCGACGACGACCATCGGCGGGCGTTGATCGACGCGGCCGAGGACCTGGGCCGCATCGACGCGCTCGTGAACAACGCGGGCATCCTCGGGCCGAGCCCGCCCCCGCCCCTGTCGCGTTGCCCGGTCGACGCGCTCGAGCACGTTTACCGCGTCAACGCGCTCGCTCCCCTGCGCCTGTTCCAGCTGGCCGCGCCCGGCCTGGCGCGCAGCTGGGGCCGCGTGGTCAACGTCACCTCGGAGGCGGCGGTCGAGCCTTTTGTGGGGTGGGGAGCCTACGGGTCGTCCAAGGCCGCGCTCGAGCAGCTCTCGCGTGTGATGGCGGCGGAGCATCCCGAGCTCAGGGTCTACTGGGTCGACCCCGGAGATCTCAACACCCAGATGGAGCAGGAGGGGTTCCCCGACGAGGACGTCTCCGACCGCCCCGACCCCGACGTCAGCGTCCCGGGGTTCCTGCGCTTGCTGGACGACGATCTCCCCAGCGGGCGCTACCGCGCCCAGGCGCTCGCGGACTAGCTACCGGCCGGACCGCTCGGCCGCGGACGCGAGCTTGGAGGCGCCCTCCGGAGAGAGGTACGAGAGCACCGAGGGAAAGTCCATCGGCTGGGCGAAGTAGTAGCCCTGCCCCACGTCGCACCCGAGCTCCATGAGCTGCTTGAGCTGGCTCTTTTCCTCGATGCCCTCCGCGATCGTCGTGAGGTGCAGGGCCTCGCCGAGCTTGACGATGGCGGCCGCGAGCGCAGAGTCCTCGGCCCCCTCCGCAACCGGGTGCACGAAAGCGCGGTCGATCTTGAGGACGTCGACCGGGAACTGGCTGAGGTAGCTCAGCGACGAGTAGCCGGTGCCGAAGTCGTCGACGGCGAGCTTCACGCCGACCGATTTGAGCTCGGCGAGCTTGACGATCGTCGTCTCGGCGTCGTGCATGAGGACGCTCTCCGTGATCTCGAGAGTCAGACACGAGGGATCGAGTGCGGACTCGCGCAGCGCCTCCTGCACGTGCTCCACGAGCGCGGGGTGCTGCAGCTGGCGGACCGAGATGTTGACCGCCATCGTGAGGGGAGGGTCCGTAGGGTGATGGGTCTGGATGTAAGCGGCGCGCCGACACGCCTCGCGCAGCACCCACCGCCCCAGCGGAACGATGAGCCCGGTCTCCTCCGCGAGCGAGATGAAGTGTCCCGGAGCGATGAGGCCGCGCGAGGGGTGGTTCCAGCGCACGAGCGCCTCGAGCCCGCTGATGCGCTCGGTATCGAGCGTTACGACCGGCTGGTAGTGGAGCTCCATCTCGCCGTGCTCGATCGCGCGCTGGAGATCGCCCTTGAGCTCGAGACGCTCCAGGACGCCCTCGTGCATGGCGGGCTCGAAGACCCGGAAGTGACCCTTGCCCTCCCGCTTGGCCATGTACATGGCGACGTCCGCGTTCCTCATCAGCTCGTCGGCCCCGAGCGTGAGGGCCTCCTCTCCCTGCACCATCGCGATGCCCATGCTCGCGTTGACGAACACCTCCTTGTCCTCGAGGAAGAAGGGCGCCTCCAGCGCGCGCAGGATCCGCTCGGCGATCTCCGCCACCTCCTGCGGCCTGTAGACGTCCTCGAGCAAGACGGCGAACTCGTCGCCGCCGAAGCGGGCGAGGGTGTCCATGGGCCGCATGCAGCCGCCCATGCGCCGCCCCACCTCGGCGAGGACCTCGTCGCCCGGGCCGTGGCCGAGGCTGTCGTTGATGATCTTGAAATCGTCGAGGTCGATGAAGATGACCCCCAGGCTGCTCGACTCGCGCGCCTGGCGCGAGAGGGCGTGCTGAACCCGGTCGGCGAACAGCGCTCGGTTGGCCAGGTTCGTGAGCGGGTCGTGGAAGGCCTGATGGGTCAACTGCTCCTCGAACGCCTTGCGCTCGCTCACGTCACGCCCGTTGAGGACGATGCCTCCCACATTGGGGTCGTGCAGCAGGTTGGTGCGCAGCACCTCGAAGTACAGCCACGAGCCGTCCTTGTGGCGGAGACGGCAGTCGACCGCCTCGCTCTGCTCGCCGTCGAGGCCCTCGACGAGGAGGTTGAGCACCCGCTCGTTCTCGTGGGGATGCAGCAGCTCGATGAGCTTGACGCCCACGAGCTCCTCGGGGCCGTAGCCGAGGACCCGCTCGACGGAGGGGCTCTGGTACTTGATCGTGGAGTCCGCCTCGATGACCGTGATGAGGTCGGTGGAGTTCTGCACCAGAGAACGGAAGCGCGACTCACTCTTGCGCTTGTGCAGGTCCTCCGTGAGAACGGCGCTCTCCAGCGCGAGCGCCACCTTGGACACGAGGGTCTGGAGGACGTCTCTCAGCTGGCGCGAGAACGTCGACGCTCCCGCGACGACGAAGAGGCCCCCCAGCTCGTCCTTGACGTACAGGGGCAGGGCGATGGCGCTCTCGGCCTGGGGGGATACGGCGAGGCCCGCGGGCACCTCCCGCGCCTCGAAGACCTCCACGCCGAGCGTCTCCGACGTGCGAACACTCCTCTGCACGACCGGCGCGACGTCGGCTGCGTCGATCAGCCAGTCGCGCTTGCGCCGGCCCTCGCCCCGGGGCACCGTCACGCTCCAGCCGATCGGCTGCGCGAGGCACAGCCGGATCTGGTAGTCCCGTCCCAGCAAGGAGGTCATCGCTTCGAGAGCGGCGTCGTGGACCTCCTCGCGCCGCGAGGCCGCCACGAGGGCCTGGCCTGCCTCCCGCAGCGCCCGCTCGCGCTCCACCGACCGCTCGTACTCGTGCAGCAGGCCCGCCATCCGGGCGACGACGAGGCAGAAGAGCGCCACCGTCCCCGCGATCATGACCGGCTCCTCGAGGGCCTCCCCCTGCAGCACCTTTACGGTCCGTACCGCGGGCGGGATCAGCGACACGCACGTCAGCACCACGAGACGCGCGCGCGTGAGCTTCGTCTCTCGGTTGGGGGCGGGCTCGTCGAGCGACGTCATGGACGGGTGCAGCGCGGCTGCGCCCCACAGCAGGTAGTAGGCCGCCCACCCTATGTCGAGGAGGCTGCCCTCGTCGTAGGTGCCGTTCAGCGACGCGAGGTTGTAGACCGCGTCGGTCGCGAGCAGCGACACGATGCTGAAGAGAAGGAGATACAGCGAG
>DATADD010000026.1:0-9572 GCA_036258675.1 Actinomycetota bacterium | reverse complement strand
GGCAGGCGGGCGAGAGGCCCAACACCCTGCTCGACTACTTCCCCGACGACTTCCTCGTCGTCCTCGACGAGTCCCATGTGACCGTCCCGCAGCTCAACGGGATGTACGAGGGGGACGTCAGCCGCAAGCGGACCCTGGTCGAGCATGGCTTCCGGCTCCCGAGCGCGCTCGACAACCGGCCGCTGCGCTTCGACGAGTTCCTCGACTCCGTCACCCAGGTCGTGTTCATGAGCGCGACACCGGGCCCGTTCGAGCTGCGCCACTCGGGCGCGCCCGTCGAGCAGCTCGTGCGCCCCACCGGGCTCGTCGACCCCGAGGTGCAGGTGCGTGCGACCAAGGGTCAGATAGACGACCTCATGGAGGAGATCAGGCGCCGGACCGAGGCCGAGCAGCGCGTTCTCGTCACCACGCTGACCAAGAAGATGGCAGAGGACCTTACTGACTACCTGCTCGAGTCGGGCGTGCGTGTGCGCTACCTGCACTCCGATATCGACACCGTGGAGAGGATCGAGATACTGCGGGACCTGAGGCTGGGGGAGTTCGACGTCCTCGTGGGGATAAACCTGCTGCGGGAGGGTCTCGACCTCCCCGAAGTGTCGCTCGTGGCGATCCTGGACGACGACAAGGAGGGCTATCTCCGGTCCCAGACGTCCTTGATACAGACGATCGGGCGCGCCGCCCGCAACGTGGACGGACAGGTGATCATGTATGCGGACGACATCACGGACTCGATGCGCAGCGCGATCTCCGAGACGCAGCGACGGCGCAAGATCCAGCTCGAGTACAACGCCCGCCATGGGATCGACCCTCAGTCGATCCGCAAGGCGGTGTCGGACATCCTCATCGCCGGCCTCGGCCGGTCCCACGACGTGACCGTGCCGACCAGGTCGAAGAGCCGCCGCAAGGAGGAGTTCGGGGGCAGCCCCGACGACCTGCGCCGGCTCATCCTGCAGCTCGAGGAGGAGATGCACCAGGCGGCCGAAGACCTCCGCTTCGAGTACGCGGCGCGCATCCGAGACGAGGTCAACGAGCTCAAGCGTGAGCTGCGCGAGGTCGGCTGAGTCGGGGTCGCCGGACCCTTGCGGCGCGGCTAGAGAAGGGCGCCCAGCTCCTCGAAGCAGTGCTCGATGTCGTCTTCGTTGTTGAAGAAGTGTGGCGAGATGCGAAGTGCATCGCCGCGCGCGTCGAGCACGACGTCGCGCGCGAGGAGCGCGTGCAAGAGGTCTTGCGCCCCGGCGCGCCCACCGGGCACGCGCACTCGGACCGAGCCGCCCCTGCGTGACGGATCGCGGGGGGACAGAAGCTCGAGGCCGACGGCATCGGCGCGCCGGACGACCTCCTCGGTCAGCTCCCCGGTGCGGGCCCGGATGGCCTCGGTGCCGACCTCGAGGATGATGCTCATCCCGCCCGACGCCGTCCACGCCTGAGGGAGCGTGCCGGTGCCCGTTTCGAAACGGCGGGCGTCGGCGCGGTAGCGGAGGGTCGTGCGGTCGAAGCCGAAGGGATCCTGCGTCCCGAACCAGCCCGCGACCCGCGGCTCGAGCGAGTCCACCAACGCCCCCTTGACGTAGAGGAACGCGATCCCCTGGCCGCCGCACAGCCACTTGAGGGCTCCCGAGAGAACGAAGTCGGCATCCGCGGCGTGGACGTCGAAGGGGACGACCCCGGTGCCGTGGAAGTCGTCGACCACGACGAGCGCCCCGTGTGCGCGCGCCGCGTCGACTATGGGGCCGAGGTCCATGATCCAGGACGACTCGAACAGGACCCTGTTGAGATTCACGGCGGCGGTGCGGTCGTCGATGCGGGCGACCACGTCGGCGGGGTCGATGCGGATGCCGTCGGGACTGCTCACGACGTCGACCTCGAGGCCAACGCGCTCCTGCGCCCGCCACACGTAGTGGTTCGTGGGGAAGTCCATGTCGGTGAGCACGACCTTGCGACCCGCGAGCTCGAGACAGGTCGCGATCGACGACAGCCCCGCCGAGACCGACGGCACGATCGCCACCTCGTCCGGGCCGGCGCCGATCAGGGCCGCGAACTGCTCCCGGCAGGCCTGCAGCCGGGGAAGGCCGTGCTCGAACCAGAGCTCCTCGGGGCCGAGCCGCGCCCAGAGATCGAGGTGCTCGTGCGCCGCCGCCCGGGCCCGACGGGACAGCGGTCCCAGAGACGCGGAGATGAGGTAGGTGCGCTCGACGACGACGGGGAACTCGTCGCGCCAGCGGGACAGGTCGGTCACCGGCGGGAAGACTAGATGCGTGCACGGAGACGCACGGCAACCCCTGCCGCCGCCCCGAGATCCTGTCCCCGCGCGGCGGGAAGGGGCCCGGCCCCCGTCACGTCTTCGTGGCCGAACGGGCGGGCGCGGATAGCAGTTAGTTACTCGCTCTGCTGGTCCGACTCACCTACACTTTCGGCAGCGCTCCCGGCCGGGGACGGGCATCGGTCGCGGGCGTCCGCCGTTCGCCGAACAGGGGGTCTCTCGACTTGACGCGCGACCGCACTCGCCGCGGGGTGCTTCTCGCCTCGCTCGCCGCCGCAGCGCTGCTCACCTCCGTCGTGTCGATGCCGGTCGGCGCCGCGCCCGTCGGGGGCGGCGCGCCGTCGGCCCGGACCAAGACCTCGGGCGAGTACCGTCCGCAGCCGTCGATCGTCCGGCAGTGGGAGCAGGCGCGGGCGAAGGCGGCGGAGCGGGTCGCGCGCGGCAAGGCCACGCCCCGCGCCGACGGAGCGGTGAGGCTCCGCAACGGCGACTGGGTCGAGTACGAGCTCCAGGGGACCGACCACATCATCACGGTGCTCGCCGAGTTCACGGATCCGCAGGCGGGCGAGATCGAGCCGCCCGACCGATCCGAGGACAACTCGACCTACTGGATCCCCGACTTCGACCCCGATCACTACCGGGACATGCTGTTCACACCGGGGGGCGGCTCCTACGGCGGGCCCTCGATGCGCGACCTCTACCTCGAACTCTCCTCGGGCCGCTTCACGGTGGAGGGTCAGGTGTCCAACTGGGTCTCGATCGACGCCCCGGAGTCGGAGTACGGGGCCGACTCCCCGGGCAACGAAGGCGGCGACGACCTCAATGGCCCCGTCTATCGCGTCGTGCAGGCCGCCCTCGAGGCGACCGGCGGGGGCGCCGGGATCGACTGGTCCCGGGGGGATGTGTGGGATCGCTACGACTGCGACGGGGACGGCAACTTCAACGAGCCGGACGGCTACGTCGACCACTTCCAGCTCGTTCACGCCGGCGTGGGCCAGGAGGCCGGCGGGGGGGCGCAGGGCTCCGACGCCATCTGGAGCCATCGCTGGTACGCAAACATCGAGGAGGTGGGCCGCTCGGGGCCTCAAGGCTGTCGCCTGGGGGGCTACCAGGTGCCGGGCAGGGACCTGTGGGTCGGCGACTACACCATCGAGCCGGAGGACGGTGGCCTCGGTGTGTTCGCCCACGAGTTCGGCCACGACCTCGGGCTTCCCGATCTCTACGACACCGCCGGAGGCGAGAACGGAACCGGCTTCTGGTCCTTGATGAGCTCGGGGAGCTGGGCCGACGCCCCGCCCGGCAACGTGATCGGCACGAGCCCCGTCCACATGGGTGCGTGGGAGAAGTTCGTGCTCGGGTGGCTGGACGGCGACCTTGCGACGGTGACGACGGGGGGCGAGCGACTCGATCGGGAGATCGTCCTCGGGCCCGCCGAGGGCGCCTCGACCAACGGTGCGCAGGCGCTCATGATCAATCTGCCCAAGTACCAGCAGGTGCACGAGCTGGTGGCTCCGCAGGGGGGCGACCCCTACTACTACTACTCGGGCTCGGGCGACAACCTCGACGTCACCATGCGGCGAAAGCTCGCCAACCCTCTCTCCGCGGCCGCGACGTTGACGTTCAGGTCCTGGTATCAGATCGAAGAGGGCTGGGACTACGCCTACGTCGAGTACTCGAGGGACGGCGGCAACACGTGGAGGACCCTCGACGGCAACCTCTCGAGCGACGCGAACCCCAACGGGCAGAACCAGGGCCACGGCATCACGGGTCACTCGGGGGGATGGGTCACGGGCCGCTACGAGATCCCTCGCGGGGCGACCCACGTCGGCTTCCGCTATTGGACCGACGGAGCCGTCGCCGAGCCGGGGATCATCTTCGACTCCATCTCCCTCGAAGGCGGCTTCCGCGACGACGGCAGCAGCAGGGCGTGGAGGCTCGGCGGCTTCTTCCGGGTGCGAAACGGCGCCTTCACGCGCAGGTACGCGCACTACTACCTCGTCGAGTCACGCTCCTACGTGCGCAGCGACGTCAACCTGCGGGGTGCTTACAACTGGATCGAGGGGAACCTTCTCGAGAAGGAGCCCTACGCCGACGGCCTCTTGGTGTGGTACCGCGACACTCAGTTCCAAGACAACAACACGAGCGTCCATCCCGGGCGGGGCCAGATCCTCCCGGTCGACGCGCACGCGGGGGTCCGCGGGGACCCGGTCGGCGGCGAGCCGCTGCGGACCAGATGGCAGACATGGGACGCGACGTTCGGCCTCGACGTGAACCAGATCACGCTCACCGAGCCCGACGCGAGCGGCGCGTGGATCACGAAGACGTACACGGCCAATCCCGTCAAGGTGTTCGATGACACCGTCCCAGGTCGCTATTACAACCGCGACATCCCGTGGAACAGCGTCATCACGCGCGGGACCGGCGTGACCGTCGAGGTTCTCGAGGTGTCGGGCGGCCGCACGACGTATCGCGTGCGCGTGAGGGGCTGAGGCTCCGCCCGTGCCGCTCGGCTCGGATGCGGCCGGGTGACCATGAGCCAAAGCCTGTCCCCGGATCCCGCGCAGGGACAGGGGCTACGATGGGAAGCGGTGCTCACCCCTGAGGCCCCTCGGCCTCGCCAGGCGCGCGTGCCCCTCCTCCCGGCGCCCGCGGGCGCCCGCGGCCTCGCAGCTGCGGTCCTCGCGGCGCTGGTCGTCGGACACGGACCCTCGAGCGCGGGGTTCTCCGGCGCGCCCCGGTGTCGCGGCCAGGTCGCCACCGTCGTGGGGACGCACCGTTCCGAGGTTCTCGCCGGGACGCCGGGCCGGGACGTGATCCAGGGACTGAGGGGCGGAGACGTCGTGAGGGGACGGCGGGGCAACGACCTCCTCTGCGGGGGAGCCGGCCCCGACAAGGTCTACGGGGGCAGGGGGGTGGACAGAGCCGACGGAGGGCCCGGAGAGGACTTCATCCAGGTCATCGACGGCCGGGGCCGGGACCGCGCCGACGGCGGCCCGGGCGAGGACGGATGCGCGATCGACGTCGCCGACCGGTACCGGGACTGCGAGGCCGTGGTGGCCTGAGCGGCGCGCCGAGGCCCGCTCCTCGTCTGAGTTACACGCTCGTCGTTTACCATGGGGCGCCATGCCCCCGAGCGACACCCTTGGGGCCTCAGATGCGCTCGTCATCCGGGGGGCCCGCGAGCACAACCTGCGCAACGTAAGCCTCGAGCTCCCGCGCGACTCACTCATCGTGTTCACGGGGATCTCCGGTTCGGGGAAGTCCTCGCTCGCGTTCGACACGATCTACGCGGAGGGCCAGCGCCGCTACGTCGAGTCCCTCTCCGCCTACGCCCGCCAGTTCCTCGGCCAGATGGACAAGCCCGACGTGGACTTCATCGAGGGCCTGTCTCCGGCGATCTCGATCGATCAGAAGTCCGCGCCCAAGAACCCCCGCTCGACCGTGGGGACGATCACCGAGATCTACGACTACATGCGGCTGCTCTACGCCCGCATCGGCAGGCCGCACTGCCACAACTGCGGCCGGCCCATAGCACGCCAGACCCCCGAGCAGATCGTCGACCAGGTCCTCGAGCTCCCCGAGGGGACCCGCTTCCAGGTGCTCGCGCCCATCGTGCGCGGCCGCAAGGGCGAGTTCACGACGCTGTTCGACGATCTCGCCCGCCGCGGCTTCGCGCGCGCACGCGTCGACGGGGAGGTGCGCGACCTGTCCGAGAGGATCAGGCTCGACCGTTATTTCCAGCACGACATCGACGTGATCGTCGACCGGCTGGTGATGAAGGAGGGGATCGCGAGCCGGCTGACGGACTCCGTGGAGACGGCGCTCAAGCTGGCCGAGGGGATCGCGGCGATCGACCTCGTCGACGACGCCGCCGAGGACATCCTGTTCTCCGAGCAGTTCGCCTGCATCAACTGCGGCATCTCCTTCGACGAGCTCGCCCCGCGCAACTTCTCTTTCAACTCGCCGTACGGCGCGTGCGAGCGGTGCGACGGGCTCGGCACACATCTCGAGGTCGATCCCGAGCTGGTCGTCCCCCACCCCGAGCTGTCTATCAGGGAGGGGGCGATCGCGCCCTGGTCGGGGAGGCGGTTGGAGTACTTCGAGAAGCTGCTCGAGTCGGCCGGGAAGGCACTGCGCTTCCGCACCGACGTGCCCTTCAAGCGGTTGTCGCAGCGCGCCAAGGACCTCATCCTCTACGGAGCGGAGGACGCCGACGTCCATGTGCGCTACAAGAACCGCTTCGGACGCGTGCGCTCCTACTGGACCGTGTACGAGGGCGTGGTCCCCTGGCTCGAGCGGCGGCGCTCGGAGACGGACTCCGACTACGCGCGCGAGCGCTACGAGCAGTACTTCAGGCAGGTCCCGTGTCCCGCGTGCAAGGGAGCCCGGCTCCGCCCGGAGTCCCTCGCCGTCCGCGTCGGCGACAAGAACATCTTCGAGCTCTGCGAGCAGTGCATAGGAGACATCGATGCGTTCCTGCGCAAGCTCGAGCTGGACGATCGAGAGACCACGATCGCCGAACGACTGCTCAAGGAGATCCATTCCCGACTGGGCTTCTTGCTCGACGTGGGGCTCGACTATCTGTCGCTCGCGCGCGGCTCGGCGACGCTTGCGGGCGGCGAGGCCCAGCGCATCCGCCTCGCGACGCAGATCGGATCGGGGCTCGTGGGGGTGCTCTACGTCCTCGACGAGCCCTCGATCGGCCTCCACCAGCGCGACAACCGCCGCTTGATCGACACGCTCGTCCGCCTGCGGGACCTGGGGAACACCCTCATCGTCGTCGAGCACGACGAGGACACCATCAGAACGGCAGACTTCATCGTCGACATCGGGCCCGGAGCCGGCGAGCAGGGGGGCGGCGTGGTGTACGCCGGCCCGTTGGAGGGGCTCGTACGGGATGGAAAGTCGCTCACCGGCGACTACCTCGCCGGCCGGCGCTCGATCCCCGTTCCATCGCGGCGGCGGCCCGCCGACAAGGGAGCGATCGTCGTGCGAGGAGCGCGTCAGCACAACCTCGCCGACATCGACGTCGCCTTTCCCTTGGGGTGCTTCGTCACCGTCACCGGCGTCTCGGGCTCGGGGAAGTCCACTCTGGTCGACGAAGTGCTGTATCGCGCCGTGTTCCAGCGCCTCAACCGCAACGCCCGCCTCGTGCCGGGCAAGCATCGGGCGGTGGAGGGCCTCGACCTCATCGACAAGGTCATCGACATCGATCAGTCCCCCATCGGGCGCACCCCCCGCTCGAACACGGCCACGTACACGGGTGTGTTCGATCACATCCGCCAGCTCTTCTCCAAGACGCCGGACGCGCGCCGGCGCGGCTACCTCCCGGGACGGTTCTCGTTCAACGTCCGCGGGGGGCGCTGCGAGGCGTGCGGCGGCGACGGGACGCTCAAGATCGAGATGCACTTCCTGCCCGACGTCTACGTCCCCTGCGAGGTGTGCAAGGGGAAGCGCTACAACCGCGAAACGCTCGAGGTTCGATACAAGGGCAGGAACATCTCCGAGGTGCTCGACATGAGCGTGGACGAGGCGTGCGAGTTCTTTGCCGCCATCCCTCCCATCGCCCGTCACATGACCACGCTGCGCGACGTGGGCCTCGGGTACATCAAGCTGGGCCAGCCGGCCCCGACGCTCTCGGGCGGCGAGGCACAACGGGTGAAGCTCGCGTCCGAGCTGTCGAAGCGGTCGACCGGGAAGACGCTCTACATCCTCGACGAGCCGACGACGGGGCTGCACTTCGACGACGTGGCCAAGCTCCTCGGCGTCCTGCACCGCCTCGTCGACGCCGGCAACACGGTCGTGGTGATCGAGCACAACCTCGAGGTGATCAAGACGGCAGACCACATCGTCGACCTGGGCCCCGAAGGGGGAGCGGGAGGGGGACGCGTGGTGGCGGAGGGGACGCCGGAGGATGTAGCCGCCGTTCCCGGGTCGTACACGGGCCAGTACCTCGCGCCTCTGGTCGGATCGCCGCGGGAGAGGCGGAGGCGGGTGGCGGCCTCCAGAGCAGGCCGGCGGAGGGTCGCGGCAGGCGTCTGACCCTACGGGCGGGCGCCCGGTGCCGGCGGGGTCGAGGGGTCGGGGAGTTGCCACGGGTCCCATCGGCCCCTTTCAACGCAGCAGCGCCCCGGTGGATCGGTCGACCCCAGGGCGCTGTTTGAGTGCCGGTGCTCACCACTTGTTTCCCGCCCCAGCGGCCGCAACGAGGATCCCGAGGTTGGCCAGTGCCAGCGCCATGCGGAAGATCCGAGCCTTCATTCCCTCACCTCCTCCGGGTGCCGCCCCCGCCCGTTGCGGGGTGTGACTCTCCCCTTATCGGGGCCTCGGGCTGGGACCTTCAAGGAGATGGATAGAACTACGTAGTCCCTCCGGGGACTCAAGCGGCTCTGCGGCCCAGGCGATAAGGCCGAAGAAGGTCCCGTCCCTGGAGGAGAGCGTGCTCCTGGTCGCCTGCTTCGCGGCAGTGGTCGCCACGGTTCCCCTCGCGGGAGGCCGGCTCGGCGCCCTCTCGTCCGTCACGATCGCCCGGGGCTGGACGCTCTCCGTGGCGCTGGGCCTCCAGGCTGTGATCATGTGGCTGCTGCCCGAGGGCGCGCCCGCGCTCCACGCGCTCGGGCACGTCGCGTCATACGGTTTCGTCATCGCGTTCCTGGCGGCCAACCGGGCGATACCGGGCCTCTGGATCGTGGCCCTCGGCACCGCCCTGAACGCCGCCGCCATCGCGGCGAACGGCGGCGTGATGCCGGCCGCGCCGGCCGCAGTGAAGGCGGCGGGGCTTGCGCAGAGGGGGGGCGGCTTCGCCAACTCGGCCGTCGTGAAGGACCCGGAGCTCGCGTGGCTGGGTGACGTCTTCGCCGTGCCGGCCCCCTTGCCGCTCGCGAACGTCTTCAGCGTCGGCGACGTGCTGATCGTGGCGGGGGTGGCGGTGGTTCTGCACGCGCTGTGCGGCTCCCGGCTGGCGGGCCGCTCGCGCCGGCCGGCGGAGGAGGGGGCCGGCTCCCGTCGGGATGGCTTCCTCACGCGGACGGGGGGATGACGATGGCACACGAGGCCTCCACCGAGGCTCGGCCAGGCTCCTCGAGGCGCGCGACGGTCCTTTCGGGGATAATCGGCCCGCTCCCGAGATAGCGGCCTCCTGCAGTGAGGTCATAGATCGACGGAGCGAGGGGCGGTTAGCTCAGCGGGAGAGCGCTTCGTTCACACCGAAGAGGTCACTGGTTCGATCCCAGTACCGCCCACCGGTGTCCCAAGGGACCTCGTCATCAACTCCGTCCGCGTGAACGGCATCCCACTCTCGCCGCTCTCATTC
>DATADD010000025.1:0-3615 GCA_036258675.1 Actinomycetota bacterium | reverse complement strand
CGAGCGTGCGCCGCACGGGATCCTCGACCACGTCGTCGGCGGCCACGCCGCGCTCCTTCAACGTCCGCCGCACGGCGTCTCCCTCGGCGTCCGCGCCCACGACCGCGACCAGCGCCGCGCGCGCGCCGAGCGCGGCCGCGTTGACGGCGGTGTTGGCGGCGCCCCCGGGAACGTCGATGCGCTCCTGAACCGCCACGATCGGCACGGGTGCCTCCTGGCACAGGCGCGTGCTGGTGCCCCGCAGGTACGTGTCGAGCATCGCGTCGCCCGCGACGAGCACGCGGCGGGCCGAGAAGCCGCCGGTGAACGAGGTCAGGGCGAGACTCACGACGGGCCTCCCGACACGGCCGGGTCCGACGCGGCGACGATCGCCTCGGCCGCCGCGGGGAGGTTCGGCACCACGAGGTCGGGCCGCCGCAGCGGGCCGACGTCCCACTCCGTCTCATGCCCGATGTCGACGAGAACGGTCCTGCACCCGGCGCGCCGCCCCGCCTCGACGTCGTCGAGGATGTCGCCCACCATCCACGAGCGCGCCAGCTCGAGCCCGTGATCTGCCGCGGCGCGCTCCAGCAAGCCCGGCATCGGCTTGCGGCAGCAGCACGCGACCGCGTACTCCCGCACGCGCCCGTCGGGATGGTGCGGGCAGAAGTAGAAGCCGTCGAGCCGGACCCCCTGCGCCCCCAGCTCCGCCTCGAGGTGGCGTGCGACGCCCGCGAGCGCGCTCTCCGGGAAGAGGCCGCGCGCCACGCCGGACTGATTGGAGACGAGGACGATCGCGTACCCGGCCCGCGCGAGCGCGCCGAGCGCCTCCCCCGCCCCCTCGGCCAACGCGATGCGGCTTGGGTCGACGTTGTAGGGCACGTCGTCCACGACGGTGCCGTCCTTGTCGAGGAACACGGCAGCACGAGACCCGTCTACGGCCACGACGACTCCCGCATCGGTATGACCATGACCTCTGGCACGACCGTCTCCGACGGTTGGGTGAGGACGAAGCGGACGGTCTCTGCGACGTTGACGGGGTCCTGCAACACACCGGGATCGAGGTCGGGGAACCGGTCGAGAAGGAACGGCGTCCTCATGCCGCCCGCGACGACCGCGGTCACCTTGACGCCGCGTGGGCGCGCCTCGACGTGGAGGGCGTGACTGAGGCCGAGCAACCCCCATTTGCTCGCATGGTAGGCGGACGCGTTCGCCCACGCCCTCTTGGCCGCGGTCGAGGCGACGTTAACGATGTGTCCCGAGCCCTGCCGTGTCATCACAGCGAGCGCGGCCTTGGAGGCGACGAACGGCGCCCGAAGGTTGACCGCGATGACGCGATCCCACTGCTCGACCGTGAGCTCCTCGACGGAGACCGTCACGTCCGTGCCGGCGTTGTTTACGAGCACGTCGAGGCGGCCGTGCTCCGCGACGACCGCGTTCACGCCCGCGGCAACCTCGTCGTCGCGGGCGACGTCGACGACGAGCGCGCTCGCGCGCGCTCCGGAACGCGCGAGGTCATCGGTCAGCGCGGACGCGAGGTCCTCGCGCACGTCGGCCACCACCACGACCGCGCCCTCGCGCGCGAGGACGCGGCAGATCTGCTCGCCGAGCCCGCGTCCTCCGCCGGTCACGAGCGCGACCCGGTCGCCGAGCTCGCTCACTTGTCCTCGCTGCCGCGCGCCGTAGACGAGACGTCCTCTACCTCCACGAGCGACACGGCCCCCCACCGGCGCTGCGGGGCGACGATCACGCCGGCCGGCGCCGGAGCGGCCTCGGCGGCGCCCTCCCGCGCCTCCGCCATCCCCTCCTCGACCAGCTCGCACAGCACGTGCAGCAGAACCGTGTGGACCTCTTGGATCCGCTGCGGGTCCGACGACGGGACCACGATCGCGACGTCGCTGAGCTCGCGCACCCTGCCTCCGTCGCCTCCCAGGAGCGCGACGCACGCGATCCCCGCGCGCCGCGCGCTCTCGAACGCGCGCACGAGGTTGCGCGAGCGCCCGCTCGTGCTGATGCCGAGGAGGACGTCGCCTCTGCGCCCCAGCGCCTCGACCTGGCGTTCGAACACCGCGTCGAAGCCCCTGTCGTTCGCCCACGCGGTCAGGACCGCGGAGTCCGCCGTCAGCGCGAGCGCAGGAAGTGCGGCGCGATCGCCGATCTTGAAGCGCCCCACGAGCTCGGCCGCGACGTGCTGCGCGTCGGTCGCGCTCCCTCCGTTGCCGCAGGTCAGCACCTTGCCGCCGGACTCCATCGCCCGCACCACGACGGCCGCGGCATCGAGCAGCGCACCGCGCAGCAGGCGGCGCGAGCCCTCGAGGGCCTCCACGGCCTCGTCGAGGCACCTCTCGACCGCGGCGAGCCGGCGGGCCTCCTCCCGCCCCTCCGGGTGGCGCGTCGTCACCACGTCCTCGTACACGGCCGCCACCGAGCGCGCGACGCGCGCCCACGTGAAGAGGTCCTGGGCGCGCCGGACGGCTTGGCGGGCGAACGCGCCGCGCAGCTTGGGCCGCTCGAAGAGGTGCGCGAGCCGCTCCGCGAGCGCATCCGGGTCGCGCGGCGGCACGAGGTAGCCCGTCTCGCCATCGCGCACGCTGAACTTGACCCCGCCGACGTTCGATCCGATCACGGGCGTCCCGCACGCCATGGCCTCGATCGGCGTGATGCCGAAGGGCTCGTACCACGGCGTGGAGACGAAGATGTCGGCCGCGCTGTAGTACCACTTCAGCGCGTCGCGTCCCCGGCGGCCGACGAACGACACGAGATCGGCCACACCCTCGCGCTGCGCTCGCCGGCGCAGGCGCCCCAGCTCCGGGGTCGCGCTCTCGTCGGGGACCTCGGACTCGCCCCCCACGACGAGGAGCCGGGCCCGCACGCCGTGATGATGGACGAGCTTGGCGAAGCCCTCGATCGCGGTCTCGACGCCCTTGCGCGGCACGAGCCGACCCACCTGCAGGACGACGCGCTCGCGCGGCTCCAACCCGAGCGCAACGCGCGCCAGCTCCTTGCCGAGGGGCCAGAACTCGTTGGGATCGAAGCCCGCGGGGACGATCGTGATGCGCGCCGGGTCGGCGTTGTAGAAGCCGAGAAGGTCCTCTTCCTCCTGGGGGCACTCGGCGATGATGTGATCCGCCTCGCGCACGACGCGGTCCTCGATCGCGAAGCGCTCGTCGGGGAAGCGATCGGCGCCTCCCTGGTGGAACCTGCGCACGCGTCCGAGGGCGTGGAACGTCACGACGAAGGGAAGCCCGAGCCGCTCCTTGAGCGCCGCGGCGACCAGTCCGGACATGAAGAAGTTGGCGTGCACCAGGTCGTAGTGATTGCGGCGGCAGAAACGAACCATGAACGCCGTGAACTCGCCCATGTGCTCGAGAAGCTCCTCCTTGGGCACCCGCCGGGGAGGGCCCGCCGGCACGTGCACGATGCGCACGCCGCTCATCCACTCGGCCGTCTGGGGCAGCATGTCGCCGTCGCGCCGGGTGAAGACGTCGACCTCGTAGCCGAGGGCCACGAGCGCCTTCGCGAGCTCGCCGACGTAGACGTTCTGTCCGCCTCCGTCGACGCCCCCGAGCGCGCCCAGCGGCGACGCGTGCTCGCTGATCATCGCCACCCTCCGGCTCACGACGCCGCCCTCCGTGC
>DATADD010000024.1:0-8243 GCA_036258675.1 Actinomycetota bacterium | reverse complement strand
CACGAGGGCCTTCACGCCCTCATGGATAACCGAACGCGCGCCTCTCCGCCACGCACGTTGTGACGCGCGCCTCCGTCTCTGTCGTATGCCTGCTCTATCGTCGTCGGTGCCGCGACTCCCGGGCCGACGGAGGTGATCGATCTGGCCACCCCCCACGCGCGCGGGCGCGGCGCCCGCCGCCAGGACCCGTCGCGCGCGACGAGACGAGGTCGCCGCCCGCGCTGCCGGATCTGCGAGCGCCCGATCCACGTACCCGAGGGTTGGTCCCAGGGCGCCTCGGTGCGGCGCCACTACTGGGGGCGCCACCCCGAGGTGATGCGCCCGGGGCCGACGTCGTGAGCTCGACCCCCTCGGGGGCCGAGCGATCTCCGGAACCGGGGGACGGGGCGCGAGGAGGAGACCTCGGCGACCTCGTGGTGGTGTTGCTCGGGAGCACGCTGTGCGGCCTGCGGGACCGTCTCCGCACCGACGGCTTCGAAGGCCCGGCCGACCTCGTCGCCGACCTGGTCGCCGCGGTCGACGACTACCTCGAGGCCGTCCCCGGGTGGAGCGACGAGGACCGCTGCGGGTAGGGCGCGCCGCCGCGCCGCGCGCAGCCGGTCACCCGAGGCGTCGGTCCGGGACGGCCTCGAGCGCCACCGCCTCGCCCTCCTCGTCGAGCCGACCGACCCGATCGAGCCCGTCGCGCACGCGGTCGAGACGGCGCGCGCCCTCCTCGTGGCGCGCCCGGGCGTTGAGGATGTGGCGTCCGAGCGTCTCGTAGTCGGCCGCGAAGCTCTCCAGGTCGCGCTGCAGGCGCCCACAGAGGCCGAGGACCCTCTCCGCGCTCTTCTCGATCGTCAGGCACTTGAGACCGAACATGACGGTCTCGAGGTACCCGTACATCGTGAGCGGAGACATCGGGACCACCCGCGCCTCCAACGCGATCTCGAGCAACGGACGCTTGCGGTGTGTGAGTCGCAGGACCTCGCCGTAGACGCCCTCGGCGGGGACGTACATCACAGCGAACTCCGTCGTTCCCTCGTCCGGCAGGAGGTAGCGCGAGGCGATGTCGCGCACGTGGCGCTCGACGTCGCGGGCGAAGGCGCGTTCGGCCTCGGCCCGCTCTGTCGCGTCGGCCGCATCGCACATCCGGGCGTAGTTGGACAGGGGGAACTTCGAGTCGATCGGGACGAGCCGCTCTCCCGCGCGCACGACGGCGTCGACGACGACACCGGACGAGAAGCGGTGCTGTGTCATGTAAGCCGGCGGAGGAAGAACCTGCCGAAGGAGCTGCTCGAGCATGGCCTCGCCCACCCCGCCGCGCGCCTTCGGGGGGCGGAGGAGGTTCTGCAGAGCGGTGAACTCGCGCGCCTGCTGCGCGACGGTCGCGGTGTGGCGTGCGACGTCGCCGAGGGTGGCGAAGATGCTGGCCGCGAGCTCGCTGCTCTGCGCCTGCGTGTGCACCATGCGGGTGTCGATGCCCTCCAGACGGGAGAAGAGCCTGGCGCTGTCGGACTCGAGGCGCTGCGCGAGCAGGCTCACCTGCTCTCGGACGGTCTTCAGGTCGCCCGGGGCGGCGCCCGCCGCTCGCCGGGCCCACACGACGGCGGCGATGGAGGCCGCGAGGGCGGCGATGGCGAAGGCGAACTCCATGGCCTCACGTTAGCGACGGGGTGCGACAGGCTCCGGCCGGCCCCCTCAGGGCTCGCCCGGCACGAGCGGCACGAACCGGGCCGGCGTCACGAGCCGCTCCCGCACGAGCTCGCCGTTCCGCTTCACGAACAGCAGCACGTCGTCGCCCCTGGCGGCGCGCACCGGTATCACCAGGCGCCCCCCCTCGACGAGCTGGTCCCCGAGAGCGGGCGGCAGCTCGCTCGCCGCCGCGGACACCACGATGGCGTCGAAGGGCGCGTGCTCGGGGGCACCGAGCCACCCGTCGCCGGTGATCGTTACGACCCCCTCGACGCCCGCGCGCCGCAGATTCGCGCGCGCCGCCTCCGTGAGCGACGCATGGCGATCGATCGTGACCACCTCGTCGGCGAGGCGGGCGAGCACCGCCGTCTGGTAGCCCCACCCCGTGCCGATCTCGAGGACGCGGCCCGTGGGGCGGGCCACGTCGACCATGCGTGCGATGAGAGAGGGCTGGCTCGTCGTCTGCCCCTCGGGGATGCCGATCGGCCGGTCGGCGTAGGCCCCTGAGCCGGCGCTCCCGGGCACGAAATGGGCCCGGTCGACGGACCGGAACGCGGCCACCACGCGCTCCGACACGCCCTCGCGCTCGATCAGCCTCGCCAGCCCCTCCTTGCTGCGAGGCATGGGGTCAACCTACCCATGTCGTCCTCCCGCATCCCAGGAAGTCTCCGAGTCTCCGACCACCCAGCCCCGGATCAGACCTCTCCTTCGGCCGGCTGCTGCCCCGCGCGCCGCCGGGCCCCGAGGGACAGGAACACGACCGTTCCCGCGAGCACGACGAGGAGGGCGACGGCCACCGGGCTCGGGGCGGAGGAGGTCGACGCGGGCGCGGGGCGCGCCGCGCCGGTGGAGGCGTCCTCGGTGCTCGGGCGCGGGTCGGCCGAGGTTCCTCCCGAGCCGAGCGCCGCCGGGGAGAAGTCGGCGTCGCCCCCGTCGTCGACGACGATCGCCCCCGCCATGCCCGGGTGCAGGAGGCAGACGTAGGGAAAGACGCCCTCCTCGTCGAAAGTGTGGCTCACCGATGCTCCCGGCCGGATCGGCGCATGCATGTCGCCGAACGACCCCGCCGCGCCGCCGACCGTGTGGTTGGCGGCGTCCTCGTTGACGAACCGGACCGTGGTGCCGCGCTGCGCGTACAGCACGGTGGGGGTGAAGCAGTTGTCCGCCATCCTCACCACCACGCCGCGCTCCGCGGTGGGTCTTTCGCCCCCGTGCCCCGAGCAGAACCCTCCGGCCGACGCGGAGGGCAGCGGAACCAGCGATCCCCCTCCGACGAGGACGACGAGCGCGATCTTCGACCAGCGCGACATGACGGCTCCTTCCCGACCTTGTCAGGACTCTGTCCGCGGCTACGGGTCCGATACACCGCCGCGCCGGGGCCGGTTCCCTTCGGAGCAGGAGGGGTCAGGAGGCGTCGGGAGGGCGAGTGAAGCTGAAGGTGTGGGCGACGGGGTCGAACCCCATGCGCTCGTACAGCCGGCGCGGCCAGTCGTCGCGGTCGGCTTCGAGGAAGATGGGATCGTAGTCGTCCGCGCGCGCAACGTCGAGGGCGCGCTGCACGGTGGCGCGCGCGAACCCGCGGTTGCGGAACTCCTCGAAGGTGGAGACGTCCTCGATCTGCGCCGTTCCGTTGCCGGAGATGAGCTGGCAGGTGCTCGCGATCCGGCCCTCGACCACGACCGCGAAGTGCCTCACGTTCGAGGCCCGCGCCGTAAGCAGCGTTCGCTCCACGAGCTGGCGCACCGTCTCGTCCGAGTCGCCGTAGCCCGATCCCCGCACGAACGCCTCGAGCGCCGGTTTCGCCTCGTCGAAGGAGACCTCGGCCACGATGGATGTGTCCGCGACCCGGTCGGAGGGGCGCCGGTGGATCATGTACACGAGCCGGTCCACGAGCCAGCCCCGGTCGCGGAAGGCCGGCTCGAGGCGGCCCCCGAGCCCCTCGTCGCGCACGACGATCTGCCGGTGAGCGAGCCCCCTGTCTCCCTGGAGCCGGTCGGCCTCGGCCGCGAGCTCCTCGGCGCTCGGCGCGCGCCCGGTCGGCTCGACGCGCAGGAAGTTGTGCGCCCACGAGCGGGGGAAGTCCGAGTTGAACAGCGCCACGCCGTGGCGGAATACGACGAGGTCGGTGCTGGTCGCCTCCTCCATCGCCTGCACGAACGAAATCATCCGCGCCACGGTGTCGCCCGCGCGCGCGGAGGCAGCGATGTCAGCCACCGCCGACCACGAAGGCAACGATCCTGCTGCGCGCGACCGCGTGCCTCCTGTCGCCCCGGAACCACGTCCGGGCGCGGAACCTGCTGCGCCGCGCCGCGGCGGGCAGCACCACGCGCGCCCGGTAGGACCCATCCGATCCGACCCCGACCCGAGCACGGCGCACCATCGACAGCCCGCCGTTGTCGTGGAGGCGCGACACCCTCACCGTCACACGCGGCTTGCTCGGAGCGATCGATCCCTGGAGCGTGACCCGTCTTGTCCCCGCGGGGAAGTGCGCGACGCCGTCCGCGTCGACGCGGCCCCCCACGGTCGCGAGCGACACGCGCGGACGAACGCGAAGGCGCACGGCGCCGCTGCTCGAGCCCCACATCGCGTCGCCCCCCTCGAAGTCGGCGGCGATCCTGAGGCTCCGGCGCGGCGCGAACGAGGTCGAGAAGCGCCCCCCGGGCGACGTCGTTACTTCGTCGAGCACGCGCCACCCCCGGCCTCCCTTGCGGTACAGCCTCAGGGTGCGCCCCGGCACCGGAGCGCCTCGTCGCGTTCGCAGCTCGCCGCTCACGGTCGCGACCGCACCCACGGCGACCTTGCCGGGCTCGATCGAGAGCCGCGCGCGCGTGCGGGGCCGCTCCGCCACGGCGCGCGCCGCAGCGCGACGGATGCGGCCCAAGCGAGCGTAGAGGTTGCCTCCCGGGCACGAGGTCTGGCCCGCATCGCGGTGCCCCGCCACCACCGGGAGGCGCTTGCGGAGGCCGGTCTCGGGGTTGATGTAGACGCGGCGGGCGCGCGGGTCGAGGCCGTGACGCGCCGCCTCCCACGCGACCGCGCTCACCAGCGCCCGCCGCATCGCGCGCGGCACGTCGGTCGTCGAGAAGTTGCCCATGAGCCCGATGCCGACGCTTCCCGAGTTGAACTCCGCCACGTGGGCGCCGCGGGCGACCCTGCCCGAGGGATCCTCCGAATCGTGCGTCTCCCCCGGGTCGAAGCGGCGCGCCCACCGCCCTTCGAAGATGCGGCCGCCGGGTCCGATCACGAAGTTGTAGCCGACGTCGCACCAGCCTCTCGTGACGGTGTGGAAGTAGTAGATCGCGCGCATCGTCGCCTCGGGATGGGGGTCCCGGTTCGAGCCCGCGGTGTGGTGCACGAAGATCTGCCGCAGGGGAAAGAAGCGCCGCCTGCACCCGCCCCGCGATCTCTTGATCGACTCGTCGGCGCCCCACTCCGCGCGAGTCACGACGCGGGGGAGGCCGTCGGCGCGCGCGCTCTCGGAGACACCACGAACCTCCCGGCGGGGCCCGTCGAGCGTGTTCATGTAGTGCACCTCCAGGTCGCGCACGGACGTCCGCCGGGGGCCGCGCCACTCCAGGGACGCGATGCGCCCCACCGAGACCACTCCGCTGAACCGCCGCGGCCCCGACGCGAGGGCGTGGTCCGCGGGCGCCCGCCGCCACGGCCCCGCGGCGACGCGGTACCGCACGTCCCGGGCGTCCCCTCGCCACGAGAACGCGACGTGCGTCGCCGCCAAGGGGAGGTCCACGCGGTGCTCGGTCACGTCGTGAACGGTGCCGCCGCGCGTCAGTGGGACCGTCGCGGGCCGCGGGGAGGACGTCGCCGCGACCGAGTGCGCCCCGGCGGCAGCGAGCGCGAGCGAGCACACCAAGGCCGTGAGGAGACGGCCGGGAGGAGCGGACAGCGGCCTCACGTTGCGAGAGGGATCAGATGTCGAGCCACTCGGGCACGGCGCGCCCCGAGGCGGGCTCGAACGTGGATGCATACTCCGGCACCCCGCCGAGGACGGCGTCGATCTCCTCACCCGACATCGTCTCGGCGCGCCGTTCACCCTCGACGATCCGGGGCAGCAGCCTCACGTCCGCTGCGGCCGCGAGCCCCGCGACCTCGGGGCGGGCGAGCACGAACGCGATCGCGGCATCGATGCGCCGTTGCTCCTCCAGCGGCTCGTACCACGTCGTGTATGGGGCCGGCTCGCCCTCGCCCCACAGGTTCTTGGCGAGCGCCTTGATGATCAAGAGGGCGGCGTCCTGGCGCGTCGTCTCGGCGGCGAGCGCGTCGTAGTTGCGCCGGTACGGCTCCCTCCCATAGAGGACGTAGTTGAGAGGCGTGAGCACGGTGTCGAAGGGGAAGCGCCTCAGCGCCTCGAGGTGGGTCGAGGGCGCGCCGTGGCCGTGGCCCGTGATCCCGATGCCCCCGACGAGGCCCTCGTCGCGCGCCTCGATCGCGGCCTCCAGGGCGCCGCCCCTCGCCGTCACCGCGTCGAGCTCGGCTTCGTCGCCGATCGCATGCAGCTGGAGAAGGTCGACGCGGTCGACGCGCAGGCGCTCGAGCGACGCCTCGATGCTGCGGCGCGCGCCGTCCCTGGTCCGCTCGCCGGTCTTCGTCGCGAGGAAGACAGAGGCCCCCAGCCGCTCCATCCACGGGCCCAGCCGCAGCTCGGAGTCGCCGTAGTCCGCGGCCGTGTCGAAGTGATTGATCCCGCTCTCGAGCGCGTACGAGATGGAGGCGTCGGCCTCGTCCTGCGTCACCTCGGCGAGCGCCGCTCCCCCGTAGATCACAACGGAGCTGCGGTGCTCGAGCCGTCCCAGCCGCCGTCGTTCCACGCCGCGGCTACGACTGCTGCTCGGTCGCGTAGATGTCGAGCCTGCGGCAGACGTCGATCGCGCGCCGCTCCATCTCGTCGAAGCGCCCCCGGGCGGCGAGGTCGGGGTCGAAGACATGATCGGCGAACCCCACGAGCTCGGCGCCGGCGTCGAGGTAGCCGAGATAGTTCTCCGGAGTGATGCCGCCGGTGACGAGGATCGGCGTGCCGTCGAGCGGCCCCAGCACGTCGGCGATGTAGTCCGGGCCGCCGAGTCGCTCCGCGGGGAAGACCTTGACCCAGTCCGCGCCGGTGCGCCGGGCGAGCCAGATCTCGGTGGGGGTCGACGCCCCCATGCACACGGGCAGCGATAGCTCGTGCGCCGCCTCCACGACCTCCGGCACGACCACGGGGGTGACCACGAACTCGGCGCCTGCGTCGTACGCCTCTTTCACCTGCTCGGGCGCCACGATCGTGCCCGCGCCGACGATCGCGTCGATCCGGCCCGCGACCTCGGCGAGGGCGTCGGTCGCGTTGGGCGTGTTCATGGTCACCTCGACCGCCTCGAACCCCCCTCGCACCGCGGCTCCGATGCCCTCGACGGCGTGCTCGGCGGCCGCGGTCCGGAAGATCGCCAGCACGGTCGCGTCCCTGAGCCGGTCCGCCCGGGAGGTGAAAAGCTTCTGGTTCATCCGTCTCCTCTGCTCCAGCGCGTCCGGCTCCGTGCCTCCCAGGAGCGCGGCCCGGCCTCAGGCGAGGTTACCCGCGCCTTGGGCGATACGGCTCATGCCCTCGTCGGAGCGCTCGAGCACGATCTTGTCGGGGATCCGGTCGGCGAGCGCGGCCACATGGGACACGAGGCCGATGAGGCGGTCCTGACGGACGATGCGCTCGATCCCGTCCAGGGCCCTGTCGAACGACTCCGGATCGAGCGACCCGAAGCCCTCGTCGAGAAAGAAGCAGCGCAGCCGTCCGCCGTGGCGCGTCACCGCCTCGGCGAGCCCGAGTGCAAGCGAGAGCGATGCGAGGAAGGTCTCTCCTCCCGAGAGCGTGTCCACGCTGCGCACGTCGTCGGCGTTGAGCTCGTCGACTATGCGGAAGGCGCCGTCGTCGTCGAACCTGTAGCGCCCGGTCATCTCCTTCAGCTGCTGGGTCGCGAGCTCCGACAGCACCCGCCGCTTGTCCTCGAGGAGGAAGTCGACGAACCTCGTGTTCGCGAGGTCCTCGTACAGCTGGGAGTAGGTCGCCGCCCGGGAGGCCGCGGCAGCGCGCTCCCGCTCGAGCTCGACGGCCTGCGCGGCCTGCCTCTCGAGTCGGGCGACCGCCTCCGCCGCGACACCGCGCTGCTCCACCGCCTCACCCCAGGGGATCTCGAGGGCAACGTCCGGGTCGACCTCGAGGGAGGCGCGCAGCTCTCGCAACCGCGACGTCACGTCGCGACCCGCGGCCTCCGCGTCCGCGAGCGCTGCCCCCGCTCCCTCGCGCGCGGCCGCGAGCGCCTCACCGAGGGCGGCGGCGTGGTCGCGCAGCTCCGCGGCCCCCGCACCCGCCGGCAGGAGCGCCTGCCCCAGGACGCTCGCCACGTGAGTGAGCGCATGGGCGATGGCGGCGCGCCGATCCCCGAGCGCGCTCCACGACGCCTCCAGGCGGTCTCGCTCCAGCTCGGCGGCCTCCGCCCGCGCGCGGGCGTCCTCGAGGCGCTGAACGGCCTCGTCGAGGGCGGTGAGGCGATCGTTCACCTCGGCGACAGGGTCGTCGCCGTCGC
>DATADD010000023.1:0-16127 GCA_036258675.1 Actinomycetota bacterium | reverse complement strand
CGACCGCGGGCCCCCTGGACGAGACCGTCGGCGGCGCGCGCGCGTGGCTGCTGCCGAACCCGAGCGGGCTCAACGCCCACTACCGCATCGAGGACCTCGCGGAGGCGTTCTCGGCGCTGCGAGCCGCCCTCCAGGGGGCCGGTGGGGCCGCCGATTAGGATGCGTGCGACGTCGACCGAGACGGGTGATGAAGTGCAGCTGTCGTACATCTCGCACCTCGCCTGAGTGGCGGGCCAGGTGGAGAGGCTGCGGGTCGCGCAGCTCCAGCGAGAGCGCCACGTCGCACAGCGCGCCGCCCGAGGGCGCGGCCGCCGGCGCGTCCCGGGCCGAGGCGTGATCGAGGGTTGGGCGGTCGTGTTCCGTCCCAGCCGCTAGGGGAACACCCGGAGGTGGAGGAGCCGGGGCGACGCGACGTCGCCGCGGCGGCGCGCCGCGCCCGTTCCGGAGGCGCGCCCCGCTACCACGAGCGGCTCGCCCAGCAGGGCAAGATGTTCGCGCGCGAGCGCCTGTCGCTGCTGCTCGACGACGCCGACGGCTTCGTCGAGGACGGCCTTCTCGTGAACGCGCTCGCGGGAGATCTTCCCGCCGACGGCGTCGTCACCGGGGTCGGGCGCATCGGAGGGCGTCCGGTCGCGGTGATGGCCAACGACGCGACGGTCAAGGCGGGATCGTGGGGCGCCCGGACCGTGGAGAAGATCGTCCGCATCATCGAGCTGGCGCGCCGTCACGAGCACCCGATCGTCTACCTCGTCGACTCCGCGGGCGCTCGCATCACGGATCAGGTCCAGCTGTTCCCGGGGCGCCGGGGGGCGGGGCGCATCTTCTACAACCAGGTCCAGGCGTCGGGGCGCGTGCCGCAGGTCTGCTGCCTGTTCGGCCCCTCCGCAGCCGGCGGCGCGTACATCCCCGCCTTCTGCGACGTCGTCATCATGGTCGAGGGCAACGCGTCGATGTATCTGGGGTCGCCTCGCATGGCGGAGGAGGTGATCGGGGAGCGCGTCACTCTCGAGGAGATGGGCGGCGCCCGCATGCACTGCGAGGTGTCGGGGTGCGGCGACCTCCTGGTGGCCGACGAGAAGGCCGCGATCGAGGCCGCGCGCGCCTATCTCGGCTTCTTCGGACAGAGCTTCCGAGACGACCCGCCGCGCGCGGAGGGTCGTCCCGCCGCCTACCGGGGCTCGCTGGCGTCGCTCGTCCCGCACGACGAGGCGGCCGCGTTCGACATGTACGGGCTCGTCGCCGGCATCGTCGACGAGGACTCGTTCTTCGAGATAAAGCCGACGTTCGCCCCCGAGATCGTCACCGGCTTGGCGCGCCTCGAGGGGCGCGCAGTGGGCGTCGTGGCCAACCAACCCGCGGCGCGCGGCGGCGTCCTGTTCGTGGACTCCGCGGACAAGGCGGCGCGCTTCGTGTGGCTCTGCGACGCCTTCAACATCCCGCTGTTGTTCCTGTGCGACGTGCCCGGGTTCATGATCGGCACGGAGGTCGAGCGCCAGGGGATCATCCGGCACGGGGCGAAGCTCATCACCGCGGTCTCCGAGGCGACCGTCCCCAAGATCTGCGTCGTCGTGCGCAAGGCGTACGGGGCGGGCCTCTACGCGATGTCCGGACCCGGGTTCGAGCCCGACGCCACGATCGCGCTGCCGACCGCGCGCATCGCGGTCATGGGCCCGGAGCCGGCCGTCAACGCCGTGTTCTTCAACAGGATCCAGGCGATCGAGGACCCGGCCGAGCGGGAGCGCTTCGTCGCGGCCAAGCGGGCCGACTACGAGGCCGATATCGACATCGTGCACCTGGCGTCCGAGAACGTCGTCGACGCGATCGTCGAACCCGACGACCTGCGGGCGGAGCTCATCCGGCGCTTCGACGCGTGCGGCCGCAAGCACCGCGGCTTCTCGGAGCGCCGCCACGGCGTGCCTCCGGTGTGAGCGCCGGGGTCGAGCTCGGCAGGGACGGCGCGGTGGCGCTCGTGACGCTGGCGCGCCCCGAGGCGCTCAACGCGATCTCGGAAGCGGCCGCCGAGGAGCTCGCCGCCGCGCTCTCGGGGGTGGCGGGCGACCCCTCGGCGCGCGCGGTGGTGCTGACCGGAGCGGGCGAGCGCGCCTTCAGCGTGGGAGCCGACCTCAAGGAGCGGGCGCGCTTCACGTTGGAGGATTTCCACCGCAACAGGATCCGCATGCGGGCGCTGTTCGCGGCCGCGCGCGACATGCCGCAGCCGACGATCGCCTCGGTGCGCGGGCTCGCGCTCGGCGGCGGCTTCGAGCTCGTGTTGTCGTGCGACCTCGTCGTCGCGTCCGAGGACGCCGAGATGGGGCTGCCCGAGGCGCGCGCGGGGTTGCTGCCGGCGGGCGGCGGCACCCAGCTGCTCGCGCGCGCGGTCGGCCCCGCGCGCGCCAAGGAGCTCGTGTTCACCGGACGGAGACTGAGCGCGCAGGAGGCGCGCGCGTGGGGGCTGGTCAACGAGGTGGTTCCCGCCTCCGAGCTGCGCGCCGCGACGATGGCGCTGGCGCGGGCGGTGTGCCGGTCGTCGCCCGTCGCCGTGCGCGCCGCCAAGGGCGCGATCGACGCCGCGGGGGCCACGCCCCTCGGCCCCGGTCTCGAGGTCGAGCAGGCGGCCTGGAGGGTCGTGGTCGCGAGCGAGGACCGGGCGGAGGGGATCGCGGCGTTCAACGACAAGCGGGAGCCGCGGTGGACGGGCCGCTGACGTGGCCTCGCTCGGTGCGCGTGCGGGAGGTGGGCCCGCGCGACGGGCTCCAGGCGGAGCGACACCCGGTCGCCACGGACGACAAGGTCCGCCTTATCGAGGCGCTCGCGCTCGCCGGGCTCCGCCGCATCGAGGCGGCCTCGTTCGTGTCGCCCAAGGCGGTGCCGCAGATGGCCGACGCGGCCGAAGTGTGGGCGCGCCTGCGCCGGCGCCCGGGCGTCGTCTACTCCGCGCTCGTCCCCAACCGGCGCGGGGCGGAGGCCGCGGTGGAGGCCGGCGCCGATGCCCTCCAGGTGTTCGTGGCTGCGACCGACTCCTACAACATGGCCAACGTCCGGCGCACCGTGTCGGAGTCCCTGCGAGACGTGGAGGAGGTCGCCGACGTCGCGCGCGGGGCGGGGATCGCCGTCGAGGGAACGATCTCGACCGCGTTCGGCTGTCCCTACGAGGGCGACGTCGCCCCCGGGGTCGCCATCCCGGTCGTGTCGCCGTACGAGATCGCACCCACCCCGCGCCGCGTCGTCGAGGTCGTCGAGGCGGTCCGGGGCGCGCTGCCGCGCCTCGACATCAACATGCACTTCCACGACACGCGCGGGACCGCGCTCGCCAACGCGGTGACCGCGCTCGGGCTCGGCGTCGACTATCTCGACTCGTCCGTCGGCGGCCTCGGGGGCAGCCCGTTCGCGACGGGGGCCACGGGCAACGTCGCCACCGAAGACCTCGTGCACATGCTCGACGACATGGGCATAGAGACCGGCGTCGACCTCGGCGCGCTGCTCGACGCGGCGCGCCTCGCCCAGGAGCTCGTCGCCTCGCCGCTGCCGAGCCGGGTGCTGAGGGCGGGTCCCCGCCTCGCGCCGGCGCGGCCGGCCGAGGCGCCGCGCGCGGGCGGGTGATCGCGTGTTCGCGCGCGTCCTGATCGCCAACCGGGGCGAGATCGCCGTTCGCATCGCGCGCACGTGCGCCGACCTCGGGATCGAGACGGTGGCCGTGCATTCCGACGTCGACGCGGGCGCCCGCCACGTCGCGATGGCCACGACCGCGGTGGCGCTCTCAGGCGCCGCCTACCTCGACCCGAGCGCCCTCGTGGAGGCCGCGCGCGCGACGGGCGCCGACGCCGTCCACCCCGGGTACGGCTTCCTCGCCGAGAACGCGGGCTTCGCCGAGGCGGTCATCTCGGCGGGACTGGCGTGGGTGGGCCCGCCCCCCGACGTCGCCCGGGCGGTCGGGGACAAGGTCAACGCGCGGCGGATCGCGCTCGCCGCGGGCGTCCCGGTCGTTCCCGGGTCGCCGGGGCCGGTCGCCTCGGCGTCCGAGGCGGCCTCGTTCGCCGCCGCGCACGGCTACCCGATAGCGCTCAAGGCGGCGGGCGGAGGGGGCGGGCGCGGCCTGCGGATCGCCCGGGCCGCCGACGACGTCGCCGCCGCCCTCGAGGGGGCGCGGCGCGAGGCCGAGGCCCACTTCGGCGCGGCCGACGTCTACGTCGAGCGCCTGCTCGAGGCCCCCAAGCACGTCGAGGTGCAGGTCCTCGCCCCGCACCCCGGCGAGGCGCTGTGGCTCTGGGTGCGCGACTGCTCGCTGCAGCGGCGCCATCAGAAGCTGGTGGAGGAGACGCCTCCCCCGCGCCCGTGCCCCGAGGCCGAGATGGGGGAGGCCGCGATGGCGATCGCCAAGGCCTGCGGGTACGTCGGCGCGGGCACGGTCGAGATGCTCCTCGACCGGGACGGGGCCTTCTACTTCCTCGAGGTCAACGCCCGGCTCCAGGTGGAGCACACCGTGACGGAGGAGGTCTTCGGGGTCGACCTCGTCGAGGCCCAGCTGCGCGTCGCGGCGGGCGAGCCGCTCGGGTTCGGGCAGGCCGAGCTCGAGCCGCGCGGGCACGCGATCGAGTGCCGCATCAACGCGGAGGACCCCGCCGCCGGGTTCGCCCCCAGCCCCGGCCGCCTCGACGACCTGAGGGAGCCCGCGGGGCCGGGCGTCCGCGTCGACTCCGGCTACCGCGCCGGCGACACGGTCCCGCGCGCCTACGACTCCCTCATCGCCAAGGTCATCGCGCGCGGCTCGACCCGGGAGCAGGCCCGCCGTCGGATGCTGCGAGCCCTGCACGAGATGCGGGTCGAGGGCGTGGCGACGACGCTGCCCGCCCAGCGCCTGCTGGTGGGCTCGGAGGAGTTCCGCGCCGGGATCCACACGGTCGCGACGGTCGAGCGCTCCGGGGTCCTCGAGCCGCTGCGGGCGCGCCCCGCGGACGGGGGCGAGGCGCCCCGGACGCTGCTCGTGGAGGGCCGGGCGGCTCGGCTGTGGCACCCCGCGATGGCGGCCTCCGCGGGGGGCGCTGCAACCGGCGCCACGGCGCCCATGGGCGCCGTTGCCCCGATGCAGGGGACGATCGCGACCACCCTGGTCGGGGTCGGGGACGAGGTCGAGGCGGGAGCCCCGGTGGCCGTCCTGGAGGCGATGAAGATGGAGACGGTGCTCGCCGCCCCGGTCGCCGGGACCGTGTCGGAGATCGTGCCGCGGGGCGAGACGGTCGCCGCCGGGAGCGTCGTCGTGCGGATCGCTCCCCGGGAGGCGTGAGCGCGCGAACCATCTTTTACCTGCTCAACCGCGCACCCGCGATGCCGACAAACACGACATGGCACTGCGTCCGGGGGCGCGCCCCTCGTTCGCTCGGGTGGCGGCCCCGCGCCCCGTCGTGGCGCTCCTGCTGCTCGCGCTCTTCGCTGCTTCCCTCTTCTACGCCGAGACCGGTCCGCGCCTGGACGGCGACCCCGTCATGCGCGGGCGCGATTCGCGCTGCTGGCGGGTCAAGCGACCGGAGAAGAAGTTCTCCCGCAAGATGAACAAGGCGCGGCGTTCATCCAACGTCCGCAAGCTGAGCCTCGACCCCGAGCTGTCCAAGGTCGCGCGCAAGCACGCCAAGGAGATGGCGCGGCGCAACCTGCTGCACCACACCCCCCAGGCAACGCTGGGGCGCCGCGTGACGAGGTGGAGCTACCTGGGCGAGAACGTGGGCATGGGCGGGGCGGTCGGCTCCCTGCACCGCGCCTTCATGAACTCGGCGCCGCACCGGCACAACATCCTGCGCTCGGGATACAGGCACAGCGGCGTCGGCGTCGTCAAGAAGCGGGGCCGCATGTGGGTGACGGTGATCTTCGAGCAGCGCCGCGACCCCGGCACTCGCCTGCGCATGCCGCGCTGCTGAGCCCACTTCCTCATCGCTCCGAAGGCCGCCAGGGCCCGATCGCGCTCCCGCTCCTCCCGCCCCTGCGATCGCGACATCCGCCGCACCGGGCCCCGTCGCTCCCGCGGCGCGGTTGAGTGAGATAGCACAGGGGAGGCGCGCCGCGGGGCGCGCCGCTCAGCGGCTCGAGAGCTCGGCGGCCTCGGGGTGCTCGGCCCTGTCGATGGCCTCGAACTCGCGGCGCAGCTCGACGAGGCGCTCGTCGTCTCCCGGGTACGTGAGCGCGAGGTGCTCGACCGCGCCCGTCTGACCGAGCAGCTCCGCGATGCGCGCCGCGAGCCTTTCGGCGAACACGCGCGCGCCCTCGGCCCCCGTCTCGGGCAGCACGACCGCGATCCGGTGGCGCGCGCGGTCGGTCGCGAACACGGGCCGGTCGACGTTGCGCACACTGCGCTGCAGGAGCCCGCCGAGGCTGCGCAGCAGGGACGCCCTCTGCCGGCGCGAGAGGCGATCGATGGAGACGGCGGGGATGTCCGCCACCGCCACCGAGAAGATGGTGTTGTACCGCGTGGAGCGCGACATCTCGAGGTCGGTGTCCTCGACGAAGAAGCGTGCGTTGTAGAGACCGGTCGAGTCATCGATCTGGTCGTACAGCTCCAGCTTGGCGAGCGAGCCCTCGAGCTGCTGGGTGGCCCACCCGCCGATCGTGCCGAACGTGACGTAGGCGAGCGCGCGCGACAGCAGCAGCGCGCCGAAGCGGGCGACCCCCACGGCGTCGATCGCGGGGTAGCGCAGCGCAGCGTAGGCGAGGGCGGCTCCGACCCCGGCGGCGATCCCGCCGGGCACCTTCCAGAACACGAAGCCGACGAAGACACCCATGTACAGCAGCGTCCCGACCACCTCTGCGGTGTCGACACGGCGCGCGTACATGACGGCCGCGGTGATCGCCAGAACGGCCAGACCGATCGACAGGATCAAGCGGCGCGCGCGGGCATAGCCGATGTCCTGAAGGCTCGAGACTCCAAGGGCTTGCATCGCGTCAGGAATCTACGTCAGGGACCGGCCCGTTTCGAGACGTTCGAGCGACTACATCGGGTCGTTTTGTATCCCCGTTCGGGGGATACGCTCGCCTCTCGCGCCTCACTAACCTGTCTCCGCACGGCGCCCCCCTCGTAGACGGGCCCACAGGACAGACATGGCCACAGTCGACCTCACCGCCCCCATCGCCCTGCCCTCGATCCTGAGGTCGCGCGTCGCCCTGCTCGCGCTCCTCGGCGCGTTCCTCATCCCCATAGGGATGTCGTCGCTGCGGGGTCTCACCCACGTGCTCACGTGCCGGGACGAGGCGCGCACCCCGTTCACGCTCATCGTGCCGCCCGCCGGGAGCGCGCCGGAGGCGGTCACCTCCACCACCTTCGGCCGCGACACGGCGGGCATCTGCGGAGGCCTGTCACTCGATCTCGGCACGCGGGCCGTGACCCGCGACCGGATGGAGATGGTCGTGCCGATCACGAACAACAGCGAGCACCTGTGGCAGGGGACGGTCAAGCTGGTCCTCGACGGCACGACGATCCCCGTCGACATAGGCGAGGTGGATGCGGGCTCCACCGAGACCGACTCCGTGACGCTCGACCTCGAGCGCGGCTCGCACGAGCTGACCGGCTCGGTCCTGATCGGTCCCTAGCCCCGCGCCCGGGCCGGGCTCGCGCGCGGGGGGCGGATAGGCTTTCGGCGTGGACCTCGAGCTATCCGTCGAGCAGCGTGACTTCGTTGCGGCCGTGCGCTCCTTCGTCGACGACTTCATCAGGCCGAACGTCGCGCGGTGGGAGAGGGCGCGGGAGCTGCCGATGGAGGCGGTGTCCCGCATGGCCGAGCTGGGCCTGTTCGGCATCGTCTACCCCGAGGAGCTCGGCGGGGGCGACGGTGATTTCCTCACGCTGTGCCTCGCGATCGAGGAGATCGCGCGCGTCGACTCGTCGCTCGCGATCACGCTCGAGGCCGCCGTCGGCCTCGGCTCCATGCCGATCTTTCGCTTCGGCACGGAGCAGCAGAAGAAGGAGTGGCTGCCTCCGCTGGCCGCCGGGGATGCGCTCGCCGGCTTCGGGCTGACGGAGCCCGGGGGCGGGTCCGACGCGGGCGCGACGGGGACCACGGCGCGGCTCGAGGGCGACGAGTGGGTGGTCAACGGCTCCAAGTCGTTCATCACGAACTCGGGCACGCCCATCACCTCGCTCGTGACGATCACGGCGGTGACGGGAACCCTCGAGGGGCGCAAGGAGATCTCGGCCATCGTCGTGCCGCGCGACACGCCCGGGTTCGTCGTCGGTTCCGACTACGACAAGATGGGGTGGTGGCACTCCGACACCCACGAGCTGGCGTTCCAGGATTGCCGCGTGCCCGTCGACAACCTCCTCGGCGAGCGCGGCGAGGGGTTCAAGAACTTCCTTCGCATCCTCGACGACGGGCGGATCGCGATCGCCGCGCTCGCGGTCGGGCTCGCGCAGGGGTGCCTCGACGAGAGCCTGCGGTACGCGCGCGACCGCACCGCCTTCGGCAAGTCCATCGGGGGGCACCAGGCCGTCCAGTTCAAGATCGCGGACATGGCCACCAAGACGGAGCTTGCCCGGCACGCGTACTACCGAGCCGCGTGGCTGAAGGAGGCGGGCCGGCCCTATACGCGGGCCGCGGCGATGGCCAAGCTGTTCGCCTCGGAGGCCGCCGTGGACGCGGCGCGCGACGCGGTCCAGATCCACGGGGCGTACGGGTACACGGAGGAGTTCGCCGTGTGTCGCCACTACCGCGACGCGAAGGTGCTCGAGATCGGCGAGGGCACCTCCGAGGTGATGCGCATGCTGATCGCGCGCGAGCTCGGTCTCCCGAGGTCCTAGTGTCCGGCCGGCGCGAGGGGGCACCGAGCTGAGGGGGAGCGCGGAGCCGATCACCTCGACCTCGGCGGTCGACCGGCTCGTCGCGGCCGCGCGCGCACACGGCCGCATCGGGCTCGACACGGAGTTCATGAGGGAGCGCACGTACCGGGCGAGGCTGTGCCTCGTACAGGTGGCGGCGGGCGACGGGATCGAGCTCGTCGACCCCCTCGGCGGCGGCGACCTGTCGGGCATCGCGGAGCTGATCGGCGACGAGAGCGTCCAGGTGATCGTCCATGCGGGCAAGCAGGACCTCGAGATCTTCCACGAGGCCTTCGGAGTGGTCCCGCGCAACGTCTTCGACGTGCAGCTCGCGGCCGGCTTCGCCGGCTACGGCGCGTCCCTTCCCTACGGACGACTCGTCGAGCTCCTCACCGGGACCCTGCTCGTCAAGGGGGAGTCCTATACGGACTGGTGCCGGCGGCCGTTGACCGAGAAGCAGATGAGCTACGCCGCGGACGACGTCCGCTACCTTTCCGCCATGTGCGAGCGGCTCGAGCGGGAGCTGGAGGCGCTCGGGCGCACGGGTTGGGTGCGCGACGAGATGGCCCCTCTCGAGCAAGCGGAGTCCTACGGCGTCGCCCCCCACGAGGCGTGGAGGAAGGTCGCCGGGAGAGGCGCGCTGACCCCGCGGCAGACCGCCGTGCTGCGCGAGGTCGCCGCGTGGCGGGAGCGCACCGCGGCGCGTCGCGACGTGCCGCGGGGCTGGCTCGTGAAGGACCCCACGTTGATCGAGATCGCGCGCCGCCAGCCCTCGAGCACCGGAGCCCTCAAGTCCATCAGGGGCCTCAACGCCAAGGAGGCCGAGCGCTCCGGCGGCGAGATCATGGCTGCGATCGAGCGGGGCCGGCGCGCCGACCCGATCGGCCTCGACGGCCGCGCCGCCCCGCGCGACGTCGCGGCCCGCGCGCGCGTGTCGGTGGGTCTTGCCGACGCGGTGCTCCGGGCTCGCGCCGAACGAGCGCGCGTGGCGCCCGAGCTGGTCGCGACGCGCGCCGAGCTCGAGGCGGTGCTCGTGGACGCGTTCTCCGACAACGACGACCCGGGACGCCACCGGGTCCTGCGGGGGTGGCGGCGGGAGCTCGCGGGGGAGTGCCTGCTCGCCCTCGCGCGCGGCGAGGTGGCGGTGCGCGTCGTGGATGATCCCCCCTACGTGGAGGAGGTGACGGCCGCATGGCCGGCGACGAGGAACGCATAGCCCTGTTCGTTGACTTCGAGAACCTCGCCATCGGCGCGCGGGACCGCGGCCAGCAGATCGACATGGGCGTGATCATGGAGGCGCTGTCGGTGCGCGGACGGGTCGTGGTGCGGCGCGCCTACGCGGACTGGAACCTCTTCTCCGAGCACCGCGAGAACCTGCTCTCGCAGCGCATCGAGATGATCGAGGTCCCTCAGCGCACCGGCATGGTGCGCAAGAACGCGGCCGACATCAAGCTCGCCGTGGACGCGGTCGAGCTCTCGTGGCAGCGCGACTTCGTGACCGTGTTCGTGATCGCCTCGGGGGACTCGGACTTCACGCCGCTCGTCCTCAAGCTGCGCGAGCTGAACAAGCGGGTGATCGGCGTAGGGGTCGAGGGCTCGACGTCGGAGCTGCTTCCCGGCGCCTGCGACGAGTTCCTCTTCTACGAGTCCCTGCTCGGGCGCGGCTCGGGCGAGGGCAGGTCGCGGCGCCGCCGGGGGCGAGGGGCGAAAGAGGACGACGACGCGGGAGGCACGTCGGACGCCGCCGAGATCGCCCGGCTCGTCACGCGCACCCTGGCGGGACTGCAGCGCTCGATGGACGGCCCGGTGCTGTCGTCGACGATAAAGCGGGCGATCCTGCGCAAGGACCCGACCTTCTCCGAGAGCGACTACGGCTTCCGGGCGTGGGGCGAGCTCATGCGCCATGTCGCGGGGACGGGGGCGATCGAGCTTCGGGCGGGCAGCTCGGAGGGCGATCCGGTCGTCGACTTCTCCTCGAACGGTGCCGGCGAGGAGGCCGCCTTCGGCCTGCTGCGCGACGTCGTGGCAGAGCTCGAGAAGCGCTCCGGTCCGCCGCCGCTGTCCGGCCTCAAGAACGAGCTCCGGCGCCGCCGGCCGGGGTTCTCCGAGAAGGAGTTCGGCTACGGGGGCTTCCTGCAGTTCGTCAAGGCCGCCGGCGCCAAGGGGTTCGTAGACCTCGAGTGGGACGACGACGGAGAGGACTACTACCTCTCGACGGCCTCGTGAGCCGGTTCGGGGACGAAAGGGTGCGGCGGACACCGAGACGGGATCGCCGCGACGCGCGGTTCGCCGGTCAGCGCAGCCACGTCTTGAGCATGGCGCGCGAGAACCCCCACGCGTAGAGCAGGGTCGCCGGCTTCTTCGTGAGCCCGGAGGCGCGCCGCCGCAGCGTGATGCCGACCTCGGTCACGGTCAGCCCCTTGCGAACCCCGTCGAGGATCAGCTCGGAGACGTAGAACTGGTCCTGGCGGAGGTCGAGCCGCCTCAGCCCCTCGACCGAGATCGCCCGGTAGCCCGTCGAGGGGTCGGTTATGCGCGTGCCGGCGAGGAGTGTGATGAGCCATGCGAACAACATCACTCCGTGCTTGCGGGCGCGCGACTCGACCTCGAACGACCCCAACATCCTCGATCCCTGCACCATGTCGGCGCGCCCCGCGAGGATCGGCGCCACGAGCTCCTCCATCTCCTTGGGGTCGTGCTGCCCGTCCCCGTCGATCGTGACCACGACGCGGGCCCGGTAGTGCAGAGCGGCCTCGTAGCCGAGTCGAACCGCGGCCCCCGAGCCCCGTCGCAGATCGCGCCGGATCACGACCGCGCCGAGGTTGCGCGCCGCGGCCTCGGTTGCGTCCGTGCACCCGTCGGCGATCACGATCGGCACGACGGGGAGGCCCTCCACGCGCGCCGGGATCTCGCCCAGCACGGCGGGCAGGTTCTCCGCCTCGTTGAAGGCGGGGATCACGACCGCACAGGATCCTGCGATCGCCTCGTGCTCCTCCTGCGCAAGGCGATGGAACGCCATGTAGTCGACGAGGTCGCCGATCTCGTTGCTGAGCTGGTCGTCGCGTACGAAGCCGCGGAAGACGAGCGCGAGCGTGAACAGGTTGGAGAGCACGAGGAGGCCGATGATGCGCCGCTCGTTGCCCGGCTCGAAGCCGAGCGTGGACAGCAGGGGGTCCAGCACGTCGGGCGCGAGCGCGGCCACGGACAGACCCGCGCCGGCGAGGAGGACCGCGAGCAGCTCCCCGCGGCGCAGCTGGCCGCGCCGGTAGCGAACGATTGCGTATGCGATCAGGAGCGCGGCCGCGGCCGCGCCGAGGATCCTCAGGGCCATGGTGGTCCGTTCTCCAGCGGGGGGTCGTGCCGGCTCAGGCTAGCACGCGGGTCGCGCCGGCCCCCGGCGGTCCCGCTAGCGCCGGCGGGAGAAGAAGTACGCGATCGCGATCACGATGATGACGATGATCAGTATCCGCAGCACTCGACCCCCTGCTGGTTGACGACGTCGCCGGCGGCCGCAGTATAGGGCCGGGGCGGGGCCCGTCCGGAGGTGTCGTCAGGTGCCCAGGTATGGGTGCTCGGGACGCGCCACGGAGGAGACGTCGGACGCGTCCACGATGACCTCGTCCCCCAACGGGAAGAGCGCGCCGGTGACGCGTACCCAGTCGTCCTGCTCGAAGCGGCCCGGCGGCGCGCCGACGACGCGCACCTGGACGGTCAGCGCGTCGGCGGCGCAGCAGGACACGAGGAAGCGGGTGAGGAGGAACTCCTCGGCGGGCATCCCCTCGCTGCGGTCGACGAAACCGGTGAAGGAGACCTCCCTTCCGGCGCGCGCGGTCAGAGCGCGCATGGCCTCACCGGAGCGGAACGCGCCCGCGATGTCGAACAGGGTGACGTCTCCGGACGCGATCTCCTCGCGCGAGCTTCCGAAGCCGCCGGCGGTAACGAGTGTCGAGCGGCGCGCCGCCGCGTAGGAGCCGAGGGTCGTGGGCGGGAGCGCCACGACGACGACCACGGGGAGCACGACCGCCGCGCTCGCGAGCGCGCCCCGCTTCGTGATGGGCTCGGGGCGGGGAGCGCGCGCCGACGCCAGCCGGCCGAGCGCGGCCACGGTCAGGATGGTCCCCCCGAGGGGGACGACCCACGACGTGCGGCCGGAGAGGTACAGCGCCGTCCTGCCCGACGCGAGCAACCACCAGAACAGCCCCGCCCACGACGCCAGGGTGGCGGCGGAGAGGAGACGGTCGGGGCTCCACGTCCTCATCCGAGGAGAACCTCGATCCACAGGGTGCCGGCGAGCGTGACCGCGAACACGACCACGACGACGGTCCGGGCGAACGCACGCGAGAACGTCCCCGTGTAGAGCACCGCGAGCTTCGTGTCGACCATGGGACCGAAGACGAGGAAGGCGAGCTGCGCCCCGACCCCGAACTGCACGAACGAGGCGGCCACGAACGCGTCCGACTCGGAGCACAACGACAACACGAACGCGAGCCCCATCATCGCGGCGAGGTCGATCACAGGAAGGTCGGCGACCGAGGCGACGACGTCCTGCGGCACGAAGGTCTGCAGCGCGGCCGCGATGGCGGCGCCGAGGACGAGGTAACGGCCCATGAAGACGAAGTCGCCGGCGAGGTGTCCGAAGAAGCCGGCCGCCCGCCCTTCGTGCGCGCGCGCCGGGGCTTCGGCACGCACGAGCTCCCCCGGCTTCGCGCGCGCCATGACCCAGCCCGCCGCCATGGCGACGACCAGCCCGAGACCGACGCGGCCCAGGACCATCGCCCACACGCTGTCGCGCCCGCGGTACGCGATCGCAGTGGACGCGATCACGACCGGGTTGAGGACGGGAGCCGCCAGCATGAAGGTGATCGCGGCCGCGGGCGTGAGGCCCTTCGCGACGAGCCGGCGCGCCACCGGGACCGAGCCGCACTCGCACACGGGGAAGCAGAGGCCGGCGAGACCCGAGGCCGGCACCTGCAGGGAGGCCGGAAGCGCCGCGAGCCGGGTGATCAGGCGCGCGGGAACGAACACCTCGATCAGCGCAGACACCACCGCCCCGAGGGCGATGAAGGGAACCGCCTCGATCAGCAGCGAGGAGAAGACCACGCCGAAGTTGGCGACGCCCGCGGCGCGCGCGGGATCGGAGAAGTGGAGGGCGAGCGCGACCGCGGCGAGGCCGCAGGCGGCGCCGGCCGCGTAGCGCCATCCCGACACGGGGGCGGCCCGGGCGACGTCCATCAGCCCAGGCGCGCGAACGACACCGCGATGCCGAAAGGACACCTAGGTCGCCGACCGGCGCACATCGGCTCTGACCTGCATCTTCCCCGGACCCCGTGGGGCTTCATGGGGTCGATTGTGCACGCGTTTTCGCCATTCCTCGGGCGCGGTTCCGGATGGTCAACGCGCCCGTCCGATGTTGGTCAGCCACGACAGGGCAACGAAGAAGGGAACCGCCACGACGAACGCGAGAAAGCTGCCGCCCACGACCGCGTCGCGCAAGAACTCCATCGTGACCTCCGCCACGAGCCCGTAGACAAGACCCACCACTACGACGAAGAGGACGTAGCCGCACGTCGAGGTGACGACGATGTGGCGCAGAAGGGGACCCCACCCGCGCTCCGGGTATGCGCGTGCTCCGTTCCGCCGAGACGAGTCGTCGTGCTGCGCGTGCAGCACGCGCCCGCAGTAGCGCAGCATCGCGAGCACCGCGACGTAAACGAACAGCAAGGGGATGACGTCGTGTCGCAGGAGGTCGTCCATCGCGACGGGAGCGAGGGCGGCCGACCTCCCCGCACCGGCGTTCGGCGCTCTCGGCTGCGCGGGGGCGCGCAGGAAGAACTGCCACCCGCGCACGAAGAGGTGCCAGCCGAGCCAGAGCCACAGAGCAAACAGAGCCCACCGCCCGAGGGTGCTGGCCGTGACGATCCTCATGACGTCGCTGAGCGCGGGCCACTGGTCATGGGGTCTCACGAGCGCCACGCCCTCCACAACGAGAAAGCCGCCGATGACCACAGCCCAAGCAACGAGTCCAACCATGCCCACCTCCCTCGTCCGCGGCTGGACGCAAGCGCACCGGCGCGCGCAGGGCGGTCATGCGTCGCGCCTCGACGCTGCCGGTTCGAGCGTCTGAGGGACGGGCCCCGGCGCCCCGACGCGATCTGGAGCCTAGCTGATGCCTGTGTGAGACTGAAAGGAGACCACCATGCGAGAAGCAGCGCTGTCGGCACCATCAAGCCTGTCGGTTCGTGATCGGCTGACAGCCGCCCGCACCGGCAGGAGAGTCCGATGAGCGAGATCGACTTCAGTGGCTTCGATGCCCTCACCTTCGACTGCTACGGAACCCTGATCGACTGGGAGCGCGGCATTCTCAACGCGCTGCAGCCCGTCCTCGCGCCGCAAGCCATCGAGGCCGAGGAGGACGAGCTTCTCGAGCGCTACGCCAAGCACGAAGCCGCACTCGAGGTTGGCGAGTACGTCTCGTACCGGGAGATCCTGGCGCGCTCGCTCCGCGGCCTCTGCGCCGACTTCGGCTTCACCCCGTCCGAACAGGACGTCGCCGAGTTCTCCGAGTCCGTTGGCGTCTGGCCGGCGTTTCCGGACTCAGCCGCCGCACTGCGGCGGCTCGCGGAGCGCTTCAAGCTGGGCGTCATCACGAACTGCGACGACGACCTCTTCGCTCGCTCCAACAAGCGCCTCGGCGTCACCTTCGACTGGATCGTCAGCGCCCAGACGGCCCGCAGCTACAAGCCGAACCTGAACAACTTCGAAGTCGCCTTCGACATGATCGAGGTGTCGCGGGAGCGCATCCTCCACGTAGCGCAGAGCCTCTACCACGATCACGTCCCCGCCAAACAGCTCGGCCTAAGCACCGTCTGGGTCAACCGCCGCCACGACAAATCCGGCTTCGGCGCCACGCCAGAAGCGAAAGCGACACCGGACATGACCGTGCCCGACATGCGCACGTTGGCGGACCTGTGGGGCACGGTTTGGGCACGAGAGCAGGACGCCGGCAACGTGGTCCCACTCAAAAGGGGCTCTGACCCGGACAGATAGCCCCCCAGCATCAGCAATATCGGTTGAACGACACCGCGATGCCGGAGAAGGCGTCGGCGAACAGGGGCGCGCCGCCGGCGCGCGCGGACCGGAGCCCTCGGACGACGTCGTCTCCCGACAGGGACAGGGCGGCGACCCTCCTCTGGTCCAAGAAGACGCCTCCGGGCACGACCGCCTCCACCGCTCCGGGTGCGCCCACGGCGGCCTCGATGCGACGGGCGAGCCGGCCCCGCACGCCCGCCGGCGCGCCCCCGGTGGCCGTGACCGCGAGCGCGACCGAGCCGCC
>DATADD010000022.1:0-8248 GCA_036258675.1 Actinomycetota bacterium | reverse complement strand
GGGAATACCACCAATCTGGAATGGGCAGCTGCCCTGGCCGGACCTAATCTCGGGCGGTATGAAGAGAGGAGCGCGAACTCCCGAAGAGCTCGAGACGCTGTTGGAGGACGCCTTCGTCATCCGGGACCCCCAGGCGCTGATCGAGCTGTTCGAGAACGGGGCGGTGCTTGTCGCTGGCGATGTGCCAGAGGCCCGCGGCGAAGCGATCGCGGGGTTCGCCTCGGCGCTGCGGGACGGCGCCCACACGTATGTCGCCGATCCGCACCGCATTCTCCAGGCGGGCGACACCGCGCTGGTCGTGGCGGACCGAGGCATCAACGTCGCACGCCGGGGACGCGACGGCGTCTGGCGGTACGCGATCGCGTTGCTGTTCTTGGATCACATCACAAGAACCGAGGACCGATGAGGCCCTTAGAGCCGGCTCGAGGAACCAATGTCCTCGACCCCGAGCCGAGCTTGAGCAATCCTCCCTTTGGGGAGCCAAGGAAACCGCGACGGGAAAGGAGGCGGTTAGGGCTAGCTGAACCGTAGTCAACGCCGTGTCCCCGACGTGAGCTACAACCTAACAGGAGGAGGTTTGAAGCTTGCCAGTAGTCCTGATCAATCCGTTCGAAAGCGATGCTGCGAGCCATGACGAATTCGTGCGCTCGTGGCAAAAGGCAGCTGACCACATGAAGAACCAGCCCGGTTTCATCCGTACTCGACTACACCGCGCTCTCGCTTCCTCGGCGCGCTTTCAGTTCGTCAACGTCGCGGAGTGGGAGTCCCCGCAGCACTTCATGGCCGCGGTGCAGTCCCCCGAGTTCCAGAGTTTGAGCCAAGGTTCGCCGCCCAGCTTCCCTGCACTCTACGAGGTCGTGACCACGGAAGAAGCCGACGAACCTTCCACAGCCAGCATCCCAAGCCCTTAGGCCCATTCCATGACGCCTGCGCGCATAGGACCGGTAATGGTTGATGACACGCCCGCAACAGGGAACACATTCACTCGCCCCTTTTATCCAACAACGATGGAGCATCGTGTGCCGCTGCGTGACACGTTGCTGTCGGGGGGGACACGATGAACACCTGGGCCGTTGTGATGTTGGTAGGAGGGGGCCTATTCGCGGGCGCCGTAGCGAATTTCGCGTGGTCGCGCGTCCCCATATGGCGGGCGATGCCCCGGGCGCAGTTCGTGACGGATTTCGACAAGTCGATTGCCGTCGCAGACAAGGTTCAGCCAGCGCTACTGGGGGTCACGATTGTGGGAGCGGTCGGCTATGCGCTCACCAGCGATTCGACCGCACGCGGCCTCGCCATATCGGCCGCGGTGGGTTTCGCGATCACCCTGGTGGCATCACTCGCAATACTGGTTCCGCTTCAGAGAAGGATCATCGCCCTAGGGGGCCAATCGGAGACGATCGAGGAGATGCGAGCGCAATGGTTTCGCGGTCACCTCGGGAGGTCGATGCTGTCGGTGATCTCGTTTGTATTAGCGGCATCAGCAGCTGTCGCATAACGGCAAGCAGATACGGAATGAAGTGTCGAACTCACCGATACGGTGATCAAACCCTGTTGCAGGAGTCTCGCCGGTTTCACCGATACGAGGAGAACGACCATGTTGAAGCGCATTGAGATGGATGAGCGGACGAGCCTGATGCAGCAGTTGGCGAACGACGAAGCGCCGGTGGTGCTCCTGAACATCTTCAAGGTCGCACCGGAGGATGCAGACACGCTGCTCGAGGTCTGGACAACAGACGCTGCCTTGCTGAAGGACAAGCCCGGCTTCGTTTCTACGCAGCTGCACCGAGGCATCGCCGGAAGCTCGACGTTTTTCAATTACGCCGTATGGGAGTCGGTCGAGGCGTTCCGCGCTGCATTCGCGGACCCCGCGTTCCAAGCGAACTTTGCGAACTACCCTGACTCCACCGTCGCGTCTCCCCATCTGTTCACTAAGGTTGCAGTCCCGGGCATCACCGAGGGTTGAGCTCGATCGCGCAGGCATACATACATCCGCGTCTGAGTCCCCAGTACGTGGCGTGGGTTCGGGCATCTGCCGCGGATTCTCAGGCACGCGAGGACTACAAAGACCGGGAGTCTCGTACTGCTCATGCGTTAGGTACAGGTGGGCGTCACAGTCCACGTTGCCGCACTCACACACGAAACCGCTGCTTTGGTGTCGGCGAGTGTCAAGCTGCGTTCCGCGAGAGTGCTTGGGCCATTGTTAGCGATTGCCGATCGGTGCAGCGTACGTTGAGTGGCGGGCGAGGGGTAGGGCCGGCGTGCCCCCATCCGCCGATCACATTCTTTCGGGTCCTGGCGTGCCGAAAGAATGCCGAAAGCGGTGAGAATCGAGGATCACGGGGGCCAACGGAGTCCGGGAAAACCAGGACAGAGCAGGTGACACCAGGTCAGAGAGCCAACTCAGGGTTTCGGGCGGGCGATCTCGTCAGCTGGGTCGCGGAGGGAAGGCCGGACCAAGAGATCGGCTCGCCGCCCGCTACGTCGTCATGGAGCTCGGGCGGCGAGATACTGGGGATATGACGATCCACGTGGCGTTCCTGCGTGCGATCAACGTGGGCAACAGACGGGTCTCGATGGATCGCCTCCGGCAGCCCTTCGAGGACCTCGGGTTGGAGGCCGTGTCCACTTTCATCGCGAGCGGCAACGTCGTCTTCCGATCGACCGAGAAGGCCCCGACGTTGGAGGCCGAGATAGAGGCCGCCCTGGGGCGTGCCCTCGGGTTCGACGTCGCCACCTTCGTGCGCTCGGCATCGAGGCTTGCCGCGATCGTGAAGGAGGTGCCGTTCCCCGACGCGGGGTCGGACGCGCCCGTCCACATCGGGTTCCTGAAGAAGGCCGCGGCCGCGTCCGCGCGACGAGCGCTCGAGGGCATCAGCAACGAGACGGACACGCTGCGGACCCGCGGCCAGGAGCTCTTCTGGCTCGCCCGGAACGGCATGGGCCGCGCGACCGTCACCGGAGCGGCGCTGGAGAAGGCCCTGGGTCAGCAGACCACGTTGCGCAGCCTCAAGATGCTGCGCCGTCTGGGCGCCAAGCTCGCCTAGGCCGGACGCCGGCCCGCCGGCAGCCGCCTCGAGCCGGTCGCGCCCGCGCTACGACGCAACCGCGATGTTTGCGTGCATCGGCACGACGACATGGTCGCCCCGACGGTACCGCTCGACGACGTCCCTCGTGTCGTCCGTGACGTCGGCGACGTAGGCGCGGAACGCGGACGGATCCTGCGCGAACCGGGGGACGACCGCGGCGTAGGCGAGCTCCAACCGCTCCACGAAGCGGTCCGGGGAGGGAAAGCGTGCCTCGACGGAGCGCTCGGCCATGTCGACGTCCGCGAAGCCCGCGTCGGCGAGGAGGCGCTTCAGTTGCTCGGGGTCCCCGAGCGAGAACGGGACGACGAGCTCGTCCCGGGTGATGGCGACGCCCAGGGCGCTCAGGTGCGGCTCCTCTGCATCGGCGAGCGCGCCGTACAGCGGGTGGCGGTCGAGCCCCTTCCATGTGGCGACCACCGCGCGGCCGCCGTCAACGAGCACGCGCCGCATCTCGCGCGCGCCCGAGGCCCGGTCGGGGAAGAACTGGAGCCCCTGCTGGCAGTAGACGAGGTCGAAGCGGTCGTCGGGCAGGTCGAGCGCGGTGCCGTCGCCCTCCCGGTACTCGATCCGTGCTCCCTCGGGGACGGGAAGGCTGTGGGCGATCTGGAGCATCGCGGGGTTGACGTCGACGCCCACGACCTCGCCCACGGGGCCCGCGAGCGCCGCCGCCCGCCGCGCGACGATGCCGGTGCCGCACGCGAGATCGAGCACCCGGTCACCCGCGCGGGGCCTCGCCCGCTCGATGACCTCGGTCGCGAGCGGATCGAAGATCGCGGGACCGAAGTACTCGTGGTAGGCGTGAGCTGGAGTGGCGGGCTCGTTCGCGGGCACGGTACCCCCTTGCTCCGTAGTGGCGGGCGACGGTTGGTTCCGAGGTCGATCAGGCGCCGAGCAGGTCTGCGAGCTCCTTCGCATTGCGTTGGGCGTAGTCTCGATAGCAGTTGTTCATCAGCACATGGGTCGACTTCGTCTCTCTCGCGAGAGCGCGCACGCGAGGGGCCCACTCCTCGAGCTCCTCGCGGGAATAGAGGTACTTGAAGCGGCGCTGCACCGAACCGCTCTCCCATTCGGCCTCGTTGTGCCCGTGGAAGCGGATCACGGCGAGGTCGGCCGTCGCCGCGATCACCGGCGGGATCGAGCTCACGAACCCCTGGGGCATGTCGACGCACACGTAGGCGAGGCCGTGGCCCTCGAGGAACTCGAGCGTGCGGTCCCGGTTCTTGTCGCTCATCCACGTCTTGTTGCGGAACTCGACGCAGATCGGCAGGGGAGCGGCCCGCCGGGCGCACTCGAGGATGTAATCCCGGTTCGCCCTGCCGACGGTGAACCAGGGGGGGTACTGGAACAGCAGGGCCCCCAGCTTCCCGGCCCGCCGCAACGGCTCGAGGGCGGACAGGAACCGGTCCCACACCTCGTCCACGGCTCGCGGCGCGAGGTCGCCGATATAGATCGACCTCTTGTCCTCGGGGATGGGGATGTCCGCGAGCGCCTTGGGCTTGGCCGGATGCTGCGTCAGGAGGGAGAACGCCTTGATGTTGAAGGTGAACCCCTCGGGCGTCCTGCTCGCCCACAGCTTCGAGTTCTTCTCCGTGGGAAGGAAGTAGTAGGTCGAGTCGACCTCGACGAGGGGGAAATGGTCGGCGTAGAAGCGCAGGCGGCCGGCGGCATCGCTCGCCTCCTTCGGATACCAGCCCGAGGCGAGCAGCGACTTGTCCGTCCACGAGGCCGTGCCCACGAGGATGTCGCCCATCACCGCACCGACACGCGCTCGACGTCCAGGCGCGCCACCTCGAGCCCGGCCGCGTGGGCCGCGGCCGCGAACGAGCGGGCATCGCGCAGCGCGCACCCTCTGGGGTCGTTGTTGAAATAGACGAAGACGTCGGCCGAGACATCCCACAGGTCGGCGACACGGCCGGCCCACGCCGAGAGGGCGCCCTTTCCGTAGCACGGGTGCGGGGTCGCCGCCCCCTCGTGGAAGCGGACGTACCCCCACGCGGCCGTGCCCCACAGCGCGGTGATGGGACGAGAGCCGCGGTCTGCGAGGCACAGGGCCGCCCCCGCCTCCTCGAGCAGCGCGCGGGTCTCGGACGAGAACCAGGAGTCGTGACGGAACTCGACCGCGATCCTCCACCCCGGTCCGAACGCGTGCAGCACCTCGGCGAGCGCGCCGTTGTCTGCCTTCAGAGTGGGAGGGAGCTGGAGGAGGACCGGGCCGAGCTTGCTGCCGAGGCGCCGCGCCGCCTCGGTGAAGCGATGCACCGAGTCGGTTGCGCCGCGCAGGCGCTTGATATGGGTGATGTAACGGTTCACCTTCACCGCCATCACGAAGTCCTCGGGTGTGCGCTCGCGCCATGAGGCGAACGTCTCGGGCTTGGGCAGCATGTAGAAGGCGTTGTTGGACTCGACCGTCGAGAAGCGCGCCGCGTAGTGCTCGAGCCAGGCCCGCTGAGGCAAGCCGTGCGGATAGAAACGGTCGCGCCAATCACGGTACTGCCATCCCGATGTGCCGATCAGGACCGGCATGGGTGTGCGCCTGCGCGCGGCTGGGTGTGGGGTCTGCTCATCGCGAGAGCCTATGGGGTCGGCCCAGCCGACATCGTTGGCCGGCGGAGCAGGACGGGCGCGTCTCCCGGCGCTCACGCCCGACCCTTACCCTCAGGTAGTGACGGACGCACACGCCGCCGACCTCGTGGCCGCCCTCGGATCCCTGCGCGCCTCTGTCGCCGGATGCCGCCTCGAGCTCGATCTCGGCGGGGCACCCGAGGCGCGGCGCGCCCGAGACCAGCTCGTCGGTCAGCTGGACGACTACCTCCTTCCCCGGCTGCGCGACCTCGAGGCCCCCATGCTCGCCGTCGTCGGCGGCTCCACCGGCGCCGGCAAGTCCACGATCGTCAACAGCCTGGTGGGCGACGAGGTCTCCCCCGCCGGCGTCCTGCGACCGACGACGCGCGCGCCGGTCCTCGTCTTTCCCCCCGGGGAGGAGAGCTGGTGGCGCTCCGAGCGCGTCCTGCCAGGGCTCGCGCGCACGTCCGGAGGGGCGCCCACCGGGGACGCGGCCGTTCTTCACCTCGTCCCTCACGACAGCGTCCCCTCCGGGATCGGGGTGCTCGACGCGCCCGACATCGACTCGGTGGTCGCCGCCAACCGGGAGCTGGCCACCCAGCTGCTCGCCGCCGCCGACCTCTGGGTCTTCGTTACGACCGCGGCGCGCTACTCGGACGCGGTCCCGTGGGGGTTTCTGCGGATCGCGCGCGCGCGGGCGACCGCGCTCGCGCTCGTGCTCAACCGTGTGCCGTCGGAGGCGCTCGACGAGGTCCCCCGTCACCTCGCCGAGCTCCTGCGCGCCGCGGGGCTGGGCGACGCAACGCTGTTCACGGTGCGCGAGACCGAGCTCGCACGGGGCCGCGTGCCCGACGACGAGCTCGATCCTCTGCGCGAGTGGCTGTGGGGGCTCGCCTCGAACGCGGCCGAGCGGGCGCGCGTCGTGCGGAAGACGCTCGAGGGGGCCCTCGACAGCCTCGACGAACGCGTCTCGCTCGTCGCGTCCCATGTGGACGCGCAGCGCGACGGCGCGCTCGCGCTCGAGGCAGCGGCGCGCCGGGCCTACGATGCCGCCCGCGACCGCATAGAGGAGGACCTCAGCGGCGGCTCCCTGCTGCGGGGCGAGGTCCTCGCGCGCTGGCACGAGGTGATCGGCACCGGCGAGCTCATGCGGTCGCTCGAGTCGACGATCGGCATGGTGCGCGATCGGGTGCGCGCCTTCCTGCTGGGCGAGGCCGAGCCCGGCACCGAGGTGAGGGCCACGCTGGGCTCGAGCGTAGCCCAGGTCGCCTCGGCCGCGGCGGACCGCGCCGCCGAGCAGGCCGCTCGGGCGTGGGCCGACACCCCGGGGGGCGCCGCCCTGCTGCAACGCGCCGGCGGGGGCCTGGAGCGGTCCTCGCCCGGCCTCGAGGCGCGCCTCGACGAGGACGTGAGGGCGTGGCAGGGACGCGTGCTCGAGCTCGTGCGAGAGGAGGGCGCGTCCAAGCGCGCCGTGGGACGCGCCCTCTCGCTCGGGGTGAACGCGATCGGGGCCGCCGTCATGGTGACGGTCTTCGCCCACACCGGCGGTCTCACGGGGGCGGAGATCGCGGTCGCGGGCGGCACCGCGACCGTGAGCCAGAAGCTGCTCGAGGCGCTCTTCGGCGACCAGGCGGTGCGAGACCTCACCGCCCGTGCCCGCGCCGACCTCCTCGACCGGCTCGCCGCCCTCCTCGCCGCGGAGCTGGATCGCTTCACGTCCCTCGCGGCCGCGGCCGCCCCCTCGGCCGGCGAGGCCGAGGGGCTGCGCGGGGTCGCCGAAGCGGTGCGGGCGGCGCGCGGGTGACCGGGGTGGGGCCGCGTCGCGACTCGGGCTCACTCGAGGCGAGGCTGGCCGCGCTCGAGGAGGCCACGGACCTGGCCGACGGCCGCCTCGCCCCCGCCGACGTCGCCGGCGCCCGCGCCGTCGTCGAGCGAGCCGGCCATCGCCTCGGGTTCGGCCTCGAGCCCACGGTGACCGCGCTCGCGGGGGCGACGGGGAGCGGCAAGTCGTCTCTCTTCAATGCCCTCGCGCAGCGCCACCTCGCTGCGGTCGGGGTCCGGCGCCCGACCACCGGCCGGGCCCAGGCGTGCGTGTGGGGGGGCGCTGCCTCCGAGGCCCTCCTCGACTGGGTCGGCGCGCAGGACCGGCATCGCCTCGGGGGCGACCCGCGCCTCGACGGGCTCGTGCTGCTCGACCTCCCCGACCACGACTCCACGGACGAGTCGCATCGCATCGAGGTCGACCGCCTCGTCGAGCTCGTCGACCTCCTCGTGTGGGTGGTCGATCCGCAGAAGTACGCCGACGCGGCGCTGCACGAGCGCTACCTGAAGCCCTTGGCAACGCACGCGCGGGTCATGCTCGTCGTGCTCAACCACGCCGACGAGCTCGACGCCGACGGGCTCGACGCCTGTCTCGTGGACCTGCGCCGGCTCCTCGACTCGCACGGGCTGGAAGACGTTCGCATCCTGGCGACCTCGGCCCTCACGGGCGACGGCGTCGACGCGCTGCGCGCCGAGCTCGCGGCGCGCGTCGCGGCGCGCCGGACCTCGATCGAGCGCCTCGAGGCCGACGCCGCCCGCGTCACCACCGCGCTGGCGGC
>DATADD010000021.1:0-12986 GCA_036258675.1 Actinomycetota bacterium | reverse complement strand
GGTGCCCGCGCGCGCGGCGGGGGTCGAGGGGATCGCGGTCGCGGCCGGCCCCGCGCCCGGCGGAGCCGTGGGCGAACTCGTGCTCGCCGCGTGCGCGGCGGCGGGGGTCGACGAGGTCTACGCGCTCGACGGGCCCGCGGCCGTGGCGGCCCTGGCCTACGGGACCGAGTCCGTCAGGCCGGTCGACAAGGTGGTCGGAGGGGTCGGCGCCGCGGTCGCGGCCGCCAAGCGGGAGGTGGGGCACTGGGTCGGGACCGACGCGGTCGGCGCGCACGGCGAGCTCGCGATCGTGGCGGGAGATGACGCCGACCCCGTGCTGGTCGCGGCCGACCTGCTCGGGCACGCCGAGGACGCGCCGCACGGGCTCCACGCGCTCGTGACGTGGGCCCCGCGCATCGCCGGCGCGGTGGGCACGGCCCTCGAGCTGGCCGTGTTCGACGACCCGCGCGGCGACGAGCTCGAGGACGCGCTCACGGAGGGCGGGCGCTCGGTCCTCGTGCGGGACCTGCGCCACGCGCTCGACACGACGAACGCGCTCGCCCCCGAGCGCCTCGCGCTGCACCTCGACGGGGTCGACGACGCGACCCTGGCCCTCGTCAAGAGCTCGGGGGCGGTGCTGGTCGGGCCGGCGACCCCGCCCCTCGAGGACCTCGCGCTCGGCTTCTCCGGCCTCCTGCCGGGCGGGGGCGCGGCGCGGTGGGCCTCCCCGCTCACCGTGCGCGACTTCGTGCGCACGGTGTACGTGGGGGAGGGAAGCCGAGCCGGGCTCGAGCGAACGGGGCCCGCGGCCGCGGTTCTCGCCCGCGCCGAGGGACTCGACGCGCGCGCTCGGGCGCTCGCGGCGCGCCTGGCATGAGCGCGGCCTTCACCGTCTCGGTCGCCGTCGACATCGCCGGGGGGCGTTGCACCCGGCGCCTGCGCGCTCCCGGAGGGCGCTCGGGCACGGACGAACCGGTGGCGGTGGCCCGGGCGCTCGCCGGCGCGGGCGCGCGCCGCCTGCACGTGGTCGACCTCGATGCAGTCCGCACGGGGGTCCCCGCCAACCGCGGGCTCCTGCTCGAGACCATCCGGGAGGCCGGCTGCCCCGTCCAGGCGGGCGGCCTCATGGGCCCCGGCGACGTCGAGGAGGTCCTGGCCGCGGGCGCCGACACCGCGCTGCTGAGCTCGCGCGCGCTCGCCGACGAGGACGCGCTGCGGGCCTGCGGCCGCTTCCGCGACCGGCTCGGAGCGACGCTGGAGACGAGGGACGACGGCGGCCGACCCCGGGTCGGTGGGCGCGCGCTCGGCGAGGCCGCGCGCGCCTTCGAGCGAGCGGGAGCCAGTCTGCTGGTGGTGATCGGGACGGGCCGGGACGGGACCCTGGCCGGTCCCGACCTCGCCGGCCTCGCCGGGGTGCGCGCGGCAACATCGCTGCCCCTCGTCGCCTCGGGGGGCATCTCGTCGCTGGATCACATCGCGACGCTCGCCCGGATGCGAGACGCTGGCGTCGCCGGCGCGGTCGTGGGGCGCGCCGTGTACGAGGGAAGCTTTTCCCCCGGGGAAGCGAACGCGGTCGCCGACGAGGCCGCGGCCGGCGCGGGACGGGAGAAGGGAGTGCGCGGTGGACTCACACGGGCGTGACCGTGAGCGGGGCGAGAAGGAGGGGGAGGACCCCGGCCGGCCGGAGGGCGACGACCCGACCGAGGGGCCGGGCAACGTCTCCGTCGACGAGCCAACGGCTCCCGCGCTGAGCCCCGACGAGCCCGAGCGCGATGCGCCCGATGAGGTCTAGCTAGCCGCCGGCGCGCGCCACGCGGCGTGGCGGGGGTTCGGGTCGCCGTGGCCGGTGGTCGTGGTGTGCAGGCACCGCTCCACGAGCAGCTCGAACAGCTCCTGACCCGCGAGCGCCTCGCCCGGGCAGGGCAGACCTCGCTCGGCGAGAAAGCGAGCCCGAAGCTCGTTCTCCACCGCCGCGTCGTGTACCGGCGTCGCCGCGCCGGCGACGTAGAACGCGTCCTCGTTGTCCTCGCACGGGAAGCTGTGCAACGCGTAGCGGCCGTCGCGGTGAAGGTCGGAGCGCTTCGGCGACGGGACGACCCACGCATGCAGGCCGCGCGGGGAGAGCAGCGGGCACACGGGGTGCACGCGCGGGCCCCCGTCCGCGCGCACCGTGGCGAGGAACGCGAGCCCGACGCCGTACTGGTACAGCAGCGACCGGCCCGCGGCGGCGAGGTCGGGCCGATGCCGGACGAGCTCCACCCACGTGACCACGAGCGCAGCCTGACCGCTCCACCATGCCGGGGCAACCGACGCCGCCCGGGGGGCCGGAGCGTCGCGGCGGTATCGTGACCGCTCCGCGCCGAGCGAAGGAGGCACAGTGGGCAGCTCGCTCCACACGGTGACCGTCGATTGCTCCGACCCCGCCTCCTTGGCTCGCTTCTGGGCCAACGTCCTCGCCTATTCGGTGGTGTTCGAGGAGGGCGACGAGGTCGCCATCAAGGGACAAGGCGACTGTCCCGAGCTTCTCTTCGGGAGGGCTTCGGACCCCAAGCGGACGAAGAACCGGATCCACTTCGACCTCATCCCGGACGACCAGGCGGAAGAGGTCGCGCGCATCAAGCGGCTGGGCGCGACCGAGGTCGACATCGGCCAGGTCGATGTCCCCTGGGTCGTGCTCGCCGACCCGGAGGGCAACGAGTTCTGCGTCCTGACGCCGAGGAAGCGGTGAGGGACCGCGGAAGCCGGTGACGACCTTTCTCATGTGGGGCGACGCGCTCCACCACCCGGAGATGCGCCACGAGATCGCCGAGGCGGTGGCGGACCCGGTCGGCTTCCTCGACCACGACGGGCGTCGGATCGTCGTGGGCAGCGTTCTGGAGCGGTCGATCTTCGAGGCGCGCGAGGACGTCGTCGACGAGTTCTGGACGTTCGAGTCGCTGGGGCGCAGCGAGCTCGTCGCCGACCCCCACTTCCCCCGGGAGCTGATCGAGCCGGAGATCGCGCGCCGGGCGCTGGCGCGCCTGGACGTCGACGCGGCGGTGGTCCCGCCCTCGTTCTCCGTGCTCGCGGCCGATCACCTGCGCGCGCACGGCGTGACGCTCACGGTGGATCCCCACGGGTGGCCGCGCCGCCGCCGGCGAAAGTCGCCCTGGGAGCTCGAGGGCATCGAGCGCGCCCAACGGGCCGCGGACACCGCCATGCTGACCGCCGCCCGGATGCTGCGCGAAGCGCAGCCGACCCCGGACGGACGCCTCCGCTTCGAGGGCGAGATCCTGACCGCCGAGCTCGTGCGAGAGGCGATGGTCGCGGACCTGCTGTCGCAGGGAGCGGAGTGCGAGCAGGTGCTCGTGCACAGCGGCGACGCATGCCTCACCGGCCACGAGCTGGGCCGCGGCCCCATCCTGCCTCACACCTCCTGCATCATCGATTGCTTCCCACGGGAGCGCCGCAGCGGGGTCTACACGGACATGACGCGGACCTTCGTCCCGGGCGGCGATCCCTCGGAGGAGCTCGTCGTCCTCCATCGCGCCGTCCGCGAGGCGCTCGACGTCGCGCTGGAGTCGCTCCGGCCGGGACGGGCGGACGCCTTCGAGCGGGTCGCCGAGCTGTTCGAGTCCCGCGGGTGGCCCACGCAGCGCACGCACGCGGGGGACGAGCCGCTCCAGGAGGGCTTCCTCCACGGCCTCGGCCACGGCGTCGGGCTCCAGGTGCACGAGCCCCCCGCGCTCGGCCGGCGCTCGGAGGAGCTCGCCGCCGGCGACGTCGTGGCGGTCGAGCCGGGGCTCTACTTCCCCGGAGTCGGCGGCGTCCGGCTCGAGGACACGGTGCTCATCACGGACGACGGGTTCGAGCACCTCACGGATCCGCTGCCCTACGACCTCGACCCGTGAGCCCGCGCCCGGCGCCGATGAGGCGCCCGGCGCGATGAGCGCGCCCGACCGGGGAACCTTCGAGGAGCTCGCCCGGAGCTTCCCCGTGGTCCCCGTGTGGCGCGAGGTGATCGCGGACCTCCAGACTCCGGTCTCGGCCTTCCTGCGCCTGCGCGAGGGGGGCCGTGACGCGTTCCTGCTCGAGAGCGTGGAGGGCGGTGAGAGGTGGGCGCGCCACTCCTTCCTCGGGGGCGACGCGTTCGCGGTCGTCACGGCGGCCGAGGGCCGGGTGGCGGTCGAGGGCGACCCCCCGGTCGTCCCCGAGCCGGACGAGCCGCCGCTCGCGTTCGTGCGGAGGCTCCTGCGCGGGCTGCGGGCCCCCGCGCTCGCAGGGCTCCCGCCCCTGCACGGAGGCGCGGTCGGCTACATCGGCTACGACAGCGTCCGCGAGCTCGAGCGGCTGCCGCCCGCGCCGCCCGACGACCTCGGACTCCCCGACCTCGCCTTGCTCCTGACGCGCACCTTCGTCGTGTTCGACCACCTCGCGCAGCGGCTCTTCGTGGTCGCCAACGCGCCCGTCTACGGGGGCGCCCGCGATGCGTACGGCGACGCCGTCGAGCGCTGCGAGGCGGTCGTCGAGCGGCTGGGCGCGCCGGCTCCCGCCGACCCTCTCGTGGTCGACCTCGCCGCGCCGCCGGATTTCTCCGCGACCGTGGGAGACGACGAGTACGCGGGCTGGGTGGAGCGCTGCCGGAACCACATCTACGCCGGCGACATCTTCCAGGCGGTCCCGTCCCGCCGCTTCGAGGCCTCCCTGTCGGGGTCGCCCCTCGACGCGTACAGGACGCTGAGGACCATCAACCCCTCTCCCTACATGTACTACCTGCACTTCGGCGAGACGGAGGACCACCGCGACTTCGACATCGCGGGGTCGTCCCCAGAGCCGATGGTGCGGGTGAGCGGCGACCTCGTCGTGACCAGGCCGATCGCCGGCACGCGCCCGCGCGGCCGCGACCCGGACGCGGACCGTGCGCTCGAGGAGGACCTCCTTGCCGACGAGAAGGAGCGGGCGGAGCACGTGATGCTCGTGGACCTCGCTCGCAACGACGTCGGGCGTGTGTCGGCCTACGGGACCGTGACCGTGGACGAGCTCATGTCGATCGAGCGCTACTCGCACGTCATGCACATCGTCTCCAACGTGAGCGGGCGCCTGGCCCGCGGCCGCGACGCCTTCGACGCTCTCATCGCCTGCTTCCCGGCCGGCACGGTGTCGGGCGCGCCCAAGGTACGCGCCATGCAGATCATCGACTCGCTCGAGAGGACCCGCCGGGGTCCCTACGCGGGCGCGGTCGGCTACTTCGACCTGTCGGGGAACCTAGACACCTGCATCACGATCCGCACGATCGTCGCCGTCGAGGGGCGAGCCTACGTTCAAGCCGGCGCCGGCATCGTTGCCGACTCGGACCCCCACAAGGAGGTGGCCGAGACGCGCGCGAAGGCCGAGGCCCTGCTGCGTGCCGCGTGCGCGCCCCGGCCGCGGGCGCGCCCTCAGGCGTCGTAGGGGTCGAGGCGCTCCGCTTCGTCGGCCGGGATCGAGAGCACGATCGCCTCCTCGGTGATCTCCTGCACGAGAGCGGCGGGCGCGTACCGCTCTCCCTCGAGCAGCCCCGGCCGGAAGGCGATCCCCGAGAAGATGTCGCGCTGCTCGTCGGCGATCACGCGCGAGACCTTCCCGACGTGGTCGCCCTCCGCGCCCACCACGGGGTGTCCCTTTCCCACGGCCATCCACGCGATGGGAGCGTCGCGATCTGCCACCCGGCAGATACTACGCACGGTGAGACGGGGGAGGCTCTGGAACGCGCTGCGCGCCGGCGTCGCCCTCGCCGCCCTCATCGCGTCGTGCACGTCGTCGTCGCCGGGCGGGTCGAGCAAGCTGCGTGCGAGCGGGCCCCCGCGCGTGCGCGTCGACGTGGTGGCGCGCCACGCGGCCGAGCTCGACGAGGGCGAGCTGGCGTCGAGGGCGGCGGGCTCGCAGCAGGAGGAGGCGGCGGCCGCTTACGTGCTCGGACATCTCCAGCAGGCCGGCTACGGAGCCCGCCTCGAGGGCGTGCCGGTGGCGAACACGGTCACCTCCACCGACGTCCTCGCGGTCCCGGCCGGCGGCGCGCCCCGGGTCGTGGTCGCCGTGCCGTACGACACGGGCGTCCGCACGGACCCGACGGGGGCGGCGGTCGGTCTCTTCCTGGAGCTCGCCCGCGCGCTGGCGGTGGCCGACCCGGGGCATCGCGTCGCGTTCGCGGCCCTCGGGGCGGAGGCGACGGAGGTCGGGGGCGGGCATCTCGGCTCGGCCCGCCTGGTGGGCGTGCTGGAGGAGGAGGGGGAGCCGACCCCCACGATCATGACGCTCGAGTGGATCGAGCTCGAGGGCGACGCCACGTTCGGGGCCTTGGGGCCGGAGGCGAGCTCGCTGACCGACGTGGCCGAGCGGCTGGGGATCCCCGTCGCGCCCCCGCGGCCTCCCGACCCCGCCGTCGGCCGGGAGCTGAGCGAGAGGGCGCGTCTCTTCGCCGAGGCGGGCTTCGACCACGTCGGCCTCACGGGAGGGGCCGCCGAGGTAGGGGTCGTGCTGCTCGAGTACCTCGCCCCGCGCCGGCGCGGTGCGGGCGGGGCCCCCTGGGCTTAGGGTCGCCCGCATGCCCTCGTACCTCGACTCCCTCGTGGATTCCACGCGCGCCCGCGTCGCGCGCGCCAAGGACGAGGTCCCCGAGGAGGAGCTGCGCCGGCGGGCGCACGAGGCGGCCGAGCCCCGCGACTTCCGCGCCGCCCTCGAACGCGACGGGTTCTCCATCGTGGCCGAGATCAAGCGTGCGTCGCCAACTCGGGGGGACCTCAATCGGGACCTCGACGCGGGGGCCGCGGCGCGGGTGTTCGCGGATGCGGGCGCCGCCGCGCTGTCGGTGCTGACGGAGCCCGATCACTTCGCCGGCTCGCTGGAGGACCTGCGGGCCGCGACGCGAAGCGGCGTCCCGGTCCTGCGCAAGGACTTCATCGTGGACCCGTGGCAGATACCCGAGTCGCGCGCCGCGGGCGCCGACGCGGTCCTGCTGATCGTGCGCGCGCTGCGGGACTCCGAGCTCGCCTCCCTGCTGGCCGCGACGAGGGCGCACGGCATGGACGCCCTCGTCGAGGTGCACGACGCCGGCGAGCTGGAGCGAGCGCTCGCGGTCGGAGCCGGCCTCATAGGCGTCAACCACCGCGACCTCGAGACCTTCGAGATCCATCCCCGCCGCACCGCCGAGCTCGCCGACCGCGTCCCCTCGCGCTGCGTGCTCGTCGCGCTCTCGGGGGTCTCGTCGCGGCGGGAGGTCGAGGAGCTCGAGGCGGCGGGAGCGCGCGCCGCCCTCGTGGGGGAGTCGCTCGTGACCGCGCCGGATCCGGGGGCGAAGCTGCGCGAGCTGCTCGGCGCGCCGTGAGCGCGGGGACCGAGGCGGGGGGGCGCGGCCGGTTCGGCCCCTTCGGCGGGCGCTACGTGCCGGAGGCTCTCGTCGCGGCGCTCGACGAGCTCGAGAGGTCGTGGGAGGACGCGCGCGCGGACGAGTCGTTCGGCTCCGAGCTGCGCCGGCTCTTGTCCGAGGTCGTGGGACGGCCCACGCCGCTCTACGAGGCCGGCCGGCTCTCCGAACGCGTCGGGGCCCGCGTCCTGCTCAAGAGAGAGGACCTCGCCCACACGGGCGCGCACAAGATCAACAACACGGTCGGACAGGTCTTGCTCGCCGCGCGCATGGGCAAGAAGCGGATCATCGCCGAGACGGGTGCCGGCCAGCATGGGGTCGCGACCGCGACGGCGGCGGCCTACTTCGGGCTCCCGTGCGTCGTCTACATGGGCGCGGTCGACGTCCGCCGGCAGGAGCTCAACGTGATCCGCATGCGGATGCTCGGGGCGGAGGTCGTGCCGGTGCGCGCGGGCTCGGCGACGCTCAAGGACGCGATCAACGAGGCGCTGCGCGACTGGGTCGCCAACGTCGAGTCGACGCACTATGTGATCGGATCCGTCGTGGGCCCCCATCCCTACCCGGAGCTCGTCGCGTCTCTCCAGTCGGTCATCGGCGAGGAGGCGCGCGCCCAGGTCCTCCGGGCCTGCGGGTCCCTCCCCGACGAGGTCGTCGCCTGCGTCGGCGGTGGCTCGAACGCCCTCGGGCTGTTCCGCGCCTTCCTTCGCGACGAGGCGGTCCGGCTCGTCGGGGTCGAGGCCGCGGGCGAGGGGCTCGCGGGACGCCACGGAGCCTCGATAGCCAAGGGCCGGCCGGGCGTCCTGCACGGGGCGCTCAGCCTCGTGCTCCAGGACGACCAGGGCCTCATCGAGCACGCCCACTCGATCTCGGCGGGGCTCGACTACCCCGGGGTCGGGCCCGAGCACGCGTGGCTGGCCGGAACGGGGCGAGCGCGCTACGAGTCCGCCACCGACGACGAGGCGCTGGAGGCGTTCGGGGTCCTCGCCCGCACGGAGGGGATCCTCCCCGCTCTCGAGCCCGCGCACGCGCTCGCCTACGTCCTGCGGGCGCGTCACCTCGACGGGGGCGTCGTGGTCGTGGGCCTGTCCGGCCGAGGCGACAAGGATGTGGCGACGATCGCGGACGCCCTCGGATGACGGAGCTGCGCGCCGCCCTCGAGGCGCGCCTGCGCGGGCGCAAGCTGCTCGTGCCCTACCTCATGGCGGGTATCCCCGAGCCGACGTCGTTCCCCGCCGCGCTCGGGGCGGTCGAGGCGGACGCGGACGCGGTCGAGGTCGGCCTTCCGTACTCCGACCCGCTCATGGACGGTCCCGTGATCGCGGCCGCGGGGGAGCGCGCCCTGAGGGCCGGCGTGGGCCCGCTCGACGCCCTCGCGCTCGCGTCGGAGGCCCCGGGGGCGGCGCCCCGGCTGGCCATGACCTACTACAACCCGGTCCACCGCACCGGGGAGGACGACTTCTGCCGGCGCGCCGCGGACGCGGGGTTCGTCGGCCTCGTCGTCCCCGACCTTCCGCTCGAGGAGTCGGCCGGGCTGCGGCGAGCGGCCGCCCGGGCGCGCCTCGCGTGGGTGCCGCTCGTGGCCCCGACGACGGCCTCGGAGCGGGTGCGTCGGATCGCGGACAGCGCGACGGGCTTCGTCTACGCGGTCTCGACCCTCGGCGTCACGGGGACGCGCGACCGGCTCGCCGAGAGCGCGGCGCGCGTCGTGGAGGCGTGCCGGGCCGTGACCGACCTGCCCGTCCTCGTCGGCATCGGCGTGTCGTCCCCGGAGCAGGCGCGCGCCGCCGCCGCGGTCGCCGACGGGGTCGTGACCGGCTCGGCCGTGGTGCGGCTCCTGCTGGAGGAGGGACCGGCGGCGGCCCGCTCGTTCCTCTCCGATGTGCGCGCGGCACTCGACGGACGAGGGCTTAGCATGAGCTAAACTCCGGTTATGCCGAGACTAGCGACACCTGCCGCGCAGGACTACCTCAAGGCGCTCGTCGCCCTCGAGCCGGAGGGAGGCGGTCTCGTGGCGACGACGGCGGTGGCGTCCCGTCTCGGAGTGTCCGCGGCGTCGGCGACCAACATGCTCAAGCGGCTGCACGCCATGGGCCTGGTCCGGCACGTTCCCTACCACGGGGCCGAGATCGAGGACGCGGGACGCCGCGTCGCGCTCGAGGTGATCCGCCACCACCGTCTCCTCGAGACCTACCTGAACGAGGCGTTGGGCATGCCCTGGGACGAGGTCCACGCCGAGGCGGAGGTGCTCGAGCACGTCATCTCGGAGGACCTCGAGGACCGCATCGCGGCCCGGCTCGGCCATCCCACGGCGGACCCCCACGGCGACCCGATCCCGACGAAGGACGGCTCCATGCCGGAGGCGGCGACGCGCACGCTGTGGGGCCTCGAGATGGGGGTGGGGGCGACGGTGCGGCGGGTGTCGGACTCCGAGCCCGGTGCCCTCCGCTACCTCGGCTCCGCCGGCGTCGTGCCGGGCGCGCGCGTCGAGGTCGCGAGCAGGGCACCGCTCCACGACGGCCCGCTCCTGGTGCGCGTCGAGGGGGCGGAGGAGCCGCTGGCGCTCTCGCGCGAGATCTCGGAGGGGATATGGGTCGACTGAGCCTCAACCGGAGGACCTTCCTGCGGCGCGCCGGCGCCCTCGGGGCCGCCGGAGGCGCGGCCGCCCTCACCGGAAGAGAGGCCCTGCTCGCCGCCGGACAAGGGGACCACATGCTCTCGCACGGGCACCGCGAGGCGCACACGGCCGGGGGCGGAGCCATCCACGGGCACCGCGGCCTGGGGGCGGTGGGCCGCGTCGACAACGAACGCAACGGCTTCGACCCCCACGTGGTGCTGACCGACTTCGACGGGGGGGAGGTGTCCAAGGACGCGCGCGGCCGCAGGGTGCGGGAGTACAGGTTCACCACGGTGGACAAGGACATCGAGGTGGCGCCGGGCGTGTTCTTCCCGGCCTGGACCTACAACGGGCGTGTTCCGGGGCCGACGATCAGGGCGACCGAGGGTGACCGCATCCGCATCGAATTGGTCAACGCCTCCGGCCATCCCCACACGATCCATTTCCACGGGATCCACCCCTCCGACATGGACGGCGTCCCGGGCGCGGGCGAGGTCGGGCCCGGCGAGACCTTCACCTACGACTTCGTCGCGGAGCCGTTCGGGACGCACCTGTACCACTGCCACTCCCTCCCTCTCACCCAGCACATCCACCGCGGCCTCTACGGTGCCTTCATCGTGGATCCGAGACAGGGCAGGCCGGATGCCCACGAGATGGTCATGGTGATGAACGCCTTCGATACCAACTTCGACGGCGAGAACGAGGTCTACGCCGTCAACACGGTGGCGTTCGCGTACGCGACCGATCCGATCCGCATCGGCGCCGGCGAGCTGCAGCGTGCGCACGTGATCAACATCACGGAGTTCGATCCCGTCAACTCGATCCACATCCACGGGAACTTCTTCAACCTCTACCGCACCGGCACGTCGCTGACCCCGAGCGAGTTCACCGACACGATCTCGATGGGGCAGGCGGAGCGGCACATGATCGAGTTCACCTACCGGGACAAGGGGAGATTCATGTTCCACGCGCACCAAACGGAGTTCGTGGAGCTCGGCTGGATGAGCATGTTCGAGGTCGAATGAGCGCCACCGCGACGGCGCGCGCGGCGCGCCTCCCGATCTGGGTCGCGGGGCTTGCTCCCCTCGTGCTGCTCGCGCTCCTCGTCGCCGCGTTCCTGGTGTTCAACCCGATCGCCGGCCTGCGCGAGGCGCCGCCCGTGGAGTCGATCGCGGTCGAGCGCACGACCCTCGAGGAAGGTCGCGTCGAGCTACGTCTCCGCAACGACGGGCCGGACCCGGTCACGATCGCCCAGGTCCTCGTGAACGACGCCTACTGGGAGCACGCGATCACGGATCGCACGCTGGAGCGGCTCGAGACGGCGACCCTCGCCATCGACTATCCCTGGGACGAGGGCCTCCCCCTCGACATCGCGCTCGTGACATCGACCGGCGTGGTGATCGATCACGGGGTCGAGGCGGCCGCTCTCACGCCCGAGATGGACGCGGCGACGCTGGGCGTGTACGCGCTGCTGGGCCTCTACATCGGCGTGATTCCGGTCGCGATCGGGCTCTTCTGGTTCTCGGCGCTCCGGCGCGCGTCGAAGCGGTGGCTCGGCTTCTTCCTCGCCTTCACCGTGGGACTCCTCGTGTTCCTGCTCGTCGACACGGTCGAGGAGGGCATCGAGCTTGCCGGAGAGACGGCCGCGACGCTGAACGGCCTCGGTCTGTTCGCGCTCGGCGCCCTCGCCGCGGTCGCGGGGCTGCTGTTCGTCGAGGAGTGGCTCGGGCGGCGGCGCTCGGAGGGGGGCGCCCCCGGAGCGACCCTCACGGGGCTCGCGCTCGCCTACCTCGTCGCGGTCGGGATCGGGCTGCACAACCTCGGCGTGGGGTTGGCGGTCGGCGCCGCCCTCGCCGCCGGAGAGGTCGCGCTCGGCACTTTCCTCGTGCTCGGGTTCGCGCTCCACAACACGACCGAGGGCCTCGCGATCGTCGCCCCGGTTGGCTCGACCCCCGAGCGCCCGCGGCCGATGCACTTCGTGGTGCTCGGGCTTATCGCCGGCGCGCCCGCGATCCTGGGGGCCTGGGCCGGCGGGTTCGCCTTCTCCCCGGCTTGGGCCGCGCTCGCGTTCGGCGTGGCCGCGGGCGCGATCGCGCAGGTGGTGTGGACGATCTCTCGCTCGGGCCGGTCCAGCCTGTTCGCGGGATGGGGAGCGCTGGGGTTCGTCGCCGGGCTGCTGTTCATGTACATCACCGGGCTCTTCACGGCGTGAGGGTGCGCGCCGCCCTGCGCGCCGCCGCAGGCGCGGCCGTCGTCGCGGTGCTGGCCGCGTCCTGCTCGAGCGACGGCAACGAGGTCTCGATGGACAACTCCCACCGGTTCGAGCCCGGCACCCTCACGATCTCGGTCGGAGAGCAGGTGTCGTGGGTCAACGCGGGCTCGGAGGCGCACACCGTGACCGCGTACGAGGACGGGCTGCCCGAGGGAGCCGACTATTGGGCGAGCGGGGGCGCGCCGAGCGAGGAGGCGGCGCGCGAGGACCTCGCGCAGGGGCTCATGAAGGAGGGGCAGTCGTTCGAGGTCACCCTCGACGAGCCCGGAACGTACCGCTACTTCTGCATCCCGCACGAGGACGACGACATGAAAGGCACCATCGTCGTAGAGGGGTGACCTCGCCGGATCCCGGACCGGTACCCGGCGACTCGCGCAGATGTTTCTCCGCCAGAACAAACCGGACTTCGAATCCGTGGTGCCCGAAGAGGGCGGGCTCCTTTGGGTCACGCCGCTCGAGATACCCATCGGCGAGGACCACCCGCTCCTCTCGAATCTGCACCGTACAAGGTGCGGGATGCGGAAGAGGAGCAGGCCTGGAACGACCTGTTCGACGAAGTGGTCGTCGGTTGAAAGCGCGCGGCCAGAGCTCTACCCGGGGGGCCCCTACCGGGACCGTCCGGGGGCCACGAGCTCACCGACGCGAGGCAGGGGACCGCCAAGAGAGACAGAACAGCGCCTCCGCCACGGCTCCGACGGGGGGAGCGGCTGCCGTTCGGGGGCGCGAGGCGCCGGACACCG
>DATADD010000020.1:0-14610 GCA_036258675.1 Actinomycetota bacterium | reverse complement strand
GGGACGCGATCGCCGGGGCCGCGCCGAGAAGGAGGGCGGCGGCGACCAGTCCGGCGCGCCGGCGGAGGGCGGCTCGCCGCACTAGGCGCAGGCGGGGGCGGTGGGCGCGCGCTTGCTCACGTCCGCGGGCGCGAGCGGCAGCGGCTTGCCGAGCAGGGCCGGGATCGCGCCGATCGTCGCCCCCACGTCGGGGGCGGTCCTGCGGTAGCGGCCGTCGACCGACTCCCACGAGTACGCGAACGCGCCCCCGTCGGGGCCGCACAGCCGGTGCTGGAGGCGTTCGAGCGCGCGCACCCCCCGGCGCGGCGGAGCCACGCCCGCGGCCGCGTACGCCTGGAGCACGAGAGCCGTGGAGTTCGCGTTGGTGAGGGGGAAGGTCTGGGTGTAGCCCCATCCCCGCTTGACGGGATCCCGCACGAGCGGGAAGAAGTCGAAGGGATCGGCCGCGGGAACGGGCGGGGACGCCAACGCCTCGAGGGCCTGCACCGCGAGGCTCGTGGCGTCGGCCTCGGAGCGATAGAAGTCGGTGTCGACGTTGCCCTGGCAGTGGTCGTCCTCGCCGGAGGCGTGCGGGCGGTCGTACTGCCAGCCTCCGTCGGGGCACTGGGCGTCGACGAGCCACGAGACCGCGTTCGCCGACGGGGTCGCCCCGGCCGCGGCCAGCGCGAGCAGGGCGAGGGCGTGCTCGAACACGGGCGCGTCGGTGCCGAAGCGTCCCGAGGGCAGCTCGCTCCCCTCGATCGCGGCGACCCAGTCCCGACCCGCGAACGAGGTCGGGTCCCTGCCCGCGGCGACGAGGGCGAGGACGAGCTTCGCCCTCAGGCCCGTGGTGTCGATGCGCGCGTAGCGCTCCCGGAGATAGCGGAGCGCCCCGCGCAACGCCACCGGCGCGCGCCGCGCCGCGACGAACGCGACCACGGCGTCGGCGGTCGAGCCGAGCTTGGAGAAGCCGCCCCTGATCGCGCCCTCCGCTCCCTGGGCGGAGACCACGTATCGCACCCCGAGGCGGGCGCGTCTCGTGGCGCTCGGGCGCGCGCTCGCCCCCGGCACGCCGGCGACGACGACCGCGGCCGCGACCGCGGCGACCACCGCGCGTTGGGTTCTCGGAACCACGTCTACCCCCTTCCGCCCGGTCGACCGCCGGGCACGTCGTGCCCTCGAGTCGCGAGCCGGGGGGCGAACTTCGTTCGCGGCTCCGTCCCTTTGCCTCGAAGGGCGATGAGCCCTACGCCGCCGGGGCATCCTGGCTCGCCCGCCGGCCGGCGGGCCTACAGTTGCGGGACAGCGCCGGATTTCGACCGGCTTCCCCCCGCGCGGCGCACAGGTTCCGTACGCCGCTCACCCTACCGCCTCACGGCCTCAGACGGCCGTCTCGCAGGAACGCGGCGCGCCGGTCGCGGTCGCCGAGGCGGAACGCCACGAAGAACCACGCCAGCGCGGCTGCCCCCGCGAGCTCCGCCGTCCACGTCGAGGCGTGCGCGAGGGGGTCCCGCAGGAGGTCCCAGCTGTAGGGCTCGCGCGGCGACGTCGAGAAGCGCCCCGAGAACGCAGGCCACAGGAACGTGAAGGGCGCGTTCCACATGCCGTCGGCGACGAGGTGCAGCAGCCACCCGACCGCGATCCCGAACAGCGCGAGCCTGCGCTCGCCGCGGAACGCGACCAGGATGACCACGGCCACCACGGTCGCGCCGAGGAGGGTGTGGGCGACCCAGCGCGTCGAGTCGCCCTCGAACACCAGCAGGCCCAGGACCCCGTCGACGAGGTCGGGAAGCACGGCCCCGAGCAGCACGAAGCGGTAGTCGATCCTGCGGCGGCCCAACGTGACGTAGGTCAGCACCGCGGCCGTGCCCATGTGCCACAGGAGCACGGCTCTACTCGTACAGAGACGTCTGACCGAGGTCGGTGTCGGCCTCGAGCTCGGCCGCGTCCATCCCCTGGTTGGCGAGCGCGTCGGCGCCCGCGTTGAGCGCGCGCGGCACGTGCGCGATGTCGGCCGACGCGAACCGTCCCAGCAGCGCGCGCGCCCGCACCGCGAGCGCCCGCAGGCGGTCGTTGCGGATCTTCCACCGCCCGCGCACCTGCTGGGCCACGAGCTCGGAGTCGACCCGCACGTCGAGATCGCTGACGCCCTTCTCCAGGGCGAGCTCGAGGCCGGCGATCAGAGCGGTGTACTCGGCGACGTTGTTCGTCGTCACCCCGATGCCGCGCGCGATCTCGGCCATTACCTCGCCCGACTCGCTCTCGAGCACCACGCCGATGCCGGCCGGCCCCGGATTGCCGCGCGCGCCCCCGTCCGTATGCAACCGAGCGCGCACGCGACTACGCGCGCACCACGAGGATGCGGCGGCAGTTGTCGCACCGCTGCAGGCCGCCCTCGGCGCGCATCCTCTCGACCTCGCGCGCGGGCAGCTGCGTATGGCAGCCCTGGCATGTCCCCCCGACGAGGGCGGCCGCCCCGACACCGTTCTTGCTCGCCCGGATGGAGTCGTACAGCGACAGGAGGTCGGCCGGGATCTCCTCTCTGATCGCGGCGCCGGCCGCGGAGCGGCGCGCCATCTCGGCGTCGATGGAGCCGGTCTCGGCGCGCACGCGCTCGCCCACCCGCGCGGCCTCGGCGGCGACCGCGTCTCGTTCGGCTCGCAGCTTGGCGAGGGTCTCGTCGGTCTGCTCCCGCCGCACCATGACCTCGAGCAGCTCGTCCTCCTTGGTGCTGCGGCTCCTCTTGAGCATGGCGACCTCGGCCTGGAGGGCGCCCAGCTCCTTCGGGTTGGCGACGGCACCGGAGAACAACCGCTTCTCCTCGCGCGCGATCTTCTGGTCGGCGAGGCCGATCTCGCCTTCGATGCGCGCTTGCTCTCGCTGCGCGTCGTCGCTCTGGCTCGTCGCGATGGCGATGTCGGACTCGAGCTCGGCGAGCTGCGCGTCGAGCTCGGCGAGCCGGCGCGCCTCCGGGAGCGCGTCGCGTCGGTGCTGCAGCAGGCGGACCGCGGAGTCCTCGGCCTGGAGGTCCAGCAGACGCGTCAGGGTGGAGAGCTCGACGTCGCGGACCACGCGCGCAGGTTATCACCGGGCCCCGGGCGCTCCGTTTCGCTCACGGCACCGGCGCGACCCACGCGCCATCGGCCGCGGTCGACACCCACCAGCGCGCGCGCAGGGACGTGGCGCGCTCGTAGCGCTCCGCGATCTCCGCGGCGACGTCTTCGGCCGCGCGCGCGTCGACGAGGTTGACCGTGCAGCCCCCGAACCCGGCCCCCGTGAGACGGGCCCCTATCACGCCCGGGGTGGCCCACGCCGCCCGTGCGAGCTCGTCGAGCTCGGGGACCGACACCTCGTAGTCCTCGGCGAGGCTCGTATGGGAGGCGCGGAACAGCTCGCCGATCGCGTCGAGCCGCCCCGCGCCCAGCGCGTCGACGACGGCCCGAACGCGCTCGTTCTCCGTGACGACGTGGCGGGCCCGCCGGAACAGGACGTCGTCGTCTCTGCCCAGACGCCCGAGGTCGCGCGCGGTCGCGTCCCGCAGCGACGCCACGCCGAGGACGCGCGCCGCCTCGCCGCACTGAGCGCGCCTCTCGTTGTAGGCGCTGTCGTCGAGGCCGCGTCGCACCGTCGAGTCGATCACCACGACCGCAACGCCGTCGGGCACGGGCACGCGCTCGACGGAGTTCGTGCGGCAATCGATCAGCAGGGCGTGGCCCGCGCGCCCGCCCGCGGACGCGAGCTGGTCCATGATCCCCGTCTCGACGCCGACGTAGAGGTTCTCGGCGCGCCGGCACAGCTCGGCGAGGGCGACGGGCCCGGGAGGGTCGGCCGAGACCGCGAGCGCGACCGCCACCTCGAGCGCGGCCGAGGACGACAGCCCCGAGCCGGCGGGCACCTCGGAGTGCACGGCGCCGTGGAAGCCCTTCACCTCGACCCCCGCCTCCAGCAGCGCGCGCACGACCGCGCGCGCGTAGCGGCCCCAGCCCTCGTCCGGGCCCCGGCCGGTGGACGCGTCCACTACCACCTCGCCGGGCTCCTGGAGGGAGCGCAGCCGGATATCGGCGCCGCCCCTGCGGCCGAGGGCGAACGTCGCGAGCTCGAGCGCCACGGGCAGGACGAAGCCCTCGTTGTAGTCGGTGTGCTCGCCGATCAGGTTGGCTCGGCCGGGGGCGCGCGCGGCGATCCCCGCAGGGGCGGCGGCGCGCAGCTCGGGGGGGACGCGCGCTTCGCCGCGGGGTGAGTAGTCGCCGGGATCCATGGACGTGTGTCTAACACCGGCGCGGCCCGCGCCTTTATGCTCCGCCCCCCTTGCGCGCGCGCTCGAGCCTCGACGGCACCTGGCGGTTCTGGCCGGACGTGAACGGCGCGTTCGCCGACGACCTCGTCATCTGGGCTCGGCCGGGTGAGGCCCTCGGAGAGCCGCGCCCGATCGCGGTCCCGGGCCCGTGGCAGGCGCAGTTCGACGATCTCCGCCTGTGGTCGGGCGGAGCCTTCTACGAGCGCGACTTCGCCGTCCCGCGCGCGTGGCGAGGGCGCGCCATCCGGGTCTGCTTCGGCGCGGTCGACTACGCCTGCGCGGTGTGGGTCAACGGCCGCCTCGCCGGAACCCACGAGGGCGGCTATCTCCCCTTCGAGATCGACGTCACGAGCCTCGTGCGCGCCGAAGAGCGCAACACGCTCGGCATGCGCGTGATCGACCCCGGGCCGGACGACCCCAACGGGGCCTATCCGTTCGCCGAGGTGCCCCACGGCAAGCAGAGCTGGTACGGACCTCTCGGCGGCATATGGCAGAGCGTGTTCCTCGAGGCCTCGCATCCGAGGCGCGTGGAGAGGATGCACGTCCACGGCGACGTCGGCGGCCACCGGGCGCGGGTCCGCGTGCGACTGGCCGAGCCCGCGCACCCGGGCGACGTCCTCGAGGTCGCGATCCGGTCCCCCTCGGGCACCGACGACTTCGTCGCGGCCGAGGCCCTCGACCCGGGCGCGTCGGAGACGACCATCGACCTCGGGGTCGGCGACGCGGAGCCGTGGGACGTCGACGCCCCCCGTCTGTACTCGGTCGCGGTCGCGCTGCGCGATGCGGGCGGGCGGGCCCTGGACGAGTGGAGGGACACGTTCGGCTTCCGCACGCTCGCCGCGCGGGACGGGCGGTTGTGGTTGAACGGACGGCCCCTGTACGTGCGCGGCGCCCTCGACCAGGACTACTACCTCGGCTCGATCTGCACGCCGCCGTCCGACGACGTCCTGCGACGGCAGGTCGAGCGCGCGCGCGAGCTCGGGCTGAACCTGCTCCGGTGCCACATCAAGGTGCCCGACCCCCGCTACCTCGCGTGGACGGACCGCCTCGGCATGCTCGTGTGGTCGGAGCTGCCCAACTCGTGGCGCCTGACGGAGGCCTCGGCGCGCCGCGCGCTCGACACGCTCGCCGGGATGATCGAGCGCGACTTCAACCACCCCTCGATCGCGCTGTGGACGATCGTCAACGAGAGCTGGGGGGTCGACCTCGCGGACAGCGCCGAGCACCGGATGTGGCTCGGGGACGCGTTCGCGCGCGTCAAGGAGATGGACCCCACCAGGCTCGTCGTGGACAACTCGCCGTGCGAGCCGAACTTCCACGTCCGCAGCGACGTCAACGACTTCCACTTCTACCGCGCCGTCCCCGACCAGTGCGACGAGTGGTCCCGCTGGACCGAGGGATGGGTGCGCGACCCGGCGCGCACCTTCAGCCCCCACGGCGACGCCGAGCACGAGGGGGGCGAGCCTCTCGTGGTCTCGGAGTTCGGCAACTGGGGACTGCCCGACATAGGAGCCCTTCTCGGCGACGACGGCGAGGAGCCGTGGTGGTTCGACACCGGCGACGAGGACACCGACGCCGATTTCGTCGTCGAGGGGGTCCAGGAGCAGCTCGACGAGGGCGTCGTGCGGCCGCGCGGCGTGCGGGACCGCTACGAGGCGTGGGACCTCGACGAGGTCTTCGGCTCGTGGCGAGGATTCGTGGACGCGAGCCAGTGGCACCAACACGAGGCGCTCGTCTACGAGATCGAGGACATGCGCCGCCACGCGGCGTTGAGCGGCTACGTCGTCACCGAGCTGACCGATTGCCACTGGGAGTGCAACGGCCTCCTCGACATGGCCCGCAACCCAAAGGTGTTCCACGACGTGCTGCGGCACGTGAACGCGCCCGACGTCGTCCTTCCGAGCCGCCGCCGCCTGCGCTTCTGCTCGGGGGATGAGATCGCCGTCCACGTCTCGGTATCGCACTTCTCCGCGCGCCCCGGCGGCCGGTGGCGGGTGGGGTGGTCGGCGCCCGCCCTCGGCGCCGGGGGAGAGCTCCAGGTCGAGGTCGAGGACGCGGCCGTGTCGGCCGCGGAGCCGCTGCGTGCGACGGTCCCTCGCCTCGACGTCCCCGCGCGCGTCCACATCGACCTCGTCCTTCTCGACCGGCGGGGCGCAGAGGTCAACCGCAACCGCCTCGTCGCGCTCGCGTTCCCCGCGACGGCGCCATCGGCTGCGGGGACCGCGCTCGTGGCGCCGCGCTGGGACCGCGACGTCGCCCGCCACGTCGAGGGCGGGGGGCGCGCGGTGGTCGTCGCGGCCTCCGACGGCGCGCTGCCCGACGGCCTCGGCGTCGCGCTCCAGGCCCGGGAGGGCACGAAGTGGAAGGGCGAGTGGGCCCAGGGGATGACGTGGCTTCGTCCCGCGCTGACGCGTGGCCTCGCCCTCGAGCCGTGGGTCGACCTCGTCTGGGCCGGGCTGACGCCGCGCCACGTCCTCCGGGGATACCGCCCCGAGCGGCGCGCCGACGTGCTCGCGGGCCTCTACCTCGGTTGGATCCACTCGACCGCGGCCGCGGTGGCCGGCTTCCGGCACGGGGCGGGCGCGGGGATCCTGTGCACGTTCCCGCTCCTCGACGCGCCCGACGACCCGCTCGCGGCCTGGATGCTGGCGCGACTCACCGACATCGCCGGCGCGCCCACCTTCGCGCCGGAGACCCCGTTGTAGCGATCAGCCCTTGATGCCGGTGCGCGCCACGCCCTCGATCACGTAGCGCTGGGCGACCGCGAACAGCAGCAGCACGGGGATCGAGGCGATCACGCCCCCGGCCATGATCACGGGATAGTCGATCGTGTAGGCGCCCTGAAGGAGGCCGAGGCCCGGGGGCAGCGTGAGGCTGTCGGGGCTGAACAGGACGTAGATCGGCCACAGGAAGTCGTTCCAGTTGGTCAGGAACGCGAGCACCGCGAGCGTCGCGAGCGCCGGCTTCGCGAGCGGTATGACGACGCGACTGAACACCTGCCAGTGTGTCGCCCCGTCGATCAGCGCGGCCTCCTCGAGCTCGCGCGGAAGCCCGAGGAAGAACTGCCGCAGGAAGAAGACCCCGAAGGCCGTGGCGGCCGACGGCACGATCACCGCGAGCAGCGTGTCCAGCCAGCGAAGGCCCGACACGATGAGGTAGTTCGGGATCAGGAGGATGATCGGCGGGATGAACAGGGTCCCCACGATGATGCCGAAGACGACGCGTTTGCCCCGGAAGTCCATGCGCGCGAGCGCGTAGGCGGCGGGCGCCGCGGTGGCGAGCACCAGGGCGGTGTTGGCCACCCCCGCGAGCACGCTGTTGAGGAACCAACGGAGCACGGGGGTGGACGACTCCGAGCCGGTGACGCGCTCGTACGCGCTCGTGTCGACCTTGGCCGGCGCGAGGGTGGGGGGGACCGTCGTGGCCTCGGTCGCGCTCTTGAGCGATGTCGACACCATCCACAGGAACGGCGCCAGGTAGATCGCGGTGATCACGAGGAGGAGCGCGTAGGACGCGACCCTGCCCGCGCGCGCGCCGCCGGGGAGGGCGCCGGCGGAGGCGGCCTGTGCCATCACTCACCCCGGCCGCGGAAGACGGCGAAGTTGAGGGCGCCGAGCGCGGCGAGGAACAGCCCCAGGATGACGCTCATCGCGGCCGCGTTGCCCATGCGCTTGAACTGGAAGCCCTCCTGGGCGATGTACATGATCGCGGTGCGCGTCTCGTCCCCGGGAGCACCCTGCGTGATCATGTAGCTCTGCCCGAACATGTTGGCCGACGCGATGATCGTGACGGTGATGACGAACACGAACACGTTGCGGAGCTGGGGAACCGTTACGTGGCGGAACACCTGCCACCGGCTCGCGCCATCGACCCGGGCTGCCTCCACGAGGTCGCGGGAGACGTCCTGCAGCCCCGCGAGGTAGATGACCGTGTTGAATCCGAGGGTCCACCACACCGTCACGAGCACCAACGTCACCCACGCCCACGGGAGCGAGTTCGTCCACGCGATCGGCGTGTCGATGATGCCCCACTCCGTGAGGTAGAAGTTGACCAGGCCGATCGCCGGATCGAGCAGGAAGCGCCACGTCAGCGACACGACCGCGACGCCGAGCACGTAGGGAGCGAAGTAGACCGCCCGGAAGAAGTTGCGGCCGGGGAACTTGGCGTTGAGCACGAGCGCGACGCCCAGGGGCACCAGGACCAGCGGCGGCACGCTGAAGAGCACGAACTTCCCCGTGGCCCCCATGCTCTGCCAGAAGAAGCGGCCCGAGGCCGTGCCGGCCTCGAAGAGGTCGGTGAAGTTGGCCAGGCCGGTCCACGGCTGGTCGCCGGTCAGGTAGTTCCACTCGTGGAGGCTGATCCACAGCGCGTAGAGGGACGGCCCGAGCACGAACACGCCGAAGAGCACGAGGAACGGCGCGAGGAAGAGGTAGGGCGTCGCCGCGCTCGAGCCCGCGACGCGCGGCCTGTCGACCTCTCTCGGTCGCGCGCGAGCCAGCGGCCGAGTCGCGCTCTGAGCCATCACCCGCCCCCGTAACTGGCGCGGTTCTCGGCCAGCAGGTCGTTGGCGATGCGGGCGCCGTCGGCGAGTGCATCGCGCGGGCTCTTGATGCGCAGCACCGCCTCGTTGACGGCGCGCTCCACGGCCTCCTGTGCATCAGGTATCCCCGGGACCGGAGGAGGCAGGTGCATGTAGTCGATCTCCTTCGCGAACTGGTTCTGCTCGGCGAGCTTCGCGAAGGCACGGCTCTCGCGCACCTGCCTGCGGGCGGGGACCATGCCGGCCTCGGCCCACTCGATCGAATGGTTGCTCATCCACGAGATGAAGACCTTGGAGGCCTGGAGCCGGTTCGGATCGGGCTCCCGCTGGTTCATCACCACGAAGTTGTGCGAGTTGCCCCACGCACCGCGCTCCGTGCCGATCCGGGGCAGGGGGGTGACCCCCCACTCGAGGGCGGGGTTGGAGGCGTACAGCCCGATGATCCAGGGCCCGTTCCAGATGAAGGCGTTGTCGCCGTTCATGAAGGCGCCGTTGTCCGCGTCCTGCCCCACGTTGGGCGGGCTGTAGCCCTTGTCGACGAGGCCGACGAGCCAGGACAGCGCCTCCACCCCGGCGTCCGAGTCGAACGTCGCGCGGCTTCCGTCCGCGGCGTAGAGGGAGCCGCCGAACTGCGGCACGAGCGACTGGAACATGAGCCCGCCGGTGAACAGGAACGGCGACACCCACGACCCCTGGATCCCCTTCGACTTCATCTGCTCCAGGGCGGCCTCGTACTCCGCCGCGGTCGCGGGAGGTTTGTTGGGGTCGAGGCCCGCCTCCTTCATCACGCCCTTGTTGTAGAAGAATCCGAGCGGGTGCATGTCGAGGGGGATCCCGTACCTCTTGCCGTTGTAGATGCCGCCCTCCCACACAACCGGAGCGAAGTCATCCTCGGCGAGCCCGAGCGCCGCGGCCACGTCGTCGAGGGGGAGGATCACGTTGAGCGCGGCGTAGGTGGCGAGCTGGTCGATGTGCATGATGCCCACGTCGGGGCCCGCGCCGCTGTAGACCGCGGCCGGGACCTTCTGGTAGTAGTCCTCCCAGCGCACGAGGTTCATGGCGACGTCGATGTTGGGATGAGCGCCGTTGAACTTGTCGACGAGCGCGAGCATGATCGGCCCGTCTCCGCCCGTGAAGCCGTTCCAGTAGGAGAGCGAAACCGGGGGCCCGTCGTAGGTCGTGCCCCCGCCGGCGTCGTCCCCCACGGAGGCGTCCCCCGCCAGCGGCTCCCGCGCGCACCCGGCGAGCAGGATCCCCGCCCCCGCCAACGCCCCTGCACGCATGAGGTCGCGACGGGTCCACGAGCGTTGCAACCAGCACCCCCCGGGTCGGCAGCTCAGACGGTTCTACCCGCCCGGCGCGGCGCGAAACGGGCCTCGCGCCCGGGGCGCGCCGTCACGACCCCGACCGGCCCTCCCCCCCTCGGCGGGCGAGAGGCAGCGCATACCACAGCGCCGCGAACAGGAGCCCGGTCGCCCCCGCGACGACCTGCGACCACGGCGCCCCGAACAGGATGTCGGTGATGACGAACACCACGAGCGTGAGCGCAACGGCGAGAAAGAAGGTGCCGACGATGGCGAGCGCGTTCGAGGTCTTGAGCATCCGCTCCTTGTCCCGGCTGCGGAACTGGATCCGGTGGTAGGCGGTGGGTGCGATCAGGAACGCGGTCGCCGCCGCCGTGCACAAGAACGCAACGAAGAAGACGTTCTTCTGGCTCGAGGTCACCGCGGTGAAGCGCTGGCTGAACGGCACCGTCAGCATGAAGGCGAACATCACCTGCACGCCGGGGAGGGCGACGCGCAGCTCGTTCAAGAGCTCGATCAGCTCCCGGTTGAGCCGATCCTGCTTGTCCTCGTCGGTCACGGCACCCCCCGCAGCGGTCAGGCCCAGGTGATCAGGCCCAGGTGATCAGGCCCAGGTCCATGGGGGTGGGCAGCTCCGGGTGACGAGGCAGGACGCGCACCGCGTACCCGTAGAGCCCCGCCGCGCGCGCGTCGAACGAGCCCCGGAACGTGCTGACCCCCTCCTGCTCTCCGTCGAACGCCATGTCGACGAGGGCCGGGTCCACGAGCGCGCCGCTGGGCCCCACGATGCCGTGCGCCAGCTCCACCCCCAGGTCCGAGGGGCTCAGGCGGCCGGTCCTCAGGCGCACCGTCACCGAGCGCCGGTCCCCCACGCGCGCCGCGGTCGCGTCGCCCTCGACGTCGACGACCGCAACGTCGCCCCAGCCCCTGCGCACCGTCGACTTCCACGCGGCCAGCGAGCGCGCGCCCGCGAAGCCGTCCGTCCCGAGCCGCGCCCCGCTTCGAGCGGCGGGCTCGTACAGGCCGGTCACGTAGTCGCGCAGCATCCGCTCCGCGGCGACGAACCCCCCGAGGGTCGCGATGGAGTGCTTCATCCGAGCCACCCACCGCCGCGGGACGGGGCCCTCCGACCGGTCGTAGAAGCGAGGGACGATCTCCCGCTCGAGCAGGTTGTAGAGAGCGCCGGCGTCGACACGGTCCTGGGCCGCGGGATCGTCGACCACATCAGAGCCGCCGATCGCCCACCCGTTGTGGCCGTCGTAGCACTCGTTCCACCACCCGTCGAGGATCGAGAGGTTCAGGGCGCCGTTCAGGGCCGCCTTCATGCCGCTGGTGCCGCACGCCTCGAGCGGCCGCCGCGGGTTGTTGAGCCACACGTCGACGCCCTGCGTGAGGAGGCGGCCCACCTCCATGTCGTAGTCCTCGACGAACACGAACCGCCCCCACACGTCGGGGTCCCCGGCGAAGTGGACCAGCTGGCGGATCAGCTCCTTGCCGCCGTCGTCGCGCGGGTGGGCCTTGCCGGCGAGGACGAACTGGATGGCCCGGTCGCTCGACAGCAGCAGCCGCTTGAGGCGGTCCGGGTCGGCCAGCATCAGGGTCGCGCGCTTGTACTGCGCGAAGCGCCGCGCGAATCCGATCGTCAGTACCCCCGGATCGAGCACCTCCTCTGTGCGGGCGAGCTCGGTCTCCGACGCGCCCCGGGCCGCGAGCTGGCGCCGGATGCGGTCGCGCAGGAAGTACACGAGGCGCTCGCGCGCGCGCTCCCGCGCGCGCCACAGCTCGGCGTCGGGCACCTCCGCGATGCGGTCCCAGCGCGCGTGGGACCCCTCCGTCCATCCCGGGGCCAGCCGCCGGCTGAGGACCTCTGTCATCTCGGGCCCCAGCCACGTCGGCGCGTGCACGCCGTTCGTGACGTGAGAGATCGGCACCTCTTCGACCGGCACGGAAGGCCACAGGGCCGAGAACAACGAGCGGGACACGGCCCCGTGCAGCTCGCTGACCCCGTTGGCGCGCCCGGCGAGGCGGAACCCCATCACGGCCATGTTGAAGCTGTGCCCCGGGCCGCCCTCGGGCGGGGTCTCCGCCTGGCCCAACCGCATCAGCCCCTCGAACGACACGCCGCACTCCTTCGCGAACGTGGCGAAGTAGCGGTCCATGAGGTCGACCTCGTAGATGTCGATGCCGGCGGGAACGGGGGTGTGTGTCGTGAAGACGCCCGTCGCGCGCACCGCCTCGAGGGCCTCGTCGAACGACATCGATGCGTCCGTCACCAGCCGTCGTATGCGCTCCAGCCCCATGAAGCCCGCGTGGCCCTCGTTGGAGTGGAACACGTCGGGGCGGAACCCGGCCGCGTCCAGGGCGCGCATCCCGCCGATCCCGAGGACGATCTCCTGTCGCAGCCTGTGCTCCGTGCCCCCGGCGTAGAGGCGGTCGGTCACGTTGCGCTCCTCGGGCTCGTTGCCCTCGATGTCGCAGTCGAGAAGCAGAAGGGGCACGCGGCCGATCTGCGCCCTCCATATCTGGGCGAGGCAGCGCGCTCCGGCGAGGTCGACGTCCACGCGCAGCGGCGCGCCGTCGCCCCCCGAGAGGAGCGTGAGCGGCATCGCGTGCGGGTCGAGGCTCGGATAGTGCTCCTGCTGCCACCCGTCGGCGTTCAGCGACTGGCGGAAATAGCCCTGCCGGTAGAGCAACCCGATGCCGACCATGGGGACGCCGAGGTCGCTTGCCGCCTTGAGGTGATCTCCGGCCAGCACCCCGAGGCCGCCCGAGTAGGTGGGAAGGGCCTCGCTGACACCGAACTCCGGCGAGAAGTAGGCGACCTCCCCGAGGGCGGTCTCCTCCGTGCGGGCCCCGAACCAGCGAGGCTCGGACATGTAGCGCCGGAGGTCCTCGTCCACGCTGGCAAGAAAAGCCATGAAGGGCCCGTCCTCGACGAGCTGCTCGAGGCGCGCTCTCGGGACGAGCCCGAGCATCCTCACCGGATCGTGCCCCGCACGATCCCACGCGTCGGCGTCGATCCAGCGGAACAGCTCGACCGCGCGCGGATCCCAGCTCCAACGCAGGTTCATCGCGATGGAGACGACGACCTCCAGGGGAGGCGGCAGGGAGGCGCGGACGGCGAAGCTGCGCAGCGCCCTCATGGGCGGATGCTCATCGGCGTGCTCTCATAGGTCGGTAAGGGTCGCGTACGCGGCCCGGATCATGCAAAGCGGCGTCAAGAGGGCTTCACACCGTTCAATCGGAGCCTCCGGGCCCCATCTGAAGGACGCCAGCTGAAGGACGCCAGCTGAAGGACGCCTCGTCCCCGCGTCGGCACGGGGTGCCCCCGCCGCGTGCTCCGTCGTTGCGCGCGCGCTAACCTGCCTGTTCGCATGCCACGACGGAGGAAGCAGCGCGCCGAGCTCGCGGCGCACGTAGACCAGGGACACATCGTCATAGAGCGTGTGTGGCCCGAGATCGATTGCGGGCGGTGGCGCGCCAAGGCCGTCGTCGGAGACGTCGTCGAGGTCACCGCCGACATCTTCCGCGACGGGCCCGACGCGCTCGGCGCGTGGGTGAGGTTCAGGGGACCCTCCGACCGGCGGTGGCGCGCAGAGCCCATGCACGCTGTCGACAACGACCGGTGGGCCGGCGCGTTCCGCGTCGAGGAGATGGGTCGGTACCGCTACACGATCGAGGCCTGGACCGACCACTTCGCCACCTGGCGTCGCGCGCTCGCCCTGCGCGTGGACGCGGGGCAAGACGTCGCGCTCGAGCTCGAAGAGGGTGCGCGCCTCCTCGAGGCCCGCGCGGGAGTGGTGCCCGCCCGCGACCGGGAGCTGCTGCAGCGCGCGGTCGCGGCCATCAGGACGCCCGCGCCGGGACGGCCAACCGCGCGCGCCGACGAACGCGTCGCGGCCGCGCTCGACCCCCGCGTCCTCGAGGCCGCCGCGCGCACACCCGACCGCGGCCGCTCGACGACGTACGAGCCGATCCTGGAGCTGACGGTCGACCGGGAGCGGGCCCGGTTCGGGGCCTGGTACGAGTTCTTCCCGCGCTCGACCGGCGCCGAGGGTGCGCATGGCACTTTCGCGACCTCGGCGAAGGCGCTGCGCCGCATCGCCGCCATGGGCTTCGACGTCGTCTACCTCCCGCCGATACATCCGATCGGCGTCACGAACCGCAAGGGCCGAAACAACTCCCTGCGCCCCGATCCCGGCGACGTGGGGGTCCCGTGGGCGATCGGGTCGGCCGAGGGCGGCCACACCGCCGTCCACCCGGACCTCGGCACCCTCGACGACTTCGACGACTTCGTTGCGGAGGCCGGCCGCCTCGGCCTCGAGGTCGCCCTCGACTTCGCGATCCAGTGCTCGCCCGACCACCCGTGGGTCGAGGAGCATCCGGAGTGGTTCCACCACCGTCCCGACGGGACGATCAAGTACGCGGAGAACCCGCCGAAGAAGTACCAGGACGTCTATCCGGTGAACTTCGATACCGACAACAGCAAG
>DATADD010000019.1:0-6920 GCA_036258675.1 Actinomycetota bacterium | reverse complement strand
CTTCAACGCAAGGGATACCTGCGGATCGACCCGACCAAGCCGAGAGCGATCGAGCTTCTGTTCGACCGGGACACCGGGCTCGCGGCCGAGCGCCGCCCCGCGCGCTCCGTGCCTCTGCTCGGCCGCATCGCGGCGGGAACGCCGGTCCTTGCCGAGGAGCACGTCGAGGAGATCTACCCGATGCCGGCCGACCTTGTCGGGGACGGCAACACCTTCATGCTCGAGGTGGCCGGCGACTCGATGGTGGAGGCGGGGATCCTCAACGGCGACTACGTCATCGTGCGCCAGCAACCCACGGCGCGCTCGGGCGAGATCGTCGCCGCCATGGTTCCGAGCGAGTACGGCGACGCCCCCGAGGCCACGGTCAAGACGATCCGCCACCGCGGCTCGGCGATCGTGTTCGAGCCCGCCAACCCTGCGATGGAGCCCTTCGAAGCGCCTTCCGGGACCGAGATCCTGGGCAAGGTCGTCGCGGTCTTCCGCAGGCTCTGAGCCGCTACGGGGCGGGCCCGGCGAGGAAGCCCTCGAGCCCGGGCAGGGAATCGCGCCCCATGCGCGCCACGAGCCGCGTCCCTCTCTCCGTGTAGGACTCCTCGATGACCTCGCCTTCCCGGTGCACGCGCGCCACAAGCTCTCCCCGATCGAACGGGATCTCCAAGGTCACCTCCACCTCGAGGCGCATCAGCTCCTCGGCCACGCGGTCCCGGAGCGCGTCCACGCCCGCGCCGGTGCTCGCCGAGACAGCCACGGCCTCGGAGTAGCGGCCCCTGAGCTTGTCCAGCTCGGGCTCGGACAGCTGATCGATCTTGTTGAGGACCACGACGGTGGGCTTGCCGACGACCCCGATGTCGTGCAGGACGGCGCCGACCGCGGCGAGCTGGCGCTCCGCGTCGCGGCTCGCGTCCACGACGTGGAGCAAGAGCGCCGCTTCGCCGACCTCCTCCAGGGTCGAGTGGAACGCCTCGATGAGCTGGTGCGGGAGCTTGCGCACGAAGCCGACCGTGTCGGTCACGAGGGCGGTGACCCCGTGCGGAAGCTCCACGCGCCTCGTCGTGGGGTCGAGGGTCGAGAACAACCTGTCCTCGACGAGTACGTCGGCGTCGGTGAGGCGGTGCAGAAGCGTCGACTTCCCTGCGTTCGTGTAGCCCACGAGCGCCACGACCGGCACACCCGCCTTCGTGCGCGCCTTTCGTTTGAGCCGACGCGTCCGCTCGAGGTCGACGAGGTCTGAGCGGAGCCGCTGCATGCGCCTCACTATGGCGCGGCGCTCGACCTCCAGCTGGGTCTCGCCCGGTCCCCTGCGGGTCCCGATGCCCCCGCCGAGCCGGGAGAGCACGTCGCCCCACCCCCGCAAGCGCGGGAGCCGGTAGTCGAGCTGGGCGAGCTCGACCTGCAGCTGCCCCTCGGCCGACCGGGCGTGCTGGGCGAAGATGTCGAGGATCAAGCCCGTACGGTCGATGATCTTCAGCCCCCGCTCCGCGAGGGGGTTGACGCCGGCGAGCTCCTCGAGGTTGCGCCCCTGGGCGGGCGTCAGCTCGTCGTCGAAGATGACCATGTCCGCGTCCAGCGCGGACGCGAGCCGCACGATCTCCTTGGCCTTGCCCTTGCCGACATAGGTGGCCGGATCGGGAGCGGCGCGCGGCTGGATGATCCTGTCGACGACGTCGGCGCCCGCGGTGTCCGCCAGGGCGGCGAGCTCGTCGAGCGACCATTCCGCCTCCTCGAGCCGCGCTCCCGAGGAAGCGCCCACCAGCACTGCCGTCTCCCGCCCGGACCCGTCCTCCCGGCGAACCGCCGCGCCCCTCAGGTGACCACCTTGCGCAGCCGCTCCACGCCCTCGTCGAGCCGGTCGTCGGGCACGGTGAGGGAGAAGCGCACGAAGCCCTCGCCTGCGGGCCCGTAGCCGTTGCCCGGCGCCACCACGACGTCGGCCTGCTCGAGCAGAAGGGTCGTGAACGACTCCGACGTGTGCCCCTCGGGAACCGGCGCCCACAGGTAGATCGAACCCTTGGGGGGGTCCACCGGAAGGCCGATCGAGCCGAGCCCCTCGCAGAGGAGATCGCGCCTGCGCCGGTAGCGCTCGAGGGTCTCGGAGAGCCGGTCCTGTGGTCCCTCCAGGGCCGCGATGCCGGCCATCTGGAGCGCATCGAAGATGCCGGAGTCGATGTTGGTCTTGAGCCTCTTGATCGCCTCGATCGCCTCGGGCGCGCCCGCGACCCACCCGACGCGCCACCCCGTCATGTTGTAGGTCTTCGACAGCGAGTGGAACTCGACCGCGCACTCGCGCGCGCCGTCGGCCTGGAGCACGCTCGGGGCCACGTATCCGTCGAAGGTGATCTCCGTGTACGCGGCGTCGTGTGCAAGAAGCACGTCGTTGGAGAGGCAGAAATCGACTGCCCGCTGGAAGAACTCGAGCGTGGTCGTCGCGGCGGTCGGGTTGCTCGGATAGTTGAGCCACAGAACGCGCGCCGCGTCGGCCATCTCCTCGGCGATCCCGTCCAGGTCCGGCTGCCACCCGTTGTCGGGCAGGAGCGGCAACAACACCGCGTCCCCTCCGGCGAGGATCGCCCCGGTCTCGTAGACGGGGTAGCCCGGATCCGGTACGAGCGCGACGTCACCGGGGTCCACGAACGCAACCGGGAGGTGGAAGATGCCTTCCTTCGAGCCGAGGAGCGGCTGCACCTCGGAGTCCGCGTCGAGCTTGACGTCGAAGCGCCGTGCGTAGAAGTCCGCGATCGCGCCCCGGAACTCCGGCATGCCCGTGTAGGACGGGTAGCGGTGCGTTGCGGGATCGCGTGCGGCGCGCGCGAGCGCCTCCACGACATGGGGCGGCGTCGGCAGATCCGGATCGCCCACCCCGAAGGAGACGATGTCGGCGCCGCGCGCCCGCGCCTCGGCCACCTTGGCGTCGATGGAGGCGAAGAGGTAGGGCGGCAGCTTCTCTATCCGGCGCGCCGTCCTCACGCGTCCTCCAGCGACACCTCGCCGCGGAAGGTCTCTCGAGCGGGGCCCGTCATCATCACGTGCTCCGGTTGCTCGAGCGACCCCCGCCACCGCACTTCGAGCTCGCCGCCGGGCAGCGCCACGGTCACGTTCTCGCCGGTGCCCGCAAGCAGCCGCGCGACCACCGCCGCGGCGCACGCGCCGGTGCCGCACGCGAGCGTCGCGCCGGACCCCCTCTCCCACACCGCCATCGTGAGACGGTCACGTCGCTCCACCCGCACGAGCTCCACGTTGGTCTTGCGTGGGAACAGGGGATGGGTCTCTATCGCGGGGCCGAGCGAGCGCGCCCGCGCGACCGAGGGGTCGTCGTCGAACAGGACCGCGTGCGGGTTTCCCATCGACACGCAGGCGACCTCGATGACGCCTCCGGCCGTCTCGAGCTTGACCCCGAGCGCGTCGGTTCCCTCCCACGCGACGGGGATCTCGGCAGGAGCGAACGCAGGCGGCCCCATATCGACCTCGACGCGCCCATCGGCCAGCACGCGCACCAGCCTGACGCCGGCACGGGTGCCGACGCGAAGCTCGGAGGCCTCCGTCAATCCCTCGGCGCGCGCGAACAGGGCCAGGCAACGGATCCCGTTGCCGCACATCTCGCCGACCGAGCCGTCGGAGTTGACGTAATCCATCACGAGATCGGTGCCGTCGCGTCCGGGCGCGACCCGGATGACGCCGTCGGCGCCGACGCCGAAACGACGATCGCAGAGCCGGCGCACGTCGGCGGGCGCGAGCCGGATGTCGTCACCCGGGTCGGCGACCATCACGAAGTCGTTGCCGAGCCCCTGGTACTTGGAGAACCTCATGCCTACACGCTACCCGAGGGCGCGGTGGCGGTCGCGGGCGCGGTGAAGAACGCCGTCATCGCGGCGACGACATCCCGCTCTCGGGGGTCGAACCAGCGCACACGCGGGTCGGCGCCGAACCACGACTCCTGGCGGCGCACGAGACGTTTCGTGGCGGCGACGATCGCCTCCCTCAGCTCCTCCTCGCCCGCCTGGGGCGAGGCCTCGAGGACCTGGCGATAGCCGACGGCCTGGCGCGCGGTGCGGCTCAGCCCGACGGCGTCGAGAGCGCGCGCCTCGTCGACGAGCCCGGCCGCCATCATGCGATCCACGCGAGACGATATGCGCGCGAACAGCTCGGAGCGCGGCAGCCTCAGACCCGCGGCGCGCAGGTGGAAGACGCTCTCGTAGCGGGACCACGCGTCTCCCGGGAACGGCGCGCCGCCGGCCTCGACCGCCTCCAGAGCCCGCACGACCCGGCGCGCGTTGCCGGGGTCGATGCGAGCCGCGGCCGCGGGATCGAGGCGAGCCAGCCGCGCGTGCAGAACGGGCGCGCCCCGCCGCTCCGCCTCCCGCTCGAGCCGCAACCTGACCTCCGGGGCGCGGGGCGGGAACCGGAGGTCGTCCACGACGGCGCGGAAGTAGAGACCGGAGCCCCCGACGAGCAACACCCGTTTGCCTCGGGCCCGGATGTCCTCGATCGCGGCCCGCGCCGCTACCTGGAACTCGGCCGCGGTGAGCTCGTGCGACGCGGGGTACGCGTCGACTAGGTGGTGGACGACGCGCGCTCTCATCGCGGCGGTCGGCTTGTCGGTGCCGGCGTCCAAGCCGCGGTAGGCCTGCATCGCGTCGACCGAGACGATCTCGGCCCCGAGCGCCTGCGCGACCTCGATCCCGAGCGCGCTCTTGCCGGTGGCGGTCGCCCCCACGAGGGCCAGGACGGGAGTCGTCGCTGTCAGGGCGCGACCTCCGCCACGAGGTAGCCGACTCCCACCGGGCACTCGTGCGCGAGAACCCGGCCCCGCCGCCCGGAAAAGAGGCGCGCCAGGACCGTCAGAGGCCCCAGGGCGCACGACCCGCCCGCCTCTGCCAGCCTCAGCGCCGCGCCCTCCACGAGCCCCACGTCCTCCTCGAGGGCAGCTATGAGCTCGAGCTCGGCCGCGCGCGCCTCGGGAAGCTCCGTAAGGGGCGCACGCGGGGTGAGCCCGATCGCTCCGTTGCAGCTTGCGACGAGAGCGACGTCGCCCGAGCCGGCGAGCCCTGCGACCGCGTCCGCCAGTTCGCCCCCGAGCTCGCCCGCCGGCTGCGGAGGCGGACCGCCGCCGCAGCGGTCCTCGAAGCAGACCGCCACGACGGGCGCGGCCCACCCGCGCAGCAACAGCGGGACGACGACGCCGTGATCGGCGGGCTCGTCGACGACGTCCACGGCCCACGCGCGCGCGACGGCCCGCAGCGCGTCCTCGTCGGTCGTCCGGCGAGCCTCGACACCCCGGACCCCGAGATCGTCCAGCGAGCCCGCCGCGGCGCGGTAGACGCCCGTGCGGGGCCCGTGCGGCGACACGAGGACCACCAGATCGACGTCTCCGAGATCGAGCGTCCCCGCCGCACTCCGGACCGCGGCACCGGCGCGGCGCGTCTCCTCGGAGGAGAGAGGCTCGAGCAACAGGGGAGCGTGCGGGAGGACCGCGCCCGAGATCACGGCGCCGAGCCGCGCTCGTTCGTCACTCCCCGGCGCTGCACCCCGCCGCGGAGCCGACAAGGGGGAGCCGCCTCGGCCTCCGGTCGTCGTCCTCCCCGTCGAGGTGATGGGGATGGGCGGTGGTCACGCGCACGGTGCGCAGCGTCCCCTCTTGCGCGTCGGCCGAGCGGAAATGCACGAGCTTGTTGGTGCGGGTGCGCCCGGTCAGCTTGCTGGGCTCCTTGCGCGACGGACCTTCCACCAGCACCTCGACCGTGCGCCCCACGAGCGATCTGTTGCGCTCGAGCGATATCGCCTCCTGGAGGGCGACGAGGCGCTCGAAGCGGTCCTGCACCAGCGCCTTCGGGAGGTGCCCGGGCAGGGACGCAGCCTCCGTCATGGGGCGGGGCGAATACTGGAACGTGTAGGCCGCGTCGTAGCGCGCGGCGCGCGCGACCTCCAAGGTCTCCGCGAAGTCCCGTTCGGTCTCACCCGGAAAGCCGACGATGATGTCGGTCGTGATAGCGACGTCGGGTATGGCGGCGCGCACCATCGCAACCTTGTCGAGATAGCGCGCGCGCGAGTACGCGCGCTTCATCCGCCGCAGGACGGCGTCCGATCCGGACTGGAGCGGCAGGTGGATATGCTCGCAGACGGTCCGGCACTCGGCCATGGCCGCCACCGTGTCGGCGCGGAAGTCCTTCGGATGCGGGCTCGTGAAGCGGATCCGGCGCAGCCCCTCGACGGCATCGAGCTCACGCAGGAGCCGCGCGAACATGGGCCTGCCGTCGAGGTCGCGGCCGTAGGAGTTCACGTTCTGGCCCAGCAGGGTCACCTCGACGACGCCGTCGCGCACCAGGCCTTCGACCTCTTGGACGATGTCTCCGACGCGCCGCGACACCTCCCGGCCTCGCACGGCGGGGACGATGCAGAAAGTGCACGAGTTGTTGCAGCCGATCGAGATCGACACCCACGCGTGCCACGGAGACGTCCGCCGCGCCGGCAGCGCCGAGGGGAACACCTCGGTTTGCTCGAGGATCTCGAACGCGGGCCCGTCGAGCGACTCCTGGAGCAGGCGGGGAAGGCTGGCGAGGTTGTGGGTGCCGAGGACCACGTCGACGTAGGGGGCGCGCCGTTGGATCGCGTGGCGATCCTTCTGTGCGAGGCAGCCACCGACGACGATGCGCATCCCGGGACGCTCGTCCTTGAGACGCTTGGCGTGTCCGAGGTTGCCGTAGAGACGTTGGTCGGCGTTCTCGCGTATGCAGCAGGTGTTGAACAGGAGCACGCCGGCGTCCTCGGGGCGGGCGGCCGCACGATAGCCCTCGGCCTCGAGCATGCCCGCCATGCGCTCGGAGTCGTGCTCGTTCATCTGGCACCCGAAGGTGCGGATGAAGTAAGTGCGCTCCGAGCCCACGGTCTCCTCTCCCCTACTTCGCATAGGCCGAGGAGCGCAGCTC
>DATADD010000018.1:0-5183 GCA_036258675.1 Actinomycetota bacterium | reverse complement strand
GCCCGCGGCGACGTGCTGGAGCCCGGCCTTGACCATGGCGTGAGCCAGCACGGTGGCGGTGGTGGTGCCGTCGCCCGCGACGTCGTTGGTCTTGGAGGCGACCTCCTTGACGAGCTGGGCGCCCATGTTCTCCCACGGGTCCTCGAGCTCGATCTCCTTGGCGATCGTGACGCCGTCGTTGGTGATGGTCGGCGCGCCCCACTTCTTGTCGAGCACTACGTTGCGGCCGCGCGGGCCGAGCGTCACCCGGACCGTGGCCGCGAGCTGGTCGACGCCGGCCTCGAGCCCCTTCCGGGCCTCGGAGTCGAACCTCAGGATCTTGGGCATGTGGTCTCTCCTTGTGGTCTTGCCGAACGCGAACGACGCAGGGCCGAGGCCACCCTCGGTCCCTGCGCCGGGATGCTCCTCGGAGGCCTCAGCCGAGGATGGCGAGCACGTCGCGCGAGGACAGGATCAGAAGGTCCTCGCCCTCGAGCTTGATCTCGGTGCCCCCGTACTTGGAGTAGATGACGCGGTCGCCCTCCTTGACGTCGACCGGGATGAGCTCACCAGAGTCGCTGCGCTTGCCGGGGCCGACCGCGAGCACGGTGCCCTCCTGCGGCTTCTCCTTGGCGGTGTCCGGGATCACGATCCCCGACGCCGTCGTCTCCTCGCCCTCCTCCGGGCGAACGAGGATCCGGTCCTCGAGCGGGCGGATCTTGCTCAGCGTGTTCGTCTTGGTGACGGTCGCCATTGTCCCTCCTGACCTGGTCGGACGCCCTGTCCAGTGCTGTGGCTAGCACTCCAACGCTTTGAGTGCTAAAGCCTAGCGCGGGCCGCGGGGGGCGGTCAAACGCCCGCCGGCCTCACGAGGCCAGCGGCAGGTTGGGGTCGGGGGCGGCGTCGAGGGGCGAGTAGCGCCCCCGCCGCAGCATCGCGGTCGCGCACGCGGCCACCATCGCGGCGTTGTCCGTGCACAGCTCGAGGGGCGGCACGAACAGGGCCACGCCGCGCTCCGAGCAGGCATCGCCGAGCCCCTTGCGGAGCGAGGAGTTGGCCGCCACGCCGCCGCACAGGAACACCCGCTCGGCGCCCACGTGCTCGGCCGCCGCCATCGTCTTGGACACCTGGATGTCGACGACCGCGGCCTGGAACGAGGCCGCCACGTCGGCGACCGAGATCTCGCCCCCGTCGGCCTCGCACCGGCGCACGTAGTTGATCACCGCCGTCTTGAGCCCCGAGTAGGACACGTCGAAGCCCTCCCGGCGCGCCATCGCCCGGGGGAAGGCGACCGCGCTCGGATCGCCCAGGAGCGAGAGGCGGTCGATCTCGGGGCCGCCCGGGTAGCCGAGGCCGAGGAAGCGCGCGACCTTGTCGAACGCCTCGCCGGCCGCGTCGTCGAGGGTCCCGCCGAGGACCTCGTAGTCGCCGTGGTCGCGGGCGTGGACGAGCATCGTGTGGCCGCCCGATATGAGCAGCGCGAGGGCGGGGAAGCGCGCGGCCTCCTCGGAGATGAGGTTGGAGTAGAGGTGGGCCTCGAGGTGGTTGACCCCGACGAAGGGGATGTCGAGCACCGCGGCGATCGACTTCGCCTCGGCGACCCCCACGAGCAGGGACCCGACGAGCCCCGGCCCGAGCGTGGCGGCGACCGCGTCGATGTCCCAGAAGGTGACGTCGGCGCCGAGTAGGGCGTCGCGTATCACGGGTGTGAGCGCCTCGATGTGGGCGCGCGCCGCGACCTCGGGCACGATGCCCCCGTACTCGCCGTGGAGCTCGCTCTGGGACGCGATCACGTTCGACAGGATCGTGGTGCCGCCCCTCACGACCGAGGCCGACGTCTCGTCGCACGACGTCTCGATGCCGAGCACGAGGGACTCCTCGTCCCACTCCTGGTGGGGATCGCGTCGCGCGTCGGACTCGGGGACCGCCCACAGCGTCTCGCTCATTGCTCCCGCCCCTCGGTGAGGGCGCTCTCGATGTCGTTGCGGATGTCGCGCAGCCGCAGCCTGTAGTCGGTCGAGCGCGCCCCCTGCACCTCCATCACGAGCGCGTCCTCGTTCGTCTCGATGTAGTAGCCGCGCCGGATGCCCACGGCCGAGAAGCCGAACTTCTCGTACAGGGTCTGTGCGACGACGTTGGACACGCGCACCTCGAGCGAGATCTTGTCCGACCCCTTGGCGATCGCTTCCGTCACCAGCGCGAGCAGCAGCCGGGAGCCGACCTTCATGCCGTGCATCTCGGGGTCGACCGCGATGTTCGTGACATGGGACTCGCGCCCCATGAACATCATCCCCGCGTAGCCGACCACCTCGCCGCGGTAGCGGGCCACGATGTAGCTGCGGTTGGTGCGCTGGGCGAGCTCGGCGAGGAACAGGCTCGCGCTCCACGGACGCGGGTAGACGCGCGACTCGATCGAGAGCACCCTGCGGAGGTGACGCCGCCTCATGCGCGTCAGCTCGATCTCGGGCAATCGGCCCGGCTCCGGGACGCGCGCGACCGCGCTCACGAACGCCCCCTCGTCACCTGCTCCCAGCGGATCCTGCCCGCGGAGCGTCGCAGATAGAGCGGGGCGAGGTCGTCGATCGAATCGAAGTCCTCGCGGAACATGCGCGGCACGGCCAGCTCGACGAGCGAGCGCGCGTCGGGGAAGGCGTGGCTCATCGTGCCGAGCTCGGCGACGGACCCGAGGTCCTCGAAGGCCTCGTGGTAGCACAGCGCCCCGTTGCCGACGACGAGGACCTCCTCCGGGCGCGACGCGATCCCGATCGCGAGCCGCTCCGGCGGCTCGACCCGGTATTCCGTCATGCGCTGCACCCCTCCCGGGGACGGGCGGTAGAAGGCGTGGAAGACCTCGTTGCGGCGCGCGTCGAGCACGGCGCAGATCGTCTTGGGCGAGTAGCGCACGTCGTAGGCGAGGAGGTCCAGGCTCGCCATCCCCACGATCGGCACCGAGAGGGCCTGCGCGAGCGCCTTGGCGGTGGCGACCCCCACGCGCATGCCGGTGTAGAGCCCGGGCCCGAGGCTGACCGCGATCCCGCCGAGGTTGCGGAAGTTGAGCCGGGCCTCCTGCAGGCAGAAGCAGATCGCGGGGAGGAGGAACTCGTTGTAGCTCTTGCCGCGCGACACCATCGCGCCCGCGACCACGCCCTGCTCCGACCCGATCGCCACGCTCGCCTGAGGCGTCGACGTCTCGATCCCGAGGACCAGCATCCTCTACTCCGCCTCCGATCCGGGCCGCTTCGGAGCAAGCCTATGGCGCCCGTAGCCGAGCTCGGTCGCGTCGACGAAGCGCCGCGCGGTGGTGTCGGGCGACGACGCGGCCAGCAGGGTCTCGGCCATCGGGCGCATGCCTTCGAGCTTGCGCGCCCAGTCGTCGCCGCGGGCGCGAAACACCAGCACCCGGTCCTCCTCCGCGGCGTGCTCGCCCCTGCTGATGTGGACCTCGAGGTGCCGGCGCGGCAGCAGCGGCGCCACCGCCTCGCCCCACTCCACGAGCATGATCGCCTCGGGGTCGAGGAGCTCCTCGAAGCCGAGGTCGATCACCTCCTGGAAGGACTCGAGCCGGTACACGTCGACGTGGACCAGCCGGAAGCGTCCCTCGTACTCGTGGACGAGGGTGAAGGTCGGGCTCGTGACCCGGTTGCGGACGCCGAGGGCGGCCGCGAGGCCCTGCACGAACACGGTCTTGCCCGCGCCGATGTCGCCCCCGAGGCTGACGACGTCGCCGGGCATCAGCATGGGGGCGAGGGACGCGCCGACGATGCGCGTCTCCTCCGCCGATCTCGTCACGATCCCTATGGGCCGATGCATGCACCGTCCTAGAAAAGGCCGAGCTGCGCTGCTTCCTTCTCGTCCGGCGCGCCCCCTGCGGGGACCGCGGCCGGCGCTCGGGCCTCGTCCAGAACGGCTTTGATCAGCTCGAAGTCCTGCCTGATCGCATCGATCGGGCTGAGGCCACCGAAGCGGCCGCCTCTCAGCGCTGCGGCGGGGTGGAACGTGGGTATCACGACCGCCCCCCGCCGATGGTACTTGTGACCTCGCGCCCGCGTGATGCCTATCGGCTGCTCCAGGATGAACCTGGTAGCGAAGTTGCCCAGCGTCGCGATCACCGCCGGGCGCATGTGCGCCAGCTGCGCCTCGAGATAGGGCCGGCAGGACTCGATCTCGTCGGGGAGGGGGTCCCGGTTGCCCGGCGGGCGGCACTTGATCACGTTGACGATCGCCGCGCCCGTGCGGTCGAGGCCGATCTCGGCCAGCAGCCGGTCGAGGAGCTGCCCCGCGGCTCCCACGAATGCGCGCCCCTGCTGGTCCTCGTGGAAGCCCGGCGCCTCGCCGATGAAGACGAGGTCGGCGTCGAGGTTGCCGTCGGCCCACACCACCTGCGTCCGGCTGCCGGCCAGGCGGCAGCGCGTGCACGTGAGGGCCTGGTCCCTGACGACGTCGATGGGGCCCGGAGCGACGGTGCTCATGGGGCCAACATACGCGTCGCGGCCCCGGGGATCCCCGATATGCGGAGCGAGAAGTTTCGCGATGCTCAGGCGCGCGGCGGGCGCGCCGGGCGCAGGCGGACGTAGGAGTAGCCGCCCATCTCCATGCCCGTGACCCGCCCGTTTCCGTCGCGCTCGAACAGGACGTGCTCGCCCGCCCCCCGGCCGCCGTCGCGCCCGACGGCGAAGGAGCCCGGGCCGAGCGGTTCGAGGTCCCGGCACTCCTCGCCCAGGTCGCCGGCCACGACGATCACGAGGCGGTCGTCGCGCCACTCGACCGAGGCCCGGTCCCCGAACTCCGGCATGACGTAGGCGCCGAGGAAGGGGGCGAGGGCGTCGGGCACCGGCGACGGACGCCGGCGCGCCGGGGACGCGTCGCCGCGCTCGTCGAGCACCGCCTCGGCGAGGTCGAAGGCGAGGTCCCCGGGGGAGCCGATCCCGTTGAGCAGCACGATCGCGCCCACGCCGCGCCGGGGGTCGAACCTGATGCTGGTGCTGAACCCGTTGAGCTCGCCGTCGTGGCCCGCGAGCATCGTGTCGCCGCGTCGGGTCGTGTACCACCCGAGCCCCTGGCCCTCGGTCCAGCCATCGTCGGCGATGACCACCGGCCTCTGCATCTCGGCGCGCGACGACGCGCTCAGGACCTCGTCGGAGCCCGGGAGGCGGCCGGTCTGGAACGCGATCCAGCGGGCGAGGTCCGCGACCGACGAGTACAGC
>DATADD010000017.1:0-19639 GCA_036258675.1 Actinomycetota bacterium | reverse complement strand
GCGCCCGCGCCCGGTCCGAGCGCCGCGCCACGGTCTCGGCGCGCCGGCCCCACGCCTGCTCGAGCCGCTCCGCCTGGGCCCCGACGTAGGCGCGGACCCGCGTCGCGTAGCGCACGGTGAGCCGGCGCAGCCTGCGGTCGGGCACGCGCCGGGCGCGCTGGACCCGCACGCGCTCCGAGAACGTCTGCGGCGCGGTGACCACGTTCCACGCGAGCGCCTTGGCGAGGTTGGCGATCTCGCGCGGCTGGCGCAACACGACGAAGCCCACCATCTCGGCGAGGGTGAGGAGCACGAACTGCGGGACGAGCCCGAGCAGTCGCAGGGCGGACGCGTTCTTGGCCACGGTCCGGAGCCGGTTGCGGCGCGAGAAGTAGCGCACGGGAACGAAGGGAGACCGCCTCGCGCCGGTCGCGAGGGCGACCGCGTGACGAGCGCGCGCTCTCGGCTCGACCACGACCGCGTGCCCCGCGAGACGCGCGCGCCAGCACAGGTCGAGGTCCTCGGAGAAGGCGCGCATGCGGGCGTCCCACCCTCTCAGGTTCCGGAACACGGCGTGGCGGACGAGCATGCACGTCGACGTCACGAAGAAGACCTCGCTGGACGCGTCGTGCTGTCCGAGGTCGATCTCGTCGCGCTCGAGGCCCTTGTAGGGATAGCCGAAGCGGTCCACGGCCATGCCGACCTCTTCGAGGCGCTCCTCCGCGTCCCACGCCACCACCTTGGGCCCGACGATCGCGATCCCGGAGTCGAGCGTGATGCGCCCGACCATCTCGGCCACGGACCGCTCGTCGAGGACGGCGTCGTCGTGGAGGAACAGCAGCAGGTCGGCGTCGGTGCGCACGCGCGACATCGCCCAGTTGATGGCGCCCCCGAAGCCGAGCGGGCGACGCGTGCGGAGGTAGCCCCACCGCCGCTTGGTCATGTGCCGCTTCACGACCCGCTTCAGGTGCGGCTTCGTGCGCCGGTCGGGCGACGCGTCGTCCACGACGAGAACGTCGAGCGAGCGGTACGTCTGCGTGTTGAGGGCGACGAGGCAGTCCTTCAGCCACCTCCGCCCGTCGTGGGTCACCACGATCGCCAGCACGGACGGGAGCGCCGAGCCCGGGTCGCGCGCGACGCGCGCTCTCGAGCGGGCGGTGGCGATGGCCATGGCGGCCGATCAGGCGGGGACGGAGCTGTACAGGGTCGTCCGGCGGCGCGGGACACGCCCGATCGACCCGATGAGGGCCTCCATCGCCTCCGGCGGAAGCTCCTGGCCGTGCGAGGCTCCCGCGGCGCGCGAGATGTTCTCGTTCATCAGGGTCCCCCCGAGGTCGTTGGCTCCCGCCTGGAGCGCGAGCTTGGCTCCCTCGATGCCCATCTTGACCCACGACACCTGGATGTTGTCGATGCAGCCGTCCAGCGCGATGCGCGCGACCGCGTGCATCTTGAGCGCCTCGTCGAAGGTGGGCCCCCGGCGCGCCCTTCCCCTGAGGTAGATCGGCGACGCCATGTGGACGAAGGGCAGCGGAACGAACTCGAAGAGCCCGCCGCCCCGGTCCTCGATCGAGCGGTGCAGCTGCCGCACGACGCAGAGGTGGCGCGCCCAGTTGCGCGGGCCCTCCACCGTCCCGAACATGATCGTCGCGTTCGAGCGCAGACCCAGGGAGTGCGCGTGACGATGCACCTCGCACCACTGCTGCGTGTCGATCTTGTCGGGGCAGATGAGCGCGCGGATGTCGTCGTCGAGGACCTCGGCCGCGGTTCCCGGCAGGGTCGCGAGCCCCGCGTCCCTCAAGCGCTCGAGGAAGTCGCGCACGGAGATCCCAGAGGCCGCGGCCCCCTGCCACACCTCGAGCGCCGTGAACGCGTGCACGTGCATCTCCGGCACCTCGTCCTTCACCGCCCGGAGGTATGCGATGTAGTGCTCCGCCGTGAAGGAGTGATGTATGCCCCCCTGCATGCAGACCTCGGTGGCGCCGCGCTCCCACGCCTCCCGCGCGCGCGCCGCCACCTCGTCGGGCGACAGCAGGTAGGGCTCGCCGCGCAGGTTGAGAGACCGAGGGCCCTTGGAGAAGGCGCAGAACCCGCAGCGGAAGTAGCACATGTTCGTGTAGTTGATGTTGCGGTTGACGACGTAGGTGACCTCCTCGCCCACGCGCTCGCGCCGGAGGCGGTCGGCAACGTAGAAGAGCCGCTCCGCCTCCACGCCGCGCGCGGTGAACAGGAGGGCGAGGTCGCTCTCGCCCAGCTCGTCGCCGCCCTCGGCCCGGTCCAGAAGCTCCGCGACACGCGGGCGCGCCACCCTGCCCGCCACCTTCCACGCCCCCGCACGGGCCTGGTCCAGCGCGATCCGGGCCGTCTCGGGGGGCGGCGTGGACCCGCCCGCGCACCAGTCGTCGACCCGGCGAAGCCCCTCGGCGTCGGCGGAGTCGAGCACCCGGGCCCGAAGCTCGGGAGCGATCCACCGCTCCCGCGCGGCGGGCGTGTCGCAGAAGGCGGGGTGGACGGCGAGGCGCTCGATCAGCGCGTAGCCGCGCTCCTCGGTGACCGTGCGCAGCTCGTCGAGATGGGGCCAGGGCGCCTCCGGGTTGACGTGGTCCGGCGTGACCGGCGAGACGCCGCCCCAGTCGGAGAGCCCCGCCCCGAGCAGCGCCCCGTACGCCCGCGGGGTCAGGTTCGGGGGGGCCTGTACGACCACCGAGGGACCCAGGACGAGGCGCGCGAGCGCGATCGCAAGTCCGAGCTCGTCGAGCCCCGGCTCCGGGTGACCCGCCATCGGCGTCCCCTCCTTGGCGCGGAAGTTCTGCACGATGACCTCTTGGATGTGGCCGTGCCGCTCGTGCGAGGCGCGGATCGCGAGGAGCGCGTCGACCCGCTCCGCGAGCGTCTCGCCGATGCCCACCAGGATCCCCGTGGTGAACGGGACGCGCGCGCGACCGGCCGCCTCGAGCGTTGCCCGCCGCGCCGCGGGCCTCTTGTCCGGCGCGCCGAAGTGGGCCATGCCGCGTCCGAGGAGGCGCTCCGACAGGGTCTCGAGCATCGTGCCCTGGCTCACGGTGACCGGGCGCAGCGTCAGCGCCTCCGCTCGCGTGAGGGCGCCGGGGTTGGCGTGCGGGAGAAGGTCGGTGTGCTCGAGCACGGCGCGGCACGCGGCCGCGAGATAGCCGATCGTCGTCGCATGCCCGAGCGCCTCGAGCTGGACGCGCGCCTCGCGCCACTTGCGCTCGGGTTTGTCGCCGAGGGTGAACAGCGCCTCCTTGCATCCCGCCGCCTCGCCCGCGCGCGCGACGGCCACGACCTCGTCGAGGGACATGAAGGCCGGCTCCCCGGGCCGAGGCGGGCGGGCGAACGTGCAGTAGCCGCAGGAGTCGCGACACAGCTTCGTGAGCGGGATGAAGACCTTCTTGGAGTACGTGATGCGAGGTCCGCTGTGCGCGTCCCTGAGCGCGCGCGCCGCGCCCAACACCGTCGCCGGATCCGAGGGCGCGAGCCGCCCCAGCTCCCCTGCCTCGTCGTCGTCGAGACGGTCCCCCGCTGCGGCCCGCTCGGCCAGCGCCTCGAGTCGAGTCATCGCCCGCAGGCTACCAGCGGCTCCTGTGGGAACGACCCGTCCGTCGGCGCCGCGCGAGGATGACGCCATGTGACCGCACTAGACTCCCGCCGCGTGAGGGTGACCGCTCTTGCCGGCGGTGTGGGAGGCGCCAAGCTGCTCGTGGGGCTGCAGCGCGTGCTCCCGCCCGGATCGCTGACGGCGATCGTCAACACGGGCGACGACGCGACGATCTACGGCATCCACGTGTCCCCCGACGTCGACATCGTCACGTACTGGCTCGCCGGCATCGCGGACACCGAGCGGGGCTGGGGGATCGCGGGAGACACGTTCGCGATGCTCGAGGCGCGCGCGCGGCTCGGCGGCGACGCGTGGTTCCGGCTCGGCGACCGCGACCTCGCCACCTGCCTGTATCGAACCGAGCGGCTGCGCGCGGGAGAGACGCTGTCGTCGGTCACGGATCGCATAAGGCGCGCGCTGGGCGTGTCGACCCCGATCGTGCCGATGTCGGACGACGCCGTTCGCACGCTCGTGGAGTGCGCCGATGGCCGCGTGCTGGGCTTCCAGGATTACTTCGTCAAAGAGGCCACGGAGCCGGAGGTGGTGGCGGTCGCATTCGACGGCGCCGCGCGCGCCGCGCCCGCGCCGGACGCGCTCGACGCGATCGCGCGCGCCGGCCGCATCGTGCTGTGCCCGTCGAACCCCGTGCTCTCGATCGGCCCCATCCTCGAGCTCCCCGGCATCAGAGACGCCCTGCGCGCTCACCCCGACGTCGTGGCGGTCACGCCGATCGTGGCCGGCCGCGCCCTCAAGGGCCCGGCCGACAGGCTGTTGCGGGCGCTCCACGGCGACTCGAGCGCGGCCGCGGTGGCGCGCCTGTACGCCGACTTCTGCGACACATTCGTCGTCGACGTCGAGGACTCGGCTCAAGAGCGCGCCGTGACGGCGGCGGGGCCGCGCGCGGCGGCCCTGAACACGATCATGGGCGACCGCGACGCGTCGGCGCGCCTCGCCGCGCAGCTCGTGGCCCTGTGACGGGGCCCGGCCCGTCCCCGGTCGCGATCGCGCCGGTGCTCGGCATCCCCGAGGTGTCCGAGGGCGACGACGTCGCCGCGCTCCTCGTCGAGCACGCGCCGGAGCTTCGCGACGGCGACGTGGTCGTCGTCGCGCACAAGGTCGTGTCGAAGGCGGAGGGCGCCACGCGGGCGGGCGCCGACAAGCTCGCGGTTGCGCTCGAGGAGTCGGCGCGCGTACTTCGGCGCAGCGGGGACACGATCATCTCCGAGACGCGCCACGGCCTCGTATGCGCCAACGCGGGCGTCGACGCTTCCAACGTGCCGGGCGACCGGCTCGTGACCCTCCCCGTCGATCCCGACGCATCGGCGCGCCGCATGCGGGCCCGCATCGCCCGCGCGACGGGGGCAGAGGTGGCGGTGATCGTCAGCGACACGTTCGGGCGCGCGTGGCGTCTCGGCCAGACCAACGTCGCGATCGGCGTCGCGGGGATGGATCCCTTCCTCGACCTGCGCGGCGAGCGCGACGCGTGCGGCGAGGAGCTGACCGCCACCCGCATCTGTGTGGCCGACGAGATCGCGTCTGCCGCCGAGCTCGTGATGGGCAAGTCCGACGGCGTGCCCGCGGCGATAGTGAGGGGCGTCCGGGTGAGGCGAGGGCGGGGGGCCGCGGCCGCGATCGCGAGACCGCCGGAGGAGGACCTCTTCCGCTGACACCTCTCGCGGAGGTCAGTGGGGGGCTAGAACCCGGGCCCCGTCCAGGGCCGCTGTTAGTTTGACCGCGTGAGCCGCAAGCTCCAGGACAAGCAGGAGCGGCGCCTCGCCGACAAGCGCCGCAAGGAGGCCCAGCGGCGCGCGGCGCGCCGGGGCAACCTCATCACCGTCGGCGCGGCGGTGGTCGTGGTGGCCGCGGTCACCGCGCTCGTCATCGCCGATCGCGTCGAGACGCTCGGCACCGATCCCGCGGCCGCCAACTGCACGGGGATCGAGACGCATCCCGACGAGGGCAACCAGCACGTCGCACCCGGCACGGACGTCGTCTACGGCACGGTCCCGCCCACGTCGGGCAACCATTACCCCGACCCGGCCGACTCCGGGTTCTACACTGGGCCGGTCCCCGAGGGGGCGCTCGTGCACAGCCTCGAGCACGGCGTCGTGGTGATCTGGTACGACCCGGACGCCCCCGACGCGGTCCTGGACGACCTCGAGGAGGTCCAGACGCAGGAGCCGACCGCCACGATCGTGGCCCCCTACGACAACCTTCCGGAGCCGTACACGTTCGCCGTCACGGGATGGCGGGCGTCGATGATGTGCGAGCAGGTGGCCCAGGCCCCGATCGACCGCTTCCGCTCGCGCTTCCAGGGCCGCGGCCCCGAGAACCTCGGGATCCCGACGTTCGAGGGGTAGAACCGTGACCTCGCTCGACCTGCGCAGCGCTCCGCCGGAGCTCGGTCCGCTCGAGGGAGGAGCCGCGCCTCGCGGCGGGAAGCGGGTCGTGCGCGTCGCGGCGGCCGTCGTCGCGCTGCTCGTCGCCCTCTCGGTCTACGTCGTGGTCGACGTGGGGAGCGACCTGCGCTCGGCGCGCGCGGTGCTGTCGGGCTCGGCGCGCGGCCTCGACGAGAGCCGCATCGAGGCCGCCCGCGACGACCTGCGAGACGCGGTCGCGGGGCTCGGATCGCTCCCCGCGCGCGCCCTCGGGCTGGTGCCCGTGGCGGCCCAGAACCTCGACGCCGTGCGGGCGAGCGCGCGCGCCGCGATCCCGGTGCTCGAGCGCGCGCTCGGGCTCGAGAGCCGCATCGACGACATCCAGCGCGCGGGGCTGCTCGAGGACGGAGCGATCGACGTCGCGCAGCTCGCGACCCTCGAGGCCCCGCTCCGGGCGGAGGCAGACGCCCTCGCCCGCCTCGAGAACGAGCTGCGCGAGCACCGCTCCGGATGGCTGCTGCCGCCGCTGTGGCACGAGTTGGACGAGCAGCTGGGGCGCGTCGACGACCTCGAGCGCTCCGCGGCCGGCGCGGCGGAGGCGGTGCGGCTCGCCCCCGCGCTGCTCGGGGGGGACGGGCCCCGCAGCTATCTCGTGCTCATAGTGAACAACGCCGAGCTCCGGGGCGCGGGCGGGATCCTGTCGGGGATCGGCGAGGTCACCGTGAGCGACGGGCGCCTGGAGCTGGGCCGCTTCCAGCACTACAAGACCCTCGCCGACGAGGAGCCCTTCCGGCCCGTCCCCGCGCCGGCCGACTTCCGCTCCCATTTCGGACGCTACCGCGCCCACACCACGCGCTGGGTGGCGACGTCGTCCTCGCCGGACGTGCCGGACGTCTCGGTCGTGGCGCGCCGTCTCTACGAGCTCACCGCCGGACGCGCGACCGACGGCACGATCGTGGTCGACCCCCGCGGCCTCCAGGCGATGGTCCCCCGGGACACCCGCATCGAGGTGCCCCGCACGGACACCGTGGTGACGCGGGGCCGCCTCGCCGACTACGTCTACTCGCAGGCATACGAGGACCTGGCCGAGGACCAGACGAAGCGCAGGGACTCGCTCATCGTGGTCGGCCAGGGGGCCTTCGAAGCCATCGTCGGGGGGGGTCTGAGGCTGCACGAGGCGTGGCCGCGCATCGGCGCCGCCGCGGTCGGCGGTCACATCCGCTTCCTGCCCGCCCGGGCGGACGAGAGGCGGGTCTTCGACGCGCTCGGGGTCACGGGCGAGCTCGGCGCGCCCGAGTCGGACGCCGCCCTAGTCACCGTCCAGAACTACGGGGGGACCAAGCTCGACTTCTGGGCCCGGCGCTCCGTGGAGCACCGTTGCGACCTCGCCGGCGGGGTGGCGGACTGCGGCACCGAGGTGACGATCGCCAACCGGACCCCCGCCGGGTTGCCCGAGTTCGTGACCCAGTACAGGCCCTACGGGCTGTTCAAGAACTACGTGGAGGTCTACGTGCCGGCCGACGCGCGGCCGACCGGTGTCCAGGTCGACGGCGAGCCCGCCGGGGCCTTCACCGAGCGCGAGGACGGCTTCAGAGCGATCGGCGTGTACGTCGAGATCCCGCGCGGGCAGGAGACGGTGGTGTCCGTCGGCTACGAGCTGCCGCTCGAGAGCGACGAGTACTCGCTCGAGGTCATCCCCCAGCCGCTCGCCCGCGACGCCCAGCTCGAGGTCGCGCTCGGGGTCCCGCCCGGGTGGACGGTCGAGGGCGACGGGGAGCTCGACGACGGCGTGCTGCGCTTCTCGGGCGACCTCGACGGCCGCATGGAGTGGCGCGCCGGGCCGCGCGAGGCCGGCGGTCTCACGGGGCTGTGGGACGCCCTCGTCGGCTTCTGGAGAGAGCCGCTCCTGTAGAGGTGGCCAGGGCCTCGGTCAGAGCCGGGCCGCGTCGCCCCTCGTGCGCCTGACCAGGGCGGTCCCGGCGGCGACGGCGACGAATCCGACCGCGGCGAACACGAGGACCTGGCCCCCGGTGAACGGCAGCGCCCCGGCCTGCGGGCCGAGGTTGGTGGGACCGACCGCCTCGCCGCTCGGACCCTCCTGATGGGGCCCGAACCCGCCGCCCTGGACCTCGGTCGGAGGGGACTCCGCGGAGCCCTGCGCGAACGCGGATCCCATCGCCGCGACCGACGCGAGCACCACCGAGACGACAACGAGCGTGCGGATGACCTTCACGGTGATCTCCTTAGCCTGTCCAAGAGAGCCTGTCCAAGAGCCTGTGGAAGCCTGCCGATCTCCGGGATATCACGACCGGGACCCGACCTGCCTTCTTTCCGTCCGTCAGACTACCCCGTATGCTTACCAATTTCTGGGATACAATTCTACACGCGCGCCCCGGCGGAGGCAAGATGTCGGGCAAAGGTCGCGAAACCCCCCGAGGGGTTCCTCAAGGTCGGGGCCCACCAATACGATGCCTTCCAGGGGGCCGGTCCAGGGGGCCGGTCCAGGGGGCCGGGACGACCACGCTGAGAGGGTGACGGCGAGGCAGCGATGAACGAGCTGAACATGACCGAGGAACCACAGGGGCTCCAGCTTCGGGAGTACCTCTCGATCCTGCGGCTGCGCAAGTGGTGGATCGCGCTCGCGATCGTGCTCGTGGTCGGCAGCGCCCTCGCCTTCTCCTTCCGCCAGCAGCCGGTCTACATCTCGGAGGCGCAGGTCTACGTCAACCCCGTGCCGCTCGCGAACGACCAGGGCGTCACCGAACCGTTCCTGAACCTCGAGACCGAGAGCCGTCTCGCGGCCTCCCCCGCGGTCGCACAGCGCGCCCGAGAGCTCCTCGGAGACGAGTCGCTGAGCCTCGCGGAGCTGCTCGCCAACCTGACCGTCTCGGCGGAGCCGGACACGGAGATCCTGATCTTCGAGTACTCGCACCGGACGCCCCGCACCGCGGCGACCCGGGCGCAGGAGTTCGCGAGGGCGTACCTGGACTCGCGCGCCCAGGGCGTGGCGCGGAACCTACAGGCCCAGAGGGAGCTCATCGACCGCCAGATAGAGGTCCTCGACGACCAGCTCGCGGCCACGGCCGATCCGGAGCAGCGCCAGCAGATCCAGGCCGAGCGCTTCCTGCTCGTCCAGCAGCAGTCGACCCTCGTGGCGCCCAACAGCGTCGCCGTCGGCTACGTCTTCCAGCCGGCCGAGATCCCCAACCAGCCCGCGAGCCCCGACCACGTCAAGACCGCGGTCCTCGCCTTCCTCGCGGCGCTTCCGCTGGGCGCGGGCCTCGCTCTCCTGCGCGAGCGCTTCGACGACCGCCTGCGCGGGCGCGCCGACCTCGAGACCCACGCGGGCGCCGCCGTGCTCGCGGTCGTCCCCCGGGTCGCGGCCTGGCGCGACGAGTCGGACAGCCCCGTCGTGACGCTCCAGGAGCCCAAGTCGGCGGCGGCCGAGGCCTACAAGACCCTCCGCACGAGCGTGCTGTTCGCGGCCGCGCAGAGGGGCATGGAGACGCTGCTCGTGACCAGCTCGAACGCGATGGAGGGCAAGTCGTCGACGACGGCCAACCTCGGGGTCGCCCTCGCGCAGTCGGGCAAGCGGGTGATCCTCGTCTCGGCCGACCTCCGCAAGCCCCGCCTCCATCGCTTCTTCCGGGCGCAGAACGGCATGGGCCTGACCAACGTGCTCGCGGGAGAGCGCAACGCCCTCGAGGTCCTGAGCTGGGTCGGGGTGGAGAACCTGCGCCTCCTTCCCAGCGGGCCCGTGCCCGGCAACCCGGCCGAGCTGCTCGGCTCCGAGGCGATGGAGTCGCTCCTGCGCGAGCTGCGGGAGGCGTCGGACTTCGTGCTCATCGACGCCGCGCCCGTGCTCCCGGTCGCCGACGCCATGACGCTGACGCCGTTCGTCGACGCCATCCTGTTCGTCGCCGACGCCCGCCGCACGACGAGGGGCGCGATCGCCCAGGCGCGCCAGCAGCTCGACCAGGTCAACGCGCGCGTGATCGGCACCGTGCTGAACAACTTCGACCCGTCCCGGTCGCCCGGCTCGGCACACCAGCACTACGGCTACAACGCCTACCGCGTCGACGAGCCGATCGAGCGCAGCCGGGCGCGGGTGCTGTCGTGGAGCGGGCGCAGGGATTGACCCGGCGCCCTGGCCCCGACCCCGTGACGTGGCGCGACCCCCTGGCCTCCCGGGACTCCGTATGCCAGAATCTTCCTTTCGAACAGGGGGGAAGACGGGGACGACATGGGCGACGCATCTCCGGACCCGGCGGCCATCAGGCTCGAGGTCCTCGCCCGCATGCTGGCCGAGCGCGACGGCTGGACGCCGACCGAGGCGGGATGGGGCATCGGCCCCTTCGAGCTCGTGACCCGCAGCGCTCCGGGGCTCTCGTACGAGGTGTGGCGCGGCCCCCGCTGCATCGCCGCGGCGATGCTCCCCCGCGACGCGATCGCGATCTGCGAGTGCCTCGCTCAGGCCGCCCGCGAGCGGCCCTCCTCGCCGCAGCGTCTCTTCGACTCCCTCGCGATCCCGCTCGTCCACCACACGGCCTGACGCGGGGCGGTCCCCTCCGCCGCGTCCACGCCTAGAGCTCCCCGGAGGCAGCCCATGCTCGCGCGCAGGAAGCTCGGTTCGAGCGGCCCCGAGATCACCATCGTCGGGTTCGGCGCCTGGGCGGTGGGCGGCCCCTACCGGTTCGGGTGGGGCCCGCAGGACGACGACGAGTCGGTCGCCGCGATCCGGCACGCGGTCGAGTCCGGCGTCAACTGGATAGACACGGCCGCGGTGTACGGCATCGGGCACTCCGAGGAGGTCGTGAGGAGCGCGCTCGAGCCCTACCGCGTCGGCGAGGACGTCCTCGTGGCCACGAAGTGCGGACGCAAGTGGGTCGGTCCCCGCGACCGCGGAGGTCTCGTCTTCGACCTGCGACCGGACTCGATCCGCGAGGAGTGCGAGCAGAGCCTGGATCGGCTCGGCCTCGACGCGATCGACCTCTACCAGTTCCACTGGCCCGACACCGAGACCGGCACGCCCATCGAGGACTCGTGGGCGACCATGCTCGAGCTGGTCGACGAGGGCAAGGTGCGGTGGGCCGGGGTGTCCAACTTCGACGTCGGGCTGCTCGAGCGCTGCGAGGCGATGCGCCACGTCGACTCCCTTCAGCCCCCCTACAGCCTGATCGACCGGGGCGCGCGCGACGAGCTGATCCCGTGGTGCCGCGCCCACGGCGTCGGGGTCGTCGTCTACTCGCCGATGGCGTCGGGCCTGCTCACCGGCAAGTTCGACCGGGACGCGGCGGACCGGCTCGCGTCCGACGACTGGCGCCGCAACTCCCCCCAGTTCCAGGAGCCGAAGCTGTCGCGCAACCTCGAGCTGGTCGAGCGCCTGCGGCCGCTCGCGGCGCGCCTCGGCGTCGGGCTCCCCGCCCTCTCGGTCGCGTGGACGCTCGCCACGCCGGGGGTGACCGCCGCGATCGTGGGGGCGCGCAGCGCGAAGCAGGTCGACGGCTGGCTCCCGGCCGCAGGGTTGACGCTCGACGACGACGCGCTCGCGGAGGTAGAAAGCGCGCTCGAGGAGACGGTCGCGGCCCCCGCCTGAGCCGCGCTTCGTTCAAGCGAACGCGACCCCACGCCGAAAGGGAGCCTGGAGCCGAGGAGGTAAAGCTTGCAGAGACCCAACATCTTGCTGCTCGTGGTCGACTCGCTGCGCGCGGACGCGGTCTTCGGCGATCGCGTCCCGACCCCGAACCTCGACGCGCTCGCGGCGCGCGGCGCCGCCTTCACGCAATGCGTGTCGACGTGCACGTCGACGACCCCGTCGTTCTCGTCGATCCTCACCGGCTGCTATCCCCCCAAGCACGGCGTGCGCGGTCTGCGCGGCTACCGGCTGTCGGAGGCTCTTCCGACCATGGCCGAGGTCTTCTCCAAGGCGGGCTACTCCACGCACGGCGAGGTCGCGGGCCCCCTGCTGCCCGAGACGGGCGTGCTGCGCGGGTTCGAGGACGCGCGCTGTCGCAAGGCCTACCGCGTCCCCTGGTTCGCGTGGCGCGACGAGATCGTCGCCAAGATCTGCTCCTATCAGCAGCCATGGTTCATGCTCCTGCACATCTGGGAGGTGCACCGCCCCTACAAGCCGCCCCCCGACTTCGAGGCGCGCAACTACAGGGCCGGCTACGAGGCCGCGGTCGCGGCGACCGACGAGTGGCTCGCGCCGGTGCTCGAGGCGGCCGGCGACGACACGGTGATCGTCGTCACCGGCGACCACGGCGAGGACTTCCCCGCGTCCAAGCTGCACTGGACGCTCGGCGGGGTCGCCCGGCGGCTGCGCCGCAAGGTCCGTCTCGCGCGCTGGATGCCGGCCCTCGACCGCAGGTTCGCCGGGCTCGAGATCGGCCACGGCTTCGCCCTCTTCGAGCAGCTGATCCGGGTCCCTCTCGTCATGGCCGGGCCGGGCGTTCCCCGCACCCGGATCGAGGGGCAGGTCCGCCACGTGGACCTGCTGCCGACCCTCGCCGAGCTGGGCGCGATCGAGCCCCCCGGAGGGATCGACGGCCGCAGCCTCGTCCCCGCGCTGCGGGGAGCCGAGCTGCCGGAGCACCCCGCGTACCTCGAGGCCGTCGGGGTCAAGCTCGAGGGCAACAGCATCGTGGGGGCGCGCACGTCGGAGTGGAAGCTGCTGAAGCCGGGCCGCGGCAAGCCGTCGCTGTACCGGCTGGACGGGGGCGCGCCGCCGAACGAGAAGCGCAACGTGCTGCGCGATCATCCCGACGTCGCCGCCTACCTCGAAACCTTCATCGAGCGGATCGCGTCCACCGAGACCACGGAGGTCTCCGGCATGACGGCCGAGGAGGAGAAGGTCGTCGAGAAGCATCTCCAGGACCTCGGCTACCTCTAGGCCCCTGGCCGCGGCACCGTACGAGCGCGACGGTGCCCTGATGCCTCGCGCCGCGCGGGCGGTCGCGGCGCTGCTGGTCGCGCTCGCGGCCTGCACGGACCGACCGGACGGGGACCCGGGTGCGCGCCCGAGCCCGGGGGCGTCGGTCCGCGACGGCGTGGCCGTCGTCGAGCCCGTGGCCGATGCGTTCGTTCGCAGCGACGACGACAACGCGAGCTTCGGGACCTCGAGGGCGCTGCGCGTGCGCGACGGCGGGGGGGAGGAGAAAGAGGCCTACGTGCGCTTCGACGTCGGGGCCCTCGGCGCGGGCCGGGTCGCGGGCGCCACGCTCAAGCTCTTCGCGGAGGGCGACGTGGGCGACGCATGCGCGGACCCCGGCGCGGGGACCGACGTCTACGAGCTGGGCGACGACTCGTGGGGCGAGGACGTCACGTGGGCGGAGCGGCCCTCGTCGCGGGGGGATCTCCTCGACTCGCGGGACGCGTTCGCGGGCGGCGCCTACGTCTCTTTCGACGTCACGGAAGCCGTCCCCCGAAGGGGCCTCGTGAGCTTCCGCGTCGTCGCGCCCGACTGCGAGGAGCTGGCGAGCGACACGGACTTCGGGGCGCGCGAGTCGGCGGACCCGCCCCTGCTCGAGATAGCCACCCGGACGCGCCCGCAGGGACGCTGCGACGGCCGGCGCGTGCCCGCGGGCGCCGACCTCCACGACTACGTCGACGGAGCCACCGACGCCACCTTCTGCCTCGCCGCGGGCAGCTACGACATCGGCTCCGAGCCCCTCACCCCCGGCGACCACGTGACGATCGTCGGTCGGCCGGGGATCCCCGGCGAGGCCGTCGCGCCCGCGCTCGCGTTCGAGGACGCGACTCTGCCGGCGCGCTCGTTCGGCGCCGGCGCGCCGGGATGGAGCCGCGGCTCGCTCCCGACCCGCATCTACACGACGGAGGCGCCGCAGCTGATCGACTACGACACCGCGACCGGCGGGAGGCTCTCCCACCTCGAGCTCCAGGGCGCCCGCGCCCTCGGCGACGACCAGACGAGCGGGCGCGTCGTGTCGCGCGGCCGCGACCTCGTGATCGAGAGCGTGTGGGTGCACGGCGGCGCCAACCAGGGGATCGGCGGCTTCGAGGGAGGGGAATTCGACCGCATCGAGGTGAGCGGCAACGGGAGCCCCGGGTTCGGCGGCGTGACCTCGGGCGGCATCAAGACCGGCAGCGCTCTGGGCTACACCATCACGAACAGCTTCGTGCACGGCAACTTCGGCCCCGGCATCTGGTGCGACCACGACTGCGACAACTTCCGCGTCCTCGACAACGTCGCCGTGCGCAACTCCGGGGCGGGGATCCGGTACGAGCACGGCGCCAACGTGCCCGTGTGCCCGACGTGCGACGCCACGATCGCGCGCAATACCGTCAAGGAGAACGGCCTCTGGCCGACCGATCTCGACAGAAGCAACGCCGGGATCGTCGTCAACTCGTCGGAGAACGCAACGATCGCGCGCAACGTCCTCGGCGGGAACTTCATGGCGGAGGGCTCCGAGACCGGCCCCAACGGGATCTACCTCCAGCACGGGCGACACCCGCTGCGCAACGTGATCATCCGCGACAACGAGCTCAACGGGGACGCGATCAAGACCTGCAACACCCCCGGCGTCACCTGCGCCGGCAACGGGTAGCCGGCGTTGGCGCGGGCGCGCCTACCAGTCGGTGTCGCGCTCGTAGCCGAGCTCGATGAGGAGGTGGCCGGCCTCCTCCTTGAACGCGCTCTTGTGGGCCTCGGTGAAGTGGTTGCTCCAGTCGCCGATCGCACCCTTGCGGAAGGTGGAGCTGCCCGGCGACCAGACCGTGGCGGCGACCCGCTCGAGCCCGGCGCGGTCGAGCGGCCGGTCGATGTGGCGCGCGATGCCCTCGATCTCCCGCAGCTGGGCCTCGGCGCTCCCGCCTCCGTGCGGCCCGACGAGGTCCTCGAAGCGACAGACGTACGCGCTCGGAACACGCAGCCAGCCCCGATAGCGCTCGATGCGTCTGCCCACGGGGCCCAGCCCTCGGTCGCCGTCCATCGCGGGAAGGCCTCGGATCGAGGCCATGATGCGGTCCTCGGGCCGGGGCAGCTCCCGCGCGAAGCGATCGTGGAGGCGGTGGCGCCTCAACCGGGCGATGTAGTGGGCGCCGGACACGACGACGTCGCGCGGGTCGCGCGTGATCACCACGGTCTTGTATCCGAGGCGCGCCAGCACGTCGACGAGGCGGGGGAGGGCGGCGAAGTGCGCCGTCATGTACTGGCCCCGGTTGACCGTGCGCAGGGTGCGCTCGACCAGGTCCCAGTCGATCTCGGACTCCCACATCTCCTCGCGCTCGGACCAGTCCGTGACGCGGCGCGCCGGGGGATGCGCGTCGATGCCGGGGCGCACGAAGTCCCCGAGGACGTGGTGGCGTCCCGAGAACATCATGCGCGGGAACGCCTTGAGCAACGACGCGACCAGATGTGTCCCGGCCTTGGGCATGCTCACCGCCAGGACCCGCGGCGCGGGGTTGAAAACCATCGCCCGCGCGTACGCCCTGTACGCGGGGATCGCCACCTTGCGCAGCAGCTCGTTCTCCGTGACCGTCTTCGCCAGCGTCGCCATGGCCGCCGCGCTCCCTACTCGGCCGGCGTCCGGCGCTTGCCCGCGCGCCGCGTCAGGCGTGCCTTGAACGTGTCGTAGACCTCGCGCTCCTCCGCATCGATCCCCTGGAGGCGCAGGACGCCGAGGTACACGAGCGCGAATAGCGCGAGCCCCGCCGCGCTCGCGACGAACGAAGCGTCGGCGACACGGGTCCAGGCGAACAGGACGGCGCCGGCGGCGGCGGTCGCGACGACCGGCTTGAGGAACGACCTGCCGAAGGGCTGGACTCCGAGGATCATCTTGATCTCGACCACGCGCGCGATGTTGACCAATGCCGTCACCGCGAGGTCGACCCACGCCATCCCCACGATCCCGTGGGTCGGCACGAGCCACACACCGAGGCCCACGTAGAGCGCCACCGACACGATCGAGTTGACGAGGTTGAGCCCCGGCCTGCCCGTCATCGACAGCAGGTTGCCGCACGGACCGGTTCCGACGTAGAAGAGGTTCCCGATCGCGAGCAGAGGGATGATGGAGGCCGCTCCCGCCGCATCCGGGCCGCCGAGGAGCCGGGCGAAGAACTCGGGCATCACGATGAGCGCGGCGAGCACCGGGAAACCGAAGGTCGCGACCCATCGGTTCGTGGTCTGGTAGATCGACTCGAGCCGCCCCCACTCGCCTCTCTCGTGCAGCCCGACCGCGACCGCGCTGAAGATCGCGACGATGCTCGTGAGGAACATGTTGCCGGCGAGCTGGAGGGCCTGGGCGACGCCGAACAGCCCCACCTGCTCGTCGCTCGCGAACAGCCCCACGAGGATGATGCCGAGGCCGAGGCTCGACGTGCTGAGCATGGTGACGCCGGCCTGGGGGAAGCTGAAGCGCAGGATCGGGCCCACTTCGCTCACGGGCGGGGCGCTTCTCTCGGCCGGGGTCAACAGGCGACCGAAGTACCAGACCCCCGCGAGGAAGCTCAGCGCGGCGCTCAGGACGAGGGCCGAGATCGCCCCCGCGACCCCGAAGCCGAGCAGGAGCACGACGATGCCGACCGCCATCCTCGTCAGGGGCTGGACGATGTTGCCGATGACGACCGACGGGACCATCGTCTTGTACGCCTGCGTGGCGGAGCGGTAGACCTGCATGAGCGCGTACAGCGGCACGAACGCGAGGCCGAGCAGCAGCATGTCGGCGACCTCGCCCACGTTGCCGTCTGCGAACGCGCGCGCGATCGGGTCGAGGGCGACGAGCACGACGGTCACCACGATCGCCGACGACACCACCGTGGCCCAAGCCGTCGTCCTCACCGAGCCCCGGACCGCTCCGTGGGCATCGAGCGCCCGGGCGCGGGCGACGAACCGCAGGGCGCCGTTGGGGAACCCGCCCCCGGCGACCATCGTGGCGATCGTCAGGATCTGGAACACCTCGCGGTAGAGACCGAAGCCCGCCGTGCCGAGGACGCGCACGGCGACCGCGGTGAACGCGAACGTGAGTCCCTTGTTCAGGAACTGCCCCATGACCTGGATGCCGCCCCCCTTGGCGACGGTGCGGGCGTCGGAGGCGGCCCCCCGGGCGGGCGCGTCGCGCCGCTCGGGAGACAGGGCGGGGCTCTTCATCGCGCGGCGAGGACGCGGGCGCCGTTCGCGGGGGCCGTCGCCACGGGCCCCTTGGCGGCCGCGAGGCCCATGCCGAGGAAGAAGAACAACGGCACGGAGCCGTAGGGGAACGCAAGGATCGGCTGTGCCGCGGCGACGCCCAGATACACGAGGCACGCCGCGAAGGCCCACGAACAGAACAGCTGCGTGGCCCCGTGACCCCTGCGGGCGTGCCGGCCGATCCGCGTCATGCAGGCGATCAGCACCCACATGAACAGCACGAAGCCGAGGAGCCCGGTGCGCGCGTAGACCTCGAGGTAGGCGTCGTGGGGGTTGCGAACGAGCTGACCCTCCTCGGCGACCCACTGGCCGAAGGTCAGATCGGGTCCGAGACCGACGCCCACGAGGACGGTGCCGGGGGACTGCGCGACGAACGAGAGCGTCTGTTGGAAGAACGACTCGCGCGCCTCGATCGTGGCCGCGTTGGGCCCCTCTTCACCGAGCAGCGTCCGGACGTGCGCGGTGAAGAACTCGGTGCTGATCTCCCCTTCGGTGCCCTGGATCGACAGAGAGGCGGCCGCCACGAGCATGACGATGCCCAACAGGGCGGCGGGAACGAACTGGGAGACGATCTGCGTCCCCCGGCGGCTCAGCCACGCGAGGGCGGCGAAGCTGATGGGGAACATGAGGTAGAGCGTCCTCGCCTGGAAGATCCCGACGAGCCCGGTCACGATGCCGAGCAGCACCGGCCGGAGCAGCTTCCATCCGAAGACCGCGAAGAAGAGGCCCCCTGCGATCACGCTGAACTTCACTCCTTTGGTATCGAACAGGGGGGTGGCTCTCTGGAGTCCGACGGTCGGGCTGAGGGCTTTGATCGTGGCCTGGAAGGGCTCGAGCAGCCCGGCGGCCAAGACGGCGAGGAAGATCCACCGCAGCCGCCTGATCCACGCGGCGAGGCCGTCTCTCATCACCGCCCTGTAGCCGACGAGGAGGATGAACATCTCGATGGCGAGCGTCGAGTCCCGCACCGCGAAGATGCCCCACACGGGGTAGTCGAAGGCGAGCCTGATGACGACGAGGATGGCGAACAGACACACCGGCAGCAGGATCGCCCCGTCGAGGCGCGTGCGACGGTGCGCAACCGCGATGAGGGCGAGGGGCGCGAGGAGGATCTCGGTCGCGGGCAGGGGGACGGGCCCGAGACGGACGCCGAGGTTGGCGAACCCGTAGCCGAGGACCATGGCGCCCCCGAGGAGGACGATGCCGCCGACGCGCTCGACCACGAGGGTGTCGGCGTAGGCGATGGCGAGCGCGAGCACGGCGATCCCGCCGATGAAGCCGAGCATGGGAGCGACCGCAACGACGATCCCGATCGCGACCGCGGCGAGAACGGCGGCGGCGACGCCCGGGTTCCATGCCCGGCGCGCCGCGGGACCGCCCAAAGGCGGCAAGCGATAGTCGAGTTGCCTGGCCAAGCTCACCCTCCGGTCGACGCCCGCGCGCCCCGCCCGCGTCCCAATATCCCACGCCCGCACCGGTGACACGGCCCGGGCGACATCTCGCGTTCGCCTCGTCCGACGCTCCGGCTCGGGTCCCGAGCGCGACCTACGTGGAGCAGCGCACGTTGCCGCCGTCGCAGCCCTTGATAACGTCCCCGTTGAGGACGTTGTCGTGGACGGTGCCGCCGAGAGGGCCGCGGCTGCCGCGGAAGATGATGCCGGCGTTGGAGTTCTGCCCGAGGACGTTGAAGGCGACCTCCGCGTCGTCGGCCGAGTTCACCTCGATCCCGCCGCCCGGGCCGTCACCCGACGTGGAGTTGCCCTGGACGCGGTTGCGCAGGATGGTCGCGTAGCCGCTGCTGTTCTCGTATCGGATCCCGTTCCTGGTGTTGCGCACGACGACGTTGTCCGTGACGACGAAGCTGCCTCCCGCGTCGACCCATATCCCGTTGCCGATGTTGTCGTGCACGTAGCTGTGGCGGATCGTGTAGAAGTTCGCCGACTTGATGCCACCCGCGCAGCACCCGACGTAGCTCTCGGAGCCGTTGTGGTCGAGCTCGACGCGCTCGATCAGGGCACCGGAGCCGATCCCTCCGATGCCGGCGTTGGCGTTGCCGTGGATGCGGCTGTAGCGCACGGTCAGGTTCGTGGCGTTGGCGGTGAACCCGTTGATCCCGCGCCCCTGCTTCTTGGTCGAGTTGTCGCTGTCGGACTTCGTGCCGGGCGCGCAGCAGATGTCGAGGTTCTCGATCACGACGCCCGTCGCCGGCTTCGTGAAGGCGATCACGCCGTTCGGCGACGACCCGACGATCTTGGTGGGCGCCGACACGGCCCCGAGCCCGTCCACCGAGACCGGCGCGCCGATCAGCTTCGTGTTGCTCCCCGGCGAGATGCTCGCCGTGCCGATGTTGTATGTGCCGGCGGCGAGGCAGAAGGTCTTGCCCGTGGCGCCGTTGACGAGCGCCGGGAGGTTGGCGCCGGGGGCCACCTGGGTGCCGCTGCACGCCGACGGGCGCCCGGGGCCGGCACCGGGAGAGGGGCTCGGGCCCGGCGACGGGCGTCGTGATCGAGAACCTCGACATCT
>DATADD010000016.1:0-3861 GCA_036258675.1 Actinomycetota bacterium | reverse complement strand
GCGCCGGTTGTACTTGGACAGCCGCGTGTGACAACCGTCGTGTGCGCAGGTGCGCCCCTCGGCGTACTGGCGGGAGGCGCGCGGCAGGCCCCGAGGCCTGTGGCCCTGGACGAACGGCTGACTTGCCATCGTTGCTCCTCTCCGTCCGAGAACGCCCGCCCCGGGGACATGGGTGGTGCGGCGAGCGGCCCGGCTCCCGTCTTCTATTCGTGCAAACGCCCCGACATGGTTTGGGGTTCCCCGCCGAAGCCGTGAAACGACCCGGGCTGCGACGCCCCCTCCCCCTGCCGCCTCCGCTGCGGTGGCTCGGGATCTTCGCCCGCGCCGTGGTGGGGCCTCCGGCGCGCGCGGTGAGAGGCACCGCCCGGCGGGTGGGCGATCCCCTGCGCCAGGTCGTCGACTACTGGGCGTCGCAACGCGAGACGATGCGGCAGGGCTTCGTCGCCCACTGCATCTCGGCGGCGACGTCGCTCGTGGCGGGGGTCACGCTCGCGGGCATGGGGGCGCGCATCGAGGAGGTCGCCGGCCTCTTCGTCCTCATCCCCGTCTCGATCGGGATGAGGGGCAACATCTTCGGGGCCCTCGCGGCGCGCCTGGGGACCTCGATCCACTCGGGCCTGTTCGAGGTGTCGCGCGACCGCCGCGGCCTCCTGTACCAGAACATCCTCGGCGCGACCCTGCTCACGGTCGCGACCTCGGCCGCGATGGGTCTGGTGGCGCGCGCGATCGCGGGCCTGATCGGGGTGCCGACGGTGTCCGCCTGGGACCTCATGGTCGTGGCGATGGTGGGGGGACTGCTCTCCTCGGCCCTCGTGCTCGCGTGCACGATCTACCTGTCGGTGATCTCCTTCCGCCGCAGGTGGGACCTCGACTCGGTCGGCGCCGTCCTCATCACGACCGTGGGCGACGTCGTCACCCTGCCGTGCCTGCTCGCGGCCTCCTACCTCGTGGGCCTCGGGTGGGCGTCCCCCGTGCTGGGCGGGGTCGCCCTCGCCGCCGGCATCGCGTCGGTGTGGGCCGGGTGGACCACCCCGCACGCCATGACCCGCAGGATCGTGCGCGAGAGCTTCCCCGTGCTCGTCGTGGCGATCGTCCTCGACGTGCTCGCCGGGGCGGTCGTCGAGCCCCGCCTCACACACCTCCTGACGCTTCCCGCGTTCCTGTTGCTGCTTCCCGGGTTCCTCGCCCGGACGGGGGCGCTCGGCTCCATCCTCGCCGCCCGCCTGGGCTCCAAGCTCCATCTCGGGGCGGTGACGGCGAGCGCGCGCCCCGACGCGGTGGCGCTGTTGGACGCTTCCATCGTCCTCGTGCAGGGCGTGACCGTGTACGCGGTCACCGCCCTTCTCACCCTGGCGCTCGCGGTGTCGCTCGGCTACGCCACCGGGGGCGCCCTCGACTTCGTCGGCGTGACGATGCTCGGCGGGGTGATGGCGACGGTGGTCGCCTCGCTCATCGGCTACTACGCCGCGATCGCCGCTTTCCGCTTCGGCTTCGACCCCGACAACCAGACGATCCCGGTCGTCACGAGCGGGATGGACCTCCTCGGCATCATCTGCCTCGTGGTGGCCCTCGCCGTGTTCGGAGTGGTTTGATGGGGAGACGCCCGATGGATGGACCCGGTCCGCAAACCGTCAAGGAGCTCCTTGCGGAGATCAAGGACTCCTCCGAGCTCATGGTCGACCTCGCCTACGCGGGGGTGTTCTTCTCCGACCCCGATCTCGCCCACGAGGTCGGACGCCTCGAGGACCGGATGTTCGAGCACATCCACCAGCTCCGCAAGCTCGCGATCCTCGCCGCCCGCAGTCCCGAGGACGCCGAGCACATGGCGGGGGTGCTCGAGGTCGCGGCCGCGGTCGAGAACATCGCCGACGCCGCCGACGACATCGCCCGCGTCGTCGCCTCGGGGCTCGGGATAGTCGACGACCTCCGGGAGGATCTGCGCCACGCAGACGAGGTCGTGCACCGCATCCGGGTGCGGGAGGAGGCGCCCGCGGTCGGGCAGTCCCTGCGCGAGCTCGCCCTTCCGGTGGAGATCGGGATGTGGGTCATCGCGGCGCGCGTCGGAACCTACTGGGACTTCGACCCGGGCCCCGAGTACGTCGTGTCGGAGGGGGAGATCCTGCTGCTCAAGGGGCCCGAGGATGGCGTCCCCCTGGCGCGCACCCTCATGGGCGCGCCCGCTCTCGAGGAGCCACCCGAGGTCGCCGAGATAGTGCTCTCCGACCTCGACCGCGCCGTCGACATGCTCGTCGAGATGAAGAACTCAGCCGAGGTCGCGGTCGGCCTCGCCTACTCCGCGCTGCTGTTCAACGACCAGGCCCTGGCCGCGGAGGTGACGAACCTCGAGGCCCGGTCCGACGAGATCCACGACCGGCTCGAGTCCTGGGTCCTTCGCAGCGCCCAGGAGGCGCGCAACCCAGACGACCTTCGCGGCCTCCTCCGCCTCGCCCACGCGTCCGAGATGATCTTCGACTCCGCGCGCGAGATGACCCGCCTCGTCGAACAGGGCGAGGAGCTGCACCCAGTGATCGCGGCCGCGCTCGTGGAGTCCGACGAGGTCGGCCACGAGACCGAGGTGCAACCGGGCTCCCGCGCCGACGGCCGCACGATCAAGGAGCTGTCGGTCGAGACGGAGACGGGGATGTTCGTGCTCGCGGTCCAGCGCGGACGCCGGTGGACCTACCGTCCCAAGCCGCGCTTCCGTTTCGCCGCCGGAGACCGCGTCATCGCGATCGGGCCCCCCGAGGGAGGCGAGGAGCTCGACGCGCTCGTCGGGCTCAGCCCCGAGCTCGCCGAGGCATAGCCGGGCCCCGCGCGGGGCAAACAAGGGGTCGGACGAGCGACCGCAGGGCCGGACGACCCGGGCGACCCGGACGACCCGGACGACAAGGAGGGAACCGGATGCCGAAGAAGCGGATGCCCGATGGCTCCATGCCCCAGAAGCCGTCGATGGCGCAATCGATCGGCGCCCTCGTCGCCGGCATCGTCGCGGTGAAGATCGCGAGCTACGCGGCCACGACCGCGTGGCGCCTGGTGACCCGCGAGGAGCCGCCCCAGACCGACATGAAGGTGTCCGCGATCAAGAAGGCGGTGTGGCTGGCGCTGATCGGCGCGACCACCGGGGCCGCCCGCCAAGCGGCCCGCGACATCATCAAGCCGCCCTCTTCGGGTCCCGCCTAGCGGCGCGCCCGGACGACTCTCGCCGCCGCCCGCACGACGGCGATGAGCGCCCGCAGGCGGACCAGGCGCCACAGCCACAGCAACATGTCCCCCTCCTCAGCGCGCCGCCGCGGGCACGAGCGATCCGTCCACGCGTCCGCGCCTAGTACCGATCGGCCTGCTGGATGAAGGCGCGCCACCACGGCTCCTGCTGCGCCTCGTCCTCGGCCTCCTTCGGATCGAGTCGGACGACGGGCGCCGGAGGCCGGGCGCCGGCCGAGCGCGCCACCCTGACCTCCGCGGGCTCGTCGCGCGACGCGGGCCTCTCCTCCAGCTCCCGCACGCGCGCCTGCAGGGCCGCGTTCTGTTTGCGCAGCCCGTCGATCTCCGCGCGCAAGCCCTCCCGCTGCGTGCGGATGCTCTCCGCGGTGACGAGGCGGCCGAGCGCCTCTCGGAGCGGGTCGTCGCCGGAACCCGCGTCGCCGCCCCGGACCCCGGCGCCCTCGGGGCGCGCCCGGTCCTCTGCCGCCGCCAGCTGGGCGAGCGCCCGCTCGAGCTTGGCGCTCAACGCCTCTCGCTCCCGCCTCAGGGCGTCCGCCTCGGCGCGGGCGCGCGTGCGCGCCGTGCGTATCTCCTCCATCGCCACGAGCTGACCGAGCGCGTTCCTGAGCTTCTCGTTGAGAGCAGCCCGTTCACCGCGCA
>DATADD010000015.1:0-23549 GCA_036258675.1 Actinomycetota bacterium | reverse complement strand
TCGTTGACGATGCCGGCGATGTCGTCGCGGGAGCCGTTGGGGTTGTCCACATAGCGCAGAACGATGCGGTCCCGGGCCCGCAGATGCGCGAGCGTCGCGTCGTCGCAGAAGTAGTTCCCCTCGAAGTGGTTGATCGGCATGCGCAGCACACGCCCGATCGGCGCACGCCGGGTGAAGTCGCTCGCCGTCTCGACGCTCACCCCCACCTCGCGGCAGATGAACTTGAGGCCGTCGTTCCGGCGCAGGGCGCCGGGCAGCATCCCCGCCTCGCACAGGATCTGAAAGCCTTTGCAGATCCCGACCACGTGACCCCCGCCCGCCGCGTGGCGGCGCACCGCCTCCATGACCGGGGAGAAGCGCGCCAGCGCGCCCGTGCGCAGGTAGTCACCGTGCGCGAAGCCGCCCGGAAGCACCACGAGCTCGGCGCCGGCGAGATCGACGCGCTCGTGCCACACGGAGACCGCCTCGGCCCCGAGCCCGGCAAGGGCGCGGACGCAATCGCGATCGCAGTTCGACCCGGGGAACACGACGACGGCGGCCCTCATCCGAGCGTCACCTCGAAGCTCTCGATCACGGGATTCGCGAGCAGGCGCTCGCACATGTCCACCGCGCGTGCCCGCGCCTCTTCCGCATCCGCGGCCTCGACCTCCAGCTCGATGCGTTTCCCGACGCGCACGCCCGACACGCCCCCGTAGCCGAGCGCGGGGAGGGCGCGGGCGATCGTTTGGCCCTGGGGGTCGGCGATGCCCGCCTTGGGCATCACGTTGACGCGCACGGACCAGGTCACAGGCTCGTGCGCGCCGCGAGGGCGGCCGCGAAGGCAGCCGCCGTTCCCACCACGAGCGCGCACGTCGCGACCGCGCCTCCGGCCAGCGCCGTGGCCCGCGCGAGGTCGAGCCCGCCCGCGACCTGCAGGCCGCGCACGAACAGCCACAGCGACCAGACCGCGAGCGCGAGCGCGAGGGCGATCGAGAGGGCGGCCCACGCGCGCCCGAGGGGATCCGCGAGGGGGCCGCCCCCGTACAGGCTCGGGCCGACGACGAGGAGATCGAGGACCACGAGGACGGCGAGCGAGAGCGTCTGCGGGAGCGCGGCGGCGCCCCACACCAGGCGGAGGTCCCGCCCGAGGGCGCAGCCGCCGAGCCGGTCCGCGAGCCGCGGCCCGAGGACCCCCCACAGGAGCTGGCCCCCGAGGACGAGCAGGGCGCCGGCGACCAGTGCGGCAACGAGAAGGGCGGGATCGACGGAGCCGGGGTCCGCCCCTCCCCGGCTCCCCAGCGCCCCGGCCTTGAGCCACAGCGACATCACCGCGGCCCCGCCCGTCGCCCCGAGGACGTACGGCGTCCATCCCTCGGGCGGACGCTCCCCCGCGCGGGCGCGCCTCTCGCTCGTGCGGAAGGCGGCCGCGAACCCGTCCCTCGGAGCCAGGGCCACCGAGCGCAGGGTGAGGCCGAGTCGGGTGGGGGCCGTCGCCCGATGCCGGGCGGAGGTGGCGAAACCGGAGGCCGGCGTCCGGCCCATCACCTCACCTCGTCGGCCCAGGCCGCGAACGGCCGCCCCGAGACCCGCTCGTACGCCTCGACATAGCGGGTGGAGGTCGCCTCGACCACGGACGGCGGCAGCGCGGGGGCGGGAGCGTTGTGGTCCCAGCCCGCGTCGTCGAGCCAGTCCCGCACGTATTGCTTGTCGAAGGACGCCTGGGGGCGCCCCGGCTCGTACTCGTCGGCGGGCCAGAAGCGGCTCGAATCCGGGGTCAGCACCTCGTCGATAAGGGTGACGTCCCCGTCGACGATCCCGAACTCGAACTTCGTGTCGGCGATGAGGACCCCGCGCGCCGCGGCGATCGCGGCCGCCCGCTCGTAGATCGCAAGCGAGTAAGCCCGCGCCTCGTCGTAGGCGGCCGCGCCGGCCAGCGCGCGCGCCTGCTCCTCGGTGATGTTCTCGTCGTGGCCCGAGGTCGCCTTGGTCGCGGGGGTCAGGAGTGGCTCCGGCAGACGGTCCGACTCCACGAGCTCCGGCGGGAGCGGGTGGCCGCATACGGACCCGTGCCTGCGGTACTCCTTCCACCCCGACCCCGCGAGGTAGCCGCGCACGACGAACTCGACCGGAAGCGGGTCGGCGCGCCGGCACAGCATCGCCCGTCCCGCGAGGTCGTCGAGGCCCACATCGGGGAGGTCGGCGGCGCGCACGGACACGAGGTGGTTGGGACAGATGTCGGCCGTGACCCCGAACCACATGTGCGACAGCCCGGTGAGGACCCGACCCTTGTGCGGGATGACCTGATCCAGCACCACGTCGTAGGCGCTGATCCGGTCGGTCGCGATCAAGAGCAGCTCGTCGTCGCCGACCTCGAACAGCTCTCGCACCTTGCCGGAACCGATGTGACGGGCGGTCAGCAGAGCCACTAGAGGGCCTCCAATCTCTCGAACACGACCCCAGCGTTGTCAACGTAGCGCGCGGGGTCGAAGCAGGCTTCGATTTCGGACCGCGAGAGCACGGCCCCGACCTCGGCGTCGGACGCGAGCAGGTCGAGCAGCGGGCGCCCCTGCTCCCACGCGGCCGCGGCGTGCCGCTGGACGAGCGCGTACGCCTCCTCTCTCTGCAGCCTGCTGCGGTCCAGCAAGGCCGTCATCACGCCCTGGGAGAACACGAGCCCGAGCGACCCGTCGAGGTTGGCTCGCATGCGATCCGGGCGCACGACGAGGCCCTCGACGACCCATCGCATGCGATCGAGCATGTAGTCGAGCACGAGGCAGGCGTCGGGCAGCGAGACCCTCTCGACCGAGGAGTGGGAGATGTCGCGCTCGTGCCACAGCGCGATGTTCTCGACGCCGGCCTGCGCGTACCCGCGCAGGAGGCGGGCGAGGCCGCAGATGCGTTCGCATACGACTGGGTTGCGCTTGTGGGGCATCGCCGAGGAGCCCTTCTGACCGGACGCGAACGGCTCCTCGACCTCGCCCACCTCGGTCCGCTGCAGATGGCGGATCTCCTGGGCGAAGCGCTCCAGAGAGGCCCCCGTAAGCGCGATCGCGCACATCAGCTCGCCGTGGCGGTCGCGCGCCACGACCTGCGTTGCGGCATCCTCGCCCCGGAGCCCGAGGCGGTCGCAGACGTAGGCCTCGACCTCGCTGGGGAGCTGGGAGTAGGTGCCCACCGCGCCCGACAGCTTGCCGACCGAGACGCCGTCGCGCGCCCTCCGGAGACGCTCGCGCCCCCGCGCGAGCTCGAACACCCACCCCGCGAGCTTGAGCCCGAAGGTGGTCGGCTCGGCGTGCATGCCGTGGGTCCGCCCCGCCATCAGCGTGTCGCGGTGCTCGAGGGCGCGCCGTCGCACGGACTCCGCGAGCACACCGACCCCCTCGACGAGGAGGTCTCCGGCGTCGCGCAGCGCGACCGCAGCGGCGGTGTCGACGACGTCGGAGGAGGTGAGGCCGAAGTGTAGGTGGCGCCCCGCCTTCCCGACGTTCTCGCGTACGTTCTCGACGAAGGCGACGACATCGTGATGACGGACCGCTTCGATCTCGGCGATGCGAGCCTCGTCGAACGAGGCGCTCTGCTTGATCTCGCTGAGATCGTCGACGGAGACCTGGCCGAGCCGGACGCGCGCCTCCACCGCGAGGATCTCGACGTCGAGCCAGCGCGCGAACTTCGCCCGCTCGGAGAAGATGGACGCCATCTCCTCGCGGCTGTATCGCGGGATCACGCCGGTATCACCGCCCGCATCCTATCGACGGGTCGCCGGCCCTATCGTGTACGCGTGGCCGGCGCGCGGGACGAGTCGTGGAGCTTCGATCGCGCCACCGACTACTACGACAGCACGCGCGCGATCGGCGAGCGCGCGCAGAGCGAGATGATCGCGATGCTCGCCCACGAGCTCCGTGGTCGAGGACGCTGCCTCGAGGTCGGCGTGGGCACCGGCCGGGTGGCTCTTCCGCTTCACCGCGAGGGCATCGCCATGGCAGGCATCGACGTATCGCGGCCCATGGTGGACAAGCTGCTCGCGAAGGCCGGCGGCCGTCCGTTCCCGCTGGCGCTCGCCAGCGGCGTCGCGCTCCCCTTCCGCCGCCCCGCCTTCGGCGCGGCACTCGTCTGCCACGTGCTGCACCTTGTCCGCAGATGGGACGCGCTGCTCGCGCAGCTCGTGGGAGTGGTGCGTCCGGGCGGGGTCATCCTCGTCAACACGGGAACCCCGGGAACGGGTTGGTGGGGCGAGTTGGGGTCTCGCTTCGGCGACGCCGCCGGTATCGAGGAGCGCTGGCCCGGCGTGCACGAGCTTGCTCCCGTCGACGACGCGATGGCGCGCCTCGGCGCGACGCGGCGTCCCCTTCCCGCGATCGACGACGACCGGCGGCTCAGCCCGGCCGAGGCGCTCGCGCGGCTCGAGGCGGGGTGGTACGCGTTCACCTGGCAGGTCGACCAGGCGACGCGCTCGCGCGCGGCCGCGGCGGTCCGGGGCTGGGCGGAAGGGGAGCTGTCGCCGCTCGACGAGCCGCGGCCCCTCGCGCAGACGATCCGGTGGCGAGCCTACGACCTTGCCGCGTGAGCCCGGGGCCTCAGATGCGCGCGCCCTCGGCCATCTCCTCCTTAAGGGCGTGCAGGCGGTCCCTCATGGTGTCGTCGGCGAGGGCGAGGATCTGGACCGCGAGGAGAGCCGCGTTCTTGGCCCCTCCGATGGCGACGGTCGCCACCGGGACGCCGGGCGGCATCTGGACGCAGGAGAAGAGCGCGTCGGCGCCCCCGAGCGCGTCGGCGAGGAGCGGAACGCCGATGACGGGCAGCGTGGTGTGAGCCGCGACCACGCCCGGCAGCGCCGCGGAGAGACCCGCGCCCGCGATCACGACACGCAGGCCGCGCTCCTCCGCCTCGGCCGCGTAGCGCGCCACCCGCCGGGGGCTCCGGTGCGCCGACATCACCTCGATCTCGTAGGCGACACCGAAGCGATCGAGGACCTTCTCGGCGCCCGACATGGTCTCCCGGTCCGACTCGCTTCCCATCACGATCCCGACGACGGCGCTCACTGCGCACCTCCTTGGGTCTTGGCCGCCTCCAGCGCGATGTCCGAGCGCAGCTGCTTGCCCTCGAACTCGATGGCGCTCGCGGCCTCGTAGGCGCGCTCGCGCGCCCGCTCGATGGATCCGCCGAGCCCCGCCACCACCAGCACGCGTCCGCCCGCGGTCACGAGACGGCCGCCGCGCAGGGCCGTGCCGGCGTGGAACAACAGTGTGTCCTCGAGCGCGGCGGCCCTCTCCGTGCCCGCGATCTCCACGCCGGTCGCATGCTCCCCGGGGTACCCGCCCGAGGCGAGCACGACCGCGACGCAGGCCTCCGCTCGCCACCGCAGCCTCATCCCGGCGACCTCGCCCCGGGCGCACGCGAGGCACAGCTCGCCGAGGTCCGAATCGAGGCGCGGGAGCAGCGCCTGAGCCTCCGGATCGCCGAACCGAGCGTTGATCTCGATGACCCGCGGCCCTCGGCTCGTGAGCGCGAGCCCGGCATAGAGCGCGCCCACGAACGGCGCGCCGAGCGCCGCCGTGGCGCGCACCAGGGGATGGACGATCTCCGCACGGACGCGCGCGAGGACGTCGGGAGGACACGCCGGCACCGGGCTGTAGGACCCCATGCCGCCGGTGTTGGGCCCCCTGTCGCCGTCGAGGGCTCGCTTGAAGTCCTGGGCCGCGTCGCACACGAGCGCCGTGGAGCCGTCGACGAAGGCGATCGCGGAGGCCTCCTCGCCGTCGAGGTATTCCTCGATCACGATCGCCGCCCCGGCGCGCCCGAAGCGGCGCTCCACGAGACGCTCCCTGACCGCGGCCACGGCCTCCGCCCGGTCGAGGGTGACGACCACGCCCTTGCCCGCCGCGAGCCCGTCGGCCTTGACCACGTAGGGCGGTCCGAGGGCGTCGAGGTAGTCGATCGCGGGCTCGGGGAGCGAGAAGGAGCGTCCCTCGGCCGTGGGGACGCCGGCGGCGAGCATGAGCCGCTTGGCGTACGACTTGGAGCCCTCGAGGCGCGCGGCCGCCTGCGAGGGTCCGAACACGGGACGGCCCTGCGCGCGCAGCTCGTCCGCGACCCCGGCGACGAGGGGCGCCTCCGGGCCGATGACGACGAGATCGACGTCCGCGCGCCGCGCGAGCGCGACGACCGCGGCGGGATCGGAGGGATCTAGGGGGACCGTCTCGGCGAGCGCGGCGATCCCGGGGTTGCCGGGGGCCGCGATCGTCTCCGTAACCGCCGACGAGCGGCTCAGGCCCCACGCAAGGGCGCTCTCGCGACCACCCGAGCCGAGCAGCAGGACCCTCATGCGGCAAGCGTCCCGCGACGCAGCCTCACGACCTCCTCGCGTCCGGGGCCAACGGACGCCCACGAGATCCCGACTCCGACGAGCTCTTCGATCCGCTCGACGTAGGCGCGTGCGGCCGGCGGCAGGTCGGACGGGGAGCGAGCCGATCTGAGGTCCTCCGACCAACCCGGCATCTCCTCGTAGACCGGGTCGCACTTGTTGAACACCGTCTGGTTCGGAGGGAACCGCTCGTAGCGACGGCCCCCGTAGTCGTATGCGACGCACACCTTGACGGTCGGCCAGCGCGACAGTACGTCGAGCTTGGTGAGAGCGAGCTCGGTAAGAGTGTTGAGGCGCGCCGCGTAGCGCGCTGCGACCGCATCGAACCAGCCGCAGCGTCGCTTCCGGCCCGTGGTGGTCCCGTACTCCCCTCCGGCCTCGGCGAGGACGTCGGCGTCGGCCGGATCGGCCTCGGTAGGGAACGGCCCGGAGCCGACGCGCGTGCAGTACGCCTTTGCGATCCCCACCACCTCTGCTATGTCGCGCGGCCCCACGCCGCCTCCGACGCACGCGCCGCCGGAGATCGGGTTGGAGGAGGTGACGAATGGATAGGTTCCGTGATCGAGGTCGAGCATCGTCGCCTGCGCGCCCTCGAACAGGACCCATCTCCCGCCGTCGAGCGCGTCCTGGAGCAGCGGACCGACGTCGGCGATGTGGGGCGCGAGCCGCCGGCCGTGCTCGAGGTACGTGCTCGCCACCTGTGCGTGGTCGAACGGGAGGCGTCCGTACGAGCGCGTCAGCAGCTGGTTCTTCTCCTTGAGTGCCACCTCGAGCTTCGCGGAGAAGATCTTCGGGTCGAGCAGATCCTGGACGCGCAGCCCCACGCGCGCCGCCTTGTCGGCATAGGCGGGACCGATGCCTCGCTTGGTGGTTCCGAGCCGGTTGCGACCCAGCCGGCGCTCCGTGACGCGATCGATCTCGAGGTGGTACGGCATGACCAGGTGCGCGTTGCCCGACACCAGGAGGCGGCTCGTGTCGATGCCTCGTCCTTCGAGCGCGTCCATCTCGCCGATGAGGACCTCCGGGTCCACGACCGTGCCGGGCCCGACGACCGGCGTGCAGTGCGGGTAGAGGATGCCCGTCGGCACGAGGTGGAGCGCGTACCGCTGCCCGCGCACGACGATCGTGTGGCCTGCGTTGTTGCCGCCCTGGTAGCGGACGACGATGTCGGTGCGCTCCGCGAGAAGGTCGGTCACCTTCCCCTTGCCCTCGTCACCCCACTGGATCCCGACGAGCGCGACCCCAGGCATTCAGCGCTCGATGCGGAACGAGATGCGCACGTGGGTGTGGTACTCGGTGATGCGTCCGTCCGAGACCTTGCACGACGTGTCGAGCACCTCCATGTCCGTGATCCCACGTATCGTCTTGGAAGCCTCGTCGAGCGCCTGTTGCGCCGCGTCCCTCCACGAGCGCGGAGACACACCGACGAGATCGATCGCCTTGATAACCGCCACTCGAGCCTCCCCCAGGTGGTCGCGGCGCCTGACGCGGGGATTGTAGGGCGGTGCCCGCGCGCGGCCCCGGCCGGGGGAGTTTCGCGGGCGACTGCACTACACTCTGCAGTCGGCGCGCACGGGACGCGCCTCACCGGCGGCGCGCCGCGCGGGACGACAGGGGGGCAACCCATGGACACGGACCTCTTCCAGACACTGGCCATCGTCCTTCTGGCCGTCATCGCGGTGCTGCTCCTCCTTGCCTACACAGCGCTGGCACGGCTCCACCGGATCCTCGACGAGCGGACCTCGGCGTGGTCGCAGCTCGCCGGGTCGGGCATGGGCCCTCAGCCCTCCCCGGCCCTCGAGACGCACGCGCCCGCGGAGCAGGCCCCCGCGACGGAGGAGACCGCCCCCGCGGCGGTCGAGCCGCCCCGCGCGGAGCCGGAGCCGGCGAGCGCGGTCGTCGCCGACGAGAGCGCCGAGCCGGCGGGGACAGAGCGCGCCGAGGAGGCGGCGGCCGAGACTCCGACCGAAGAAGCCGAGCCGGACCGTCGGGAGGAGCCGGCGGCCGTCGGCGCGACATCGGCCGAGGAGGCGACGGTCGAGCCAGCGCCGGAGGAGGAGGTCGAGCCGGAGCGGCAGGAGGCGGCCGCAACGGCCGAGGACGCAGGCCGCGACGCCTACGAGGACGAGCCCCAGGAGCAGCCGTTCGAACGCGAGGGGCGGTGGTGGTTCCGCAGGGGCGACGAGCTTCTCGTATACGAGGAGCAGACGGGCGAGTGGATGCCCGCGCCGACGAACCGCGCCGGCGTCCTTCAGGCGTCGTCCGACGAGGCCGACGCGACGGAGGACGGGACGAGCGCCGCCGCGGCCGCGTACAGCGCCGGTTCCTCGGAGCGATCCTCCTCGGGGAGGTCGACCGGGTGGGCGACACAGGAGGCCACGAGCGGGTTCTGGAAGTGTCCCTCCTGCGGGGCGGTGAACGGCTCCACCGCGACCTCGTGCCGGATGTGCTTCACGCCCCGGCCGGAGGCCGCGCGCAACCCCTAGGCGAGGTCTACCGGGGAGGGCTCGCGGCGAGGCGCCGAAGCCGGCTCCCCGCCCACGGAAGGCGCGGGTCGCGCCCCGAGGCCGCGCCCCCGAGCAGGACGAGCCACGCGACCGCTCCCACGGTCCAGCCCGCCTGGGCGAGCCCGGGCGTCACCCACGAGCCGGCGTACATCGCCGCGGGCCACACCAGGCCGAGCGCGACCGACTGCAGGCCGTGGAAACGCGCCCGCTCGTCGGTCCCGGCGAAGTAGGCGAGTAGCCCGGTCAACGGAGGCAGCAGGTAGGCGAGCCCGGCCACAGCCTTCGAGCCTAAGGGCGGGGGTGGCTCCCTGCCCCGTGGGGGAGGATGACCCCATGACGAACAGATTGGCGAAGGAGACGAGCCCCTACCTGCTCCAGCACAAGGACAACCCCGTCGACTGGTACCCGTGGGGAAACGAGGCGTTCGCGCGCGCCCGCAGCGAGGACAAGCCCGTGCTGCTGTCGGTCGGCTACGCGGCCTGCCACTGGTGTCACGTCATGGAGCACGAGTCGTTCGAGGACGGCGAGACCGCCGCCCTCATGAACGAGAGCTTCGTCAACGTGAAGGTCGACCGCGAGGAGAGACCCGATGTCGACTCCCTCTACATGAACGCGGTCCAGGCCATGACGGGCCAGGGCGGATGGCCGATGACCGTTTTCCTCACGCCCGAGGGCGCGCCCTTCTACGGAGGGACCTACTTCCCGCGGCACGATCGCGCCGGGCTCCCCTCCTTCAAGCGCATCCTCAGAGCCGTCTCCGACACGTGGCAGCAGCAGCGCGCCGAGCTGCGCGATCAGGGCCACAGGCTCGTGGAGCACATCCGCGACATGACGCGCTTCGAGCCCGCGACCGGCGACATCGACGATGGAGTGCTCGAGGCCGCGTTCGAGCGGCTCAACGCCGCCTTCGACCCCGCCTATGGCGGCTTCGGCGGCGCGCCCAAGTTCCCGCAGCCCATGACCGTGGACCTCCTCCTGCGGCTTGCCCGCCGGGGATTCCCGGGCGCGCTGGAGATGGCGCAGCGGACGCTCGACGCGATGGCGTCGGGAGGCATGTTCGACCAGCTCGGCGGCGGCTTCCATCGCTACTCGGTCGACCGGACGTGGACCGTGCCGCATTTCGAGAAGATGCTCTACGACAACGCCCAGCTCCTGCGCACGTACGCGCGCTCGTGGCTCGTGACGGGCACGCCGCGCCACCGCGAGGTGGCGGAGGCGACCGCCTCCTGGATGCTGCGCGAGATGCGCGATCCCGCAGGAGGACTGTGGTCGTCGCTCGACGCCGACTCCGAGGGCGTCGAGGGCAAGTTCTACGTGTGGGACCTCGACGAGGTGCGCGACGCCGCCGGCGAGGATGCCGACGCGGCGATCGAGGCCTTCGGCATGACGCGCGAGGGCAACTTCGAGGGCCTCAACATCCCCGTCTTCGTCGAGCGGCCGGTTGAGCCCGCGTCGCTCGATCGCGCGCGCGCGGCGCTGCTCGCGCGGCGCGGACAGCGGGAGCGGCCGGGGACGGACACGAAGGTGCTCGCGGGGTGGAACGCGCTGGCGGCGGCCGCGCTGGCGGAGGCGGGAGCGATGCTCGGCCGCCCCGAATGGGTCGAGGCCGCGCGCTCGATAGCCGGCTTCATCGCGACCGAGCTCCGGGTCGACGGGCGGCTCATGCGCTCATACCGCGATGGCGGCGTGCGCGCCCTAGCATGCTCCGACGACTACGCCTTCTTCCTCGAGGCGTGCCTCGTGCTCTTCGAGACGACTTTCGACGCGTCGTGGCTCGACGAGGCCCGATGGGCGGCCGACGAGTCGATCCGGCTGTTCCTCGACGACGGAGAGGGCGGCTTCTTCACGACCGGGAGCGACGCCGAGGAGCTGCTCCTGAGGCCCAAGGACCTCTTCGACAACGCGGTCCCATCGGGCAACTCGGTGCTCGCGCTCCAGCTGCAGCGCATGTCGGCGCTGACCGGCACGGCGTCCTACGCGGACCACGCGGCGGGCGCGATGCGCGTCGCGCTACGCGCCGCCGGGCAGTCGCCGACCGGGTTCGGAGCGTTGCTCGAGGCCGTCGACTTCCACACGTCGCGCCCGCGGGAGATCGTGATCGTCGGCGACCCCCGGCGCGCCGACACGCGCTCTCTGGTCGACGAGGTGCGCGGCCGCTTCCTGCCCAACAAGGTGATGGTCGTGTCCGGCGGGGACGGCGCTCCCTCGCTTCCGCTCCTCGAGGGGCGCGGCGGAGGAAACGGCGCGACCGCGTACGTATGCGAGGCGGGAGTCTGCAAGCTCCCCGTGACGTCGGCGGAAGAACTGGCCGCCCAGCTCGACGCCTCGTGAGGTGAGCGCGGTGCGGGTCGGCGCCTCCTAGTTGAGCCCGGTGCGGGTCGGCCGCTCGGTCGTGATACCGGACGACGAGCTCCGCTTCCGGTTCTCGCCCTCGGGCGGGCCCGGCGGCCAGCATGCCAACCGGTCCTCGACGCGGGCCGAGCTGGTGTGGAACGTCGCGGGGTCGCGCGCCCTGGGCCCGCGGCAGCGTCAGAGGGTCGAACGGGCGCTGGCAAGCCGGATCGACTCGGCCGGCAACATCCGGCTGTCGAGCGACGTCCATCGATCCCAGCTGCGGAACCGAGAGGAGGTCGAGCGCCGCCTCGCGCGCCTCCTCGCAGACGCCCTGCGGCACCGGCGGGCTCGCATCCCCACCGCCCCCTCGGAGACCTCGTCGCGCCGGCGCGTGGAGGAGAAGCGGCGGCGAAGCGAGAAGAAGCGACTGCGGCGCGCCCCTCCCTCCGACCCCTGAATCGACGTCTTTGACGCAGTGGAGCGCGCGGCGCGCGCGACGGCTTTCAAGAAGCGCGGGCCGCGCCGTGGAGGGCTACGTCGAGCAGGCGCTGCGCCACGCGCTCCCACGACCAACGGGCGCGCGCGAGCTCGGACGCGGCGCGCCCCAGAGCCCGGCGGCGCGCGAAGGGAAGGGCGAGCACGCGATCGAGCGCCTGGGCGATGCCCTCGATCGGGCGCGCCGGGTCGTACGTGAGCAGGCCGTCGACGCGGAGCGCGCCCTCGATGGCGGCGCCCACCTCCCCGATACCGGAGTGGCGGGGAACGATCGGGAGCACGCCGCACGCGGCCGCCTCGGCCGCGACCATCCCGAAGGCCTCGGGCACCACCGAGGGCACAACGAGCGCGTCGAAGCCGGGCAGGACGCGCGCGAGCGGCCCGTGCTCGAGCCGGCCGTGGAAGGTGACGACCGCCGCGGACGCGCGCCGCAGGTAGGCCTCGTCCGCGCGGGCCGAGCCGAGGAACGCGGCCAGGTGCTCCAGGGGCGCGCCCTCGCCGGCGCGGGCGATCGAGGCCGCGGCGGCGCGGTCCCCCCGGCGCAGCGCCCCCGCGAGCATCCGTAGGCCCTCCTCGAAGCCTCCGTAGCCCACGACCTCGAGCGACAGCGGGAACGAGGTCAGGCCCGTCGCGGCGAGGAGGTTGTGCAAACCCTTGGCGGCGATGAGCTTGCCGACGTAGCCCACGCGCGGGACCCGGCGCTCCCGGCGGCGCGCCGGGCGGAACAGCTCCACGTCGCATCCCGGATTGACCACCACCGCCTTGTCTCTCCACCCGGGGATGACCTCACTCGCCGCCTCGATCATGTAGCGGCTCCCGCCGGTGACGGCCTTTGCACCGCACAGTCCGAGGCGGGCGTACTCGAGGTAACGGTCTTGAACCCTGACCGCGTACTCGAGCGCGCTGCCGTGCAGCTTGGCTACATAAGGGGAGCCGGTCCGATCGGCCGCGACCCGTGCAACGTAGGGTCCCATGACCTCGTGGCCCACAACGATCGCGTGGGGACGGAGCCGTTCGATCGCGGTCGCCAGAGCATCGACATTGGCCTCGACGTAGCGGCCCAGCTCGTCCTCGCTGAGCTCGACGAAGCGCTTGACCTCGAAGCCCTCGTAGCGGTCGTAGACGTAGACGGGCAACAGCCCTCCGATGGCGGGTCGAAGCACCGTGCACCGGCCGGGCGCAGAAGGCGCGCCGGTGTCTGTGGCGCGCCAGCTGCTGTTGTCGGGCGCGAAGTCACCGTCGGCGTCGACCCATCCCCGCGCTCCGGCGGCGCGGTCCTGGCACAGAAGCGTGACGTGGTGGCCGCGCGCGCGCCACGCGCGCGCCACGTTGGCGGTGTAGATGTTGGATCCCGATCCGGCGAGGAGGTAGCCGTGCCATAGCAAGACACGCCTAGGGGACGTCGTCCCGACGATGCCTAGACTGCGGCCATGCTGCTCGACGGGGCCCTGCGCGCGACCTTCCGGAATCTCTCGACGCTGTTCCTGCTGGTCGCCGTCGTCGCCGTTCCCCTCCACCTCGCTCACGCCTACGTCTTCCGGTCGGTGATCGAGATGAGGGAGCTGCGACCCGACATCGAGACCTTCGGACCGCACAAGCTCATCCGCGGGGTGGGGCGGCGGGACTTCGACGCGGCGCGGCGCTCTGCGTGGGGCTTGACCGCGCTCGAGCTCGCGCTCGTGCCCCTCCTCGCCCGGGCGGCCCGGCGCGCGCTCGAGGTCGACGAGGGCGGTGGCATCCCCACGGCTCTGGGCTCGCTGCGAGAGATGCGCCGCGCCCCCGGAGTCCTGGGCGCGCTGCGGCGATCGTCCCGGGAGGGGGTCGCGATCGCCGTCCTCGCCCTCGTCGTGTGGTGGCTTGCGCGCACTGTCGGGCTCATCCTCTCCGAGGCGGTTCCGGACCCCGTTTCTTTCGCTCCGGTGGGCCTCGTCGAGGGAGCGGCGCGGGCCCTCGGCGGCGCCCTCCTCGTGGGGGGGTGGGCCGGCCTCGCGCATCGCCTCGCCCTGGCGGACACCCTGCCGGACAAGGCGGGCAGAGAGGGACTTTCCGGAACTACGTAGCCCCTCGGGCGAACTGGGACTACCGTCCGGGACCCTTCGATGGCAGACTTTGCCAACACGTCGTCGGGGGAGGAGCCACCGTGGACCAGCACCGCTCGGCCGAGGCCGCGACCCTCGGGCGCCCGCTCGAGGGTTGGCGCTCGCTTGCAGCCGGCCACCAGGCCGACGTCCGCCGCATACGGGAGCGCAACCGCCAGAAGCGGCTCCGAGTGCTGCTTGCGATCAACGCGGTCGTGTTCCTGTACCTGCTCAAGAGGCTCGTCGAGGGGCGGCCGGTGCAGTTCGGGCTCCCGTCGCTGGGGGAGGACGCCATCCTGTGGCTGTTCCCGCTCCTCATCCTGCTCTCGTTCAGCCTCATCCTCGTTCTGCCGCTGCTCAACGGGCGCTCGCCCCACGTCCGCTTCAGCCCGGAGGAGATCGGCCTGCACTTCGACGACGTCCGGGGCCTCGACATCGTGCTCGAGGAGGTCACGCGGACCCTGCAGATCTTCCTCACCTACAAGAGCTTTCGCGACGAGCTCGGCGGCAACCCCCGCCGCGGGATCCTGTTCGAGGGCAAGCCCGGCACGGGCAAGACGCACATGGCCAAGGCGATGGCGGCCGAGGCTGGAGTCCCCTTCTTCTTCGTCTCGGCGCCGGCTTTCCACAGCATGTGGTTCGGGATGACGGCGTTCAAGATCAGGGCCTTCTTCAAAACGCTGAAGAAAGCGGCGCGCAAGGAGGGGGGCGCGATCGGATTCATCGAGGAGATGGACGCGGTCGGTGGCGCGCGCGCAGGCCTGTCGCACGCAACCGAGCACCGCGGCGGGACGACCGTCCATCGCATGGTGGACTCTGGCTCCGGCGGCATGGTGAACGAGCTCCTCATCCAGCTTCAGTCCTTCGACACCCCGCCGTGGGGGCTGCGACTTGTGAACGGATTCCTGGGACGCATCAATGCGTTCCTGCCGGCCGACAAGCAGCTCAAGAAGAAGGCGGCTCCCTACAGCAACGTGCTCATCATCGGAGCCACGAACCGCGCCGATTCGCTCGATCCCGCTCTCATGCGTCCCGGGCGCTTCGATCGCACCCTGTACTTCGAGCTGCCCTCGAAGGCGGGGCGGCGTGACCTCGTCGACTACTTCCTCGCCCGGCGGGCACACGCGCCCGACATGGACCGCGATGACCTGCGCGAGGAGCTCGCCGCGATGTCGCTCGGATACACGCCGGCGATGCTCGAGCACATCCTCGACGAGGCGCTTGTGTGGGCGATACGCGAGGGGCGCAGGGAGCTGACGTGGAAGGACGTCCAGAGGGCGCGCCTGTCCGAGGAGATCGGGCTCGCGCAGCCGGTCGCCTACACCGAGCACGAGCGCGTCCTGATCGCCACGCACGAGGCCGGTCACGCCGTGGCGGCCTACCTGTGCGCCAACGCTCACCGCAAGCTCGAGGTGCTGTCGATCATCAAGCGGCGCCAGGCCCTCGGCCTGCTCGCTCACTCCGACGCCGAGGAGCGCTTCACGAAGACGAAGACCGAGCTCGAGGCGACTCTCAAGATCGCGCTCGCGGGGATGGCCGCCGAGCAGCTGTACTTCGGTGAGTCCGGGACCGGACCGTCGTCCGACCTCAGCGCGGCGACCCTGCTGTCGGCGCAGATGGTGGGATCGTTCGGGATGGGCAGCAAGCTCATCTCCTACGACGCGGTCGAGTCGGGCCCCTACTCCTCCTCCAACATCGTCGCCAAGGTCCTCAGCAGCGACGACTCGAAGAAGGAGATGGAGGATCTCCTGCAGAACCAGAAGGACGAGGTCCACTACCTCCTGGAACAGAACCGCGATCTTCTCGAGGCGCTCCGGGACGCCCTCCTGGAGCACGAGGAGCTGCTCGGCGACGACATCGCGGCCGTCATCGAGTCGGCCCTGGCCCGCCGCACCTCGTCGCCGACGACGTGATCGTGGTGGGGCCGCGCCGGGGGCGGCCCCACTAGCTCGGCTACAAGCCGGCGAAGAGGTCGTCCTCGGGGATCTCGCTCTCCACGTGAGAGTGGATGAGAGTGTAGTCCTCCCACGGGTAGGCCTTCTTGTGAACGTCGTCCGGGATCGCGAACCAGAAGCTGTCGGGGTCGATCTGCGTCGCATGCGCGAGCAGCGCCTTCGTGCGCAGATCGATGTAGTCGGTGACGTCGATCTGGGTCGTCACGGTGGGCTCCTCGAAGCCCTCCTCGTCCCAACTGTCGAGCCACTCTCGGTAAGGGGTTTCGATGCCCTCCGCCTCCGCCGCTTCGGTCAGGGCGAGGAAGCGCTGCTTGGTGAAGGTGGCGAAGTAGTAGAGCTTGGACGGTTGCCACGGGGCGCCCGCCTCGGGCCACAGGTCGGCGCGCCCCGCCTCGTGGTAGGCACGGGTCCCCCACTCGTGCACTCGCACGTGGTCCGGGTGCTGGTATCCCTTGGACTCGTCGTAGCAGACGAACACCTCGGGGCGTTCCGCCCTGATGATCTCGACCAATCGTCTCGTCGCCTCGTCGGGATCGACGTTGCAGAACGCATCGGGGTGCTTGTTCGAGGGGGTGTCGGGCATCCCGGAGTCTCGGTAGCCGAGGTGATAGACGCGATCCACCCCGAGGATGTCGCATGCCGTCTCGAGCTCCGCGACGCGCAGCTCCGTCATCCGTTCCTTGATGCCCTCTCGATCCATCCGGGGATTGAGGATGTCGCCTTCCTCGCCGCGCGTGGCGCAGATGAGCACGACGTGCACGCCTTCTGCCGCGTAACGGGCCATCGTGCCCGCTCCCTTGGACGACTCGTCGTCGGGGTGCGCGTGGAAGAACATCGCCGTTCGCGTCTTGGTGGTCACGTCGTTAGGCTAACCGTCGCTCGAGGACGGACATTCCGGGATCCTGGGTCGTGCATGAGCGCGCGCACCGATCCTTCACCCGCACGTCTTAGGGTGCCGAGGTCGGCGACGGAGAGTTGAACCGGGAGGCGAGATGAGCAGGTCGTCCACGAGCGGGCCCGGCGTGCGCGATTTCTTCGATCGGGCGCGGGCCTGGGCCGTCGCCGTCATGCTCGCCGCTGCGGTGGCCGCCGTCGTGGGGGCGGCCCTCGATTGGGTGACGATCGGAGCCCGGCCGCGCCTGCGCGAGGGGACGACCTTCGAGGGAGCGCAGAACCGCCCTCGGGAGCCGCGCGTCAGCGACCCGGTCACAGGGCTCGAGGCCGGCGACGGGTGGTGGACGCTCGGAGGCGGCGCGGTCCTCGCCGTCGCCGCGCTCGGGCTGTGGGCGCGCCGCCGGGCGGCGTGGGGGTGGCTGGGCATCGCCGCCTCGGTTGTCGTGGGCGCGGTCGCCATCGCCGACTATCGGAGCGTCGGCGACCTCTCGTCCGACATCTCGCGCCGGCTCGACATCGTGGGTGACGCGGAGCCCGGCGTCGGCCTTCTTCTCCTCGTGGTTGCCGCCTTCGCGGGCGTTATCGGGTCGGTCGCGGGGATCGCCGCGTCGCCCCGGCCGGAGGCGCTCAGAACTTCGGCTTGAGCTCCTCGACGCTGTCGACGTAGTCCTTCTGGTACTTCTCGAGCTCGCCTTCGACCGCCCCCGGCCCGGAGTTGTAGGCCGCCAGCGCCTTCCTGCGCGAAGGCATCGTCTCCATGAGGTGATCGAGGTAGCGGACGCCGAGCTCGACGTTGTCCCGCGCCTCCTCGACGTCGAGGTCGCCGCCGCCCAGTGAGTCGTTCACGTAGCTCGCCGTCGCCGGCATCACCTGCATCACACCCACCGCTCCGGCGGGGGAGACGGCGTCCTGCTTCCACCGGCTCTCGTGCCACGCAACGGCCTTGACGAGGGAGGGCTCGATGCCGGCCTGATGGGCCTCGGCTTCGAGCGTCTCCTCGACCCCTTGCGGCGCCGGAACCTGTACCTCGCTTGTTTCGATCGGGCCGCGCGGTATTGCCAGCTGCGCCCCGGCAACGATCAGATTGACATCCTCGATGCGGTTGGCGCGCGCGAGCGCGGCGACAGTGGTGCCGTAACGAGCGGCGATGGCCGACAAAGTCTCCCCCGGAGCCACCACGTGCACTGATGTCACGACCGCGCGCGCCGGCACCCGCAGGCGCTGTCCCGCGATGATGAGGTTCGGATCGGCGAGCTCGTTGAGGCGCGCGAGGCGCTCCACCGAGACCCCGTACCTGCGGGCGATGGAGCTCAGCGTCTCGCCGGGGGAAACGACGTGCTGTTCGCTCGCGCGCGCGAACGGCCCCGACATCCACACCGCGGCAGCCGTCCCGGCCACCAGTGGCCCGCGCCGGCGTCGCCTGCGACGGAGATGGCGTCCCCGGTAACGTCTCACCCTCACCCCCAACCGTTCCCTCCCGTAACCCTTCACAAGAGGAACGATAGATAACAACAATGGGCAAAACCGTCAAATGGCACAGGCCTGACACGGGCTCGAGAGCGATCAGAGCCGCTGCGGTGCGTAGCCCTCCTCGACCATCGCCTTCATCAGCTCCTCGATGTGGGGGGGTCCCTTCGTCTCGACCTGAAGCGTGACGTCGACATCGCCGAGGTCCACGCGCACGCCCTCGCGATGGTGCTCGATGCCGACGATGTTGGCGCCCAGCTCGGCGATGCATCCAAGCAGACGTCGGAGCTCGCCGGGGCGGTCCGCGATGCGGGTGTGGAAGGCGAAGTAGCGGCCCGCCGCACTCAACCCGAAGCGGATCACGCGCTGCAACAGAAGGGGGTCGATGTTGCCGCCGGACAGGACGACAACGACCGGCGGCACGAGATCGCCGACGCCCTGGAGCACGGCAGCAACGCCGGCGGCACCGGCCGGCTCGAGCACCAGCTTCATGCGCTCGGCCGCGAACACGAGGGCCTCGGCGATCGCCTCATCGGTAACGCACACGACGTCGTCCACGAGCGCCTGCACGTGCGCAAAGGTGATCTCGCCGGGACAGTTCGCCGCGATGCCGTCGGCGATCGTCGACATCTCCTCGAGAGGTACCGGCTCCCCCTTCGCAAGCGACTCGGGATACGCGGCCGCGCCGGCGGCCTGTACCCCCACGATGCGCGTTCCCGTCGTGAGACCGCGCACCGCCGTGGCGATGCCGGAGATAAGCCCGCCGCCCCCCACGGGCACGACGACGGTGCCCACTGCATCGGTCTCCTCGACGAGCTCGAGGCCGGCCGTGCCTTGGCCGGCGATGATGTGCGCGTGCTCGTAGGGATGGACGAACACGGAGCCGCAGTTCTCAGCGTGCTCCTGCGCCGCGGCGACTGCCGCTCCGAAGTCCTTTCCCTGAAGGATCACCTCGGCCCCGTATCGCTTCGTCGCCTCGATCTTGGGAAGCGGAGCCGCTTCGGGCATGAACACGGTCGAAGAGATGCCGACCAGCGAGGCGGCCAGGGCCACGCCTTGAGCATGGTTGCCCGCGGATGCCGCTACGACGCCCCCCTTCTTGTCTGCGTCGCTCAGGCGGCTGATGCGATTGAAGGCCCCGCGCGTCTTGAACGAGCCGGTCCGCTGTAGGTTCTCGCACTTCACGAAGACCTCGCCGTGGGCATGCTCCGACAGCGCCCGAGATCGGTCGAGCGGCGTGCGAACCGCAACGCCTTCGAGCCTTCGCCGAGCCTCTTCGACCTCGGCTAGACTCACCAGCTTCCCGGCCTTCACACTTGCATCGTGCCATGACAACCGCCGCGAGAGGAACGTCTGACCCGCTGCGCCCCGAGTGGACCCCCGACTCGTGGCGGCGGCTGCCCGCGGGGCAACAACCGAGCTGGCCCAACGAGGAGGACCTCGAAGCCGTTCTCGGCGAGCTTCGCCGACTCCCGCCCCTCGTCTTCGCCGGGGAGGCGCGCACGCTGCAGGAGCAGCTCGCCGCCGTAGCGCGCGGCGAGGCCTTCCTGCTTCAGGCCGGAGACTGCGCCGAGGTCTTCGACGACTACTCCGCGGACGCGATCAGGGACAAGCTCAAGGTCATCCTGCAGATGGCTGTCATCCTCACGTACGCCGCCGGCATCCCCGTGGTGAAGGTGGGGCGGATCGCGGGACAGTTCGCCAAGCCTCGGACGACATCGCACGAGACGGTCGGCGACGTGTCGCTGCCCGCCTTCCGGGGGCACGCCGTCAACGACGTCGCCTTCGAGCCCGAGGCACGGCGCGCCGATCCACGGCGGCTCGTGCGGGCATACCACCAGGCGGCCGCGACCCTGAACCTCATCCGAGCTTTCACCAAGGGAGGGTTCGCCGACCTGCGGCAGATCCACAACTGGAACCAGGAGTTCGTCGCCGGTAGCAAGCAGGGTCAGCGTTACGAGGCGATGGCCCGGCACATCGATCGCGCGCTGCGGTTCATGGCGGCGTGCGGCGTCGACCTCGGGGACGGATCCTCGATCCACGAGGTCGACTTCTTCACCTCACACGAAGCCCTGCTGCTCGGATTCGAGGAGGCGCTCACTCGGCGCGACAGCCTGACCGGGGACTGGTACTGCTGCTCCGCGCATCTCCTCTGGGTCGGAGAGAGGACGAGGCAGCCCGACGGCGCCCACGTCGAGTTCCTCTCTGGGGTACGGAACCCGATCGCGTGCAAGCTAGGACCCGCGGCCAAGCCCGGCGACGTCATCGCGCTCTGCGAGCGCCTCGACCCCGGCGGCGTCCCGGGCCGGCTCACGTTCGTCACCCGCATGGGGGCGAGCGCGATCGAGGAGGTGCTTCCCCCTCTCGTCAGAGCCGTGGCCGACGCCGGCAGAACCGTCGTGTGGGTCTGCGACCCCATGCACAGCAACACTTTCTTGACCCCGGCGGGCCGCAAGACGCGACGGTTCGACGACATCCTTGCGGAGATAAAAGGGTTCTTCGCCGTGCACCAACAGGAGGCGACGATCCCGGGCGGCGTGCACCTCGAGCTCACGCCGGACGACGTCACGGAGTGCCTGGGCGGAGGCGAAGAGGTGCTCGACCATGAGCTCGCCGACCGCTACCGGGCGCTCTGCGATCCTCGCCTCAACGCCCGCCAGTCGCTGGATCTCGCGTTCGAGGTCGGCGAGATGCTGCAGTCGGTCAAGTAACCGACGCGTACTACGACTGGCGGCGCGCCCGGATCCTTCCGAGCAATTGGTCGAGGTCGGCGTGCCTGCCGGTCTGCTTCTTGGAGTAGACGAGATCGTTGTCCACGACGACCTCGAAGACGCCGCCCCTGCTCGGGACGAGCGTGAGCTCCGTGATCTCGTGCTCGTGCTCTTCCAGCAGCCTCTCCGTCAGACCGACGGCTCTAGGGGCGTAGCCTCACTGCGCGCAGTACTCGATCGAGATCCTCATGGGGCGTCAGTGTAGACGTACGCCTCCTCTTCTCGGAGGCGAGAAACGGCGCCGATCTCCGACACGGCCTCAGCGGGCAGGCGGCGGCGATACCCTCCTCACCCACGTCGCCACGAGGGCCGGGATGGACGACCACGTCTCGGCGGTCGTACGGCCCGACGACCTCGGCACCTTGAACGAGTGGTCGGCGCCCTCGATGACCTCGAGGGCGACAGGCGCGGACAGCTCCCCCACCGCCTTCCTCAGTGTGGGGAGGGGGGAGAAGGGATCGCGCGTCCCCTCCACGAACAGCATCGGGACCGAGACGGAGCTCAGGTGCTCCACCCGCAGCTGCTGCGGCTTCCCCGGCGGGTGCAGCGGGTAGCCCAGGAACACGAGACCCGCCGCCGGCGCGCCCGCGGCGACCACCTGAGACGCTACCCGACCACCCATCGACTTGCCTCCGATGAAGACGGCGCGCCCGCGCCCCTCTCCCTCGGCGAGCTGCGCTACGTCGCTCCATGTCGCCTCGAGGGTTGCCTGCTTGTCGGGCGCCCGTCGCCCCGCCTGCGCGTAGGGAAAGTTGAAACGCCACACCCACAGGCCCTCGGCGGCCAGGCCGCCGGCCACGACGTTCATGAACTCGCTGCTCATGTCGGCGCCCGCTCCATGAGCCAGCACCACGAGGGCGTGCGAAGACTCGTCGCCGTCTCTCAACAGCGTGACGGAGCCGGCGGGAAGGTCGAGCTCGATCGGCGCGCCGGCTGTCATGCGTGGACATCCTAGGGTCGGGAGAGCTCGCAGGCCCCTGCTTATACTCCGCGGCGCCGGAACGCTACGTCGAAGGAGGGAGCGCCGGAGTGCTCGAGAGGATCGTGATGCTCCTGCTCATCCTCGTCGCGGTGGGCCTGTTCGCGCGCCGCACGGCCGAGCTCGTCGGCTACCTGCGCCTGGGGGCCGGCGACGACCGCAGACCGCGCAGCTGGGCTCGCAAGCTCAAAGAGCAAGCCGTCGTCGTCTTCGGACAGCGCAAGCTGCTGCAGTGGACCCTTCCCGGCGTGATGCACTTCCTCATCTTCTGGGGCTTCCTCGTGCTTTTCACGACGATCGTGGAGGCCTTCGGCGCCGTCTTCTCGGACGGCTTCTACATCCCGGTGATCGGCAGGTGGGGACCGCTCGGCGCACTCCAGGACCTCTTCGTCGCCGCCGTGCTCCTGGGGATCGCGATCGCGTTCGCGATACGCAAGCTGCAGCGCCCCGGCCGCTTCAAGGGCTCCCACCTTCGGGAAGCCGATTACATCCTGCTCGCGATCGGCGGGATCATGGTGACGATCCTGCTCGCGCGCGCCACCGCGATCGCACTGGGGCGCTTCCCCTATGACGTCGCCTGGGTGCCGCTGTCGAACGGCGTCGCGTCGCTCTTCGAGCCGCTCGCTCCCGAGACCCTCGAGGCGCTCGACACCGTGTTCCTGTGGTGGCACTCACTACTCATCCTCGGGTTCCTCGTCTACCTCACCTACTCCAAGCACCTCCACATCATCACGGCCGGGATCAATGTCCTATTCACATCCGAGCGCCCCAAGGGTGCCCTCAAGCCCATGAACCTCGATCTCGAGTCGATGACCGAAGAGGACTCGTTCGGCGCCGCCAGACTCCCCGACCTGACGTGGAAACAACTGCTCGACACCTTCACGTGCACGGAGTGCGGACGCTGTCAGTCGCAATGTCCCGCGTGGACCACGGGCAAACCGCTGTCACCCAAGCTGCTGGTCATGGACCTGCGCGACCACCTCTTCGAGCAAGGTCCTGCGTTGCTGGCGGCACGTCGCGCCGGTTCCCTCGACGAAGCCGTGTCCGAGCTTCCTCCACTCAATCCCGACATCGTCGAGGACGAGGTCGTCTGGGACTGCACCACTTGCGGCGCATGCGTACAGGCATGCCCCGTGAACATCGAGCACATCGATGCCATCGTCGATATGAGGCGCAACCTCGTGATGAGCGAATCGCGCTTCCCGCGCGAGATGCAAAGCGCGTTGCAGAACATGGAGACCACCGGCAACCCCTGGGGGCAGCCTCCGCAGGCGCGCCTCGAGTGGATGAAGGGCTCTGCGAGACAGGAGTCCTTGGAGATCCCGCACGTTTCCGAGGCCCCGGACGCCGACGTCTTGCTCTGGGTCGGGTGCGCGGGGGCGTTCGACAACCGCAACAAGGGGGTGGTGTACGCGCTCGCCCGGCTTCTGCAGATGGCCGGCGTCAGCTTCGCCGTGCTCGGCGGTGACGAAGTCTGCACGGGCGATCCCGCGCGCCGCATGGGAGCCGAGTACATCTACCAGATGCTCGCCCAGCAGAACGTCGAGCAGCTGCAGACGCACGGAGTGAAAAAGATCGTCACCACCTGTCCTCACTGCTTCAACACGATGGCCAACGAGTACCCTCAGTTCGGCGGTTACTTCCAGGTCGTGCATCACACCGAGCTGCTCGCCGAGCTGGTCCGCGGAGGACGCCTACGGCCCGACGAGCAGGTAGCGGATACGATCAC
>DATADD010000014.1:0-11399 GCA_036258675.1 Actinomycetota bacterium | reverse complement strand
AGCGGCTCCCGCACGAGGCTCGACTCGGCGTAGTAGACGTCGCCGTCGTTGAAGAAGACCTTGCCGGTGCCGGCCTGACGCGTCACCTCCAGCCGCCCGGTCTTCTGCGCGGCCGACAGGAGACGGAAGACGTCGGCGAGTGCGAAGTCGTCGAGCGTTCCCTGAAGCACCGTGGCCTCTCCTCTAGCCGGCTACTGCTGGAGCGACGTGAGCGTCGTCTCCGGCGTCGCTGCGGCGCGCTCGGCGGTCCCGATGCCGTCGCTCCGGGGCTCCGGCTCATCCGGCGAGGTGCTCGCCATCACGTCCGCGACCCGCGCCGCCATCCGGCGCATCTCGAAGAGCAGGAGACCGGCCTTGGCCCCGGTCGCGGCCACGACCACGAGCACCGCCTGATCGCTCGCCGACATCAGGACGACGTAGCCGTCGTCGCCCTCCACGAGCACCTGGGACAGCTCGCCCTTGCCGAGGCCGCTCGCGGCGCGCTCCCCCAGTATCAGCAAGGCCGCGCTCATCGCGGCAAGCCGGTCCTCCTCCACGTGAGCGGGCAGGGCCGATGCCATGGGAAGGCCGTCCGCGCTCACCACCGCCGCGGCCTCGACCTCGGGTGAGACGGCGAGGAAGTCGTCGAGCGCTTGGGCCAGGGCGGCCGCCCGTGTCATGCCGTTCCTCCTTGAAAGAACCCCGGAAGCGCTCCCACGAGTGGCCCCCGTCCGGTCATCGGCAGCGACGGAAGCCGAGTTGAGCCGCCCCCCCGGGGCTGGTTCGCCCCTGCGCGCCGAGCTTAATCCAGCGCCGCGGCCGAGGCTATGCCCCGCGCTCCAGAGCGCGAAGAGCCGCTGCCGACATCGTCTCGACGGGCGGGTCCTGACCCGTCCAGATGCGGAACGACGCCGCGCCCTGGCGCACGAGCATGCCGAGACCGACCCATGCGCCCGCGCCCTGAGCCCTCGCTCTTTCGACGAGCGGGGTCGACGGTGGGTCGTAGAGGAGGTCGACCACGACCTGCCCTGCCCCGAAGCGGGCGCTCGGGATGGGGTCCTCTCCGGCGCGCCCGAGCGGCGTCGCGTTCACGATCAGCTCCGCGGCCTCGGCGAAACGGCTTGCCTCCTCCCACGCCACTCCCCGCGCGCGTGCGCTGCGCGCCAGCCGGGCAACGGCCCGGCCCTGCGCGGGCCGGCGCGCCGCCACGAGGACCTCGGCCGCGCCGAGCTGGTCGAGCGCCGAGACGATCGCTCGGGCCGCGCCTCCCGCACCCAGGACGACGGCCTTCCTGCCGGCCGCGTCGACGCCCGCGTCCCAGCGCAGAAAGTCGCGGAAGCCGTCGAGGTCGGTGTTGTGGCCCACCAGCACGTCGCCCACCCTCTGGATCGTGTTCACCGCGCCGAGTGCGCGCGCGTCTCCCGAGAGAGCATCGAGGAGGGGGGCGACCTTGCGCTTGTGGGGGATCGTCACGTTGAGCCCCAGCGCCCCCAGCGCGCGCAGCCCCTCGACCGCGGCCCGCAGGTCGGAAGGCCGCACGGGAAGCGAGAGGTACACCCAGTCCAGGCCGCAGGCGCGGAAGGCGGCGTTGTGCATCGCGGGCGACAGCGTCGACTCGAGCGGCCATCCCAGAAGGCCGCTGAGCTTGGTGCCCCCCGCTGCCCTCAGCACTCGAGCTCCTGGTAGGCGGCCTTGTCCTCGAGGAACTGCTCGTAATCGCGGCTGAACGCGTGGTGCCCGCGGCAGTCGCTCACGACGTAGTAGAGCCACTCGCCCTCGCCGGGCCGGGCCGCGGCCTCGAGCGACGCGAGCCCCGGGGCGCCGATCGGCGTCGGGGGCAGGCCCGTGTGCGTGCGCGTGTTGTAGGGAGAATCGATCGCGAGCTCCTCGGCCCCGAGCGAGGCCCCCCTGCGTCCGAGCGCGTACGCGATCGTGGCGTCGATGCCCAGTGGCATCCCAAGGTCGAGCCGGTTGTAGATGACGGCGGCGATGCGCCTGCGATCGGCCTCGACCTTTGCCTCGGCCTCGACCATGGACGCGACCGTGACGAGCTCGTAGGGGGACGTGCCGGCGCGCCGGTCGAGTGCGTCGACGTGCTCCTCCATGTCGCCAACGAGGCGCTCGAGCACCGTTCTCTCGTCGTCGCTCTCGCCCACCTGGTAGGTCGCGGGCCACAACAGACCCTCGAGGGAGGTGGTCCCGCGCGGCTGCAGACTCGAGCGGACCGCGCCGGAGCGGGCGAGGCGGAGGAACCGGCGCGACGAGAGATCGGTGTCGTCCTCCAGGATCCGCGCGAAGTCGGTCAGCCACGACCCCTCGGGGAAAGTCACGGTGACGTACTCGACGCGCGCGCCCCGAAGCAGCGACGCGAGCGCGTCGCGCGCGGTCAGCCCCCGCCGGAGCACGTGGCGGCCGGCCTCGATCGCGTCCCCGCCTCCCTCGAGGTAGGCCGCGAGCCGGAAGCCCCATCCCGAGCGGATCACGCCCTCGCGCTCGAGGAGCTCGCCGATCTCCGAGGCGCTCGCGCCGCGCGGGACCACGACCTCGACGCGGCGCCCGGGATCGCTCTCGCCGGCGAGCCCGATCGATCGGAGGTACATGATCCCGCCGCCGCCCACGACCGCCGCGAGCGCGGCGAGGATCACGAGCGCGACCACCGCCCGCCCCCGGCGGGTGAGAGCCACTACGCCTTCCGGCGGTCGAGGAAGCCCTGCAGCATCGTCTGCGCCGCGAGGGCGTCGACGACCCTGCGGCGCGCCGACCTCGGCGCGCCCGCGGCCCGCAGCGATCTCTCCGCCGCCGCCGTCGTGAGTCGCTCGTCGAACTCGGTCACCTCGACGTCGAGGCGGGCGCGCAGCCGCGCCACGAGCTCCTGTTGCTGCGAGACCGCGGGGCCGTCACGGCCCCGGAGGCCCACCGGCCGGCCCACGACGACGAGCGTGACGTCGCGCTCGGCCACCAGGCGCGCGATGCGCGCAACGGGATCGGTCGCGGCAACGTCGACCACCTCGAGCGGGACGGCCACCCCGGAGGCCTCGTCGGCGAGCGCGAGGCCCACCCGGCGCGCCCCGGGGTCGACCCCCAGCATCACGTCGTCAGGGCGTCGCGCGCGACGCGCGCCACGGCCTCGATCGCCTCCTCGAGCTTGTCGGAAGCCGGGCCCCCCGATACGGCGAGCTCGGGCTTGCCGCCGGCCCCTCCTCCGAGCAAGCGCGCGCCCGGCGCGAGCAGCTCGCGCGCGGAGATCCCCCGCTCGGCGAGATCGCGCGTGACGGCGCCGACGAGGTTGGCGCGCCCTTCGCCCGCGGCGCCGAGCACGACCACGGCGGAGCCGAGCCGGCCCTTGAGCTTCTGCGCCAGGCTCCGGAGCGCATCGACGCCGATGTCGCGGCGGGCGACGACCAAGCGGGTGCCGTCGACCTCGACGGCGGCGCTGGCGAGCCGAGCCGCGTCGGCCTCCGTGCTCTTGCGCTCCACCTCGGCGAGGCGGCGCTCCATGTCCTTGGCCCCTGCCACGAGCCGCTCGACGCGCTCGGCGACCTCGTCGGGGGTGGCGCGCAGGGTCTCGGCGACGCGTTCGAGCTGGGCGGCGCGCCTGCGGAGGTGCTCCATGCCCTCCTGCCCCACGAGGGCCTCGACCCTTCTGAGGTTGGCTCCGATCGATCCCTCCGACGTCAGCACGATCGCTCCCACCTGGCCCGTTCGAAGAACGTGGGTGCCGCCGCAGAGCTCTTTGGAGTAGTCGCCCACTTCCACGACGCGCACGAAATCGCCGTACTTCTCCCCGAAGATCGCCATCGCGCCGATCGAGCGCGCGGTGTCGAAGCTTGTCTCGTAGGCGCGCACGCCGTCGTCCTGCAGCACGCGCTCCTGCAGCTCGTCGGCGAGCTCCGCAAGGCGGCCCCGGCCGAGAGCCTCGAAGTGGTTGAAGTCGAAGCGCAAGCGGCCCGGCTCCACGAGCGAGCCGGCCTGCGTGGCGTGCTCGCCGAGGCGGTCACGCAGGGCCCAGTGCAGGATGTGCGTGGCGGTGTGGGCGCGTTGGGCGCCAGCCCGCCACCCCGGGTCCACGAGCTGCGACACGTCGTCGCCCACGGAGATCTCGCCCGCGCGCACCACCGCCCGGTGGCCGGTCAGACCGGGCGCGAGCGCCCGCGTGTCCAAGACCTCGAGGGCGGCCGAGCGGGACTCGATCCGCCCCCGATCGCCGACCTGCCCGCCGCCCTCCGCGTAGAAGGCCGTGCGATCGAGCACGAGATCGATCTCGTCGCCCTCGGAGGCCCTCTCGACCGAGCGCGTCCCGTCGATCAGCGCGAGCACGTGGCCCTCCGCGTCGAGGTGCTCGTAGCCGACGAACTCCGTGGTCCCGTGCCGCTCGAGGACGGGCGCGACGAGCCCGGTCGCGGACCGGCCCTCGGTCCGGCGGGCGCGCCGGGCCTGCTCCCGCTGCTCCGACATGAGCTCGCCGAAGCGCGCCTCGTCGAGCGAGAGGCCTGCGTCGCTCGCGATCTCGCGCGTGAGCTCGATCGGGAACCCGAAGGTGTCGTGAAGGCGGAACGCGACCTCTCCGGGCAGCGCCGAGGAGCGCGACGCGCGCGCCCGCTCGATGTCGCCCTCGAGGAGGCCGAGGCCCTGCTTGAGCGCAGTCGCGAAGCGCTCCTCCTCGCGCGCCGCGACCTCGGCGATGAAGTCCGCCCTCTCCCGCAGATCGGGGAACGACGGCCCCATGAGCTCGACCGTGGCCGCGACGAGCTCGGGAAGCACAGGCTCCTCGCGCCCCAGCAGACGCGCGTGGCGCACGGCGCGCCGCATGACTCGGCGCAGCACGTAGCCCCGCTTCTCGTTGGAGGGAAGGACGCCGTCGAAGATCAGCCACGTCATCCCGCGCCCGTGGTCGGCGAGGATCCGAAGCCCCATGTCGGTGCGGTCGTCGTCGCCGTAGGTCCGGCCGACGAGCTCGCCGGCGCGCCTCACCATGCCGCCGAGCACGTCGGTCTCGAACACCGAGGAGACCCCTTGGAGCACGAGCGCGACCCGTTCCAGCCCCGAGCCCGTGTCGATGTTGCGCGTCGGCAGGTCGCCGACCGGCTCGATCGCATCGTCGCACTCGTTCTGCATGAAGACGAGGTTCCAGATCTCGAGGTAGCGGTCGGGGTTGTCGCCCGGCCCGTTGGGCGACGCCTCGCCGAAGCGGTCGCCGAGGTCGACGAAGATCTCGGAGTCCGGTCCGCACGGCCCCGCCACGCCCATCGCCCAGAAGTTGTCCTCCCGGCCGAGCCGGACGATGCGCTCCGGCCTCACGCCCACGACGTCCACCCACACGTCGTGGGCCTCGTCGTCCGTGGTGAAGATCGACACCCACAGCCGCTCCGGGTCGATCCCGTAGCCCTCGGTGACGAGCTCCCACGCCCACGGGCACGCCTTCTCCTTGTAGTACTCGCCGAAGGAGAAGTTGCCGAGCATCTCGAAGAAGGTGAGGTGGCGCGCCGTCCTGCCCACCTCTTCGATGTCGGGGGTGCGGAAGCACCGCTGCGCGCTGACCGCCCGGCGATAGGGCGGAGTTTGCTCGCCGAGGAAGTAGGGCTTGAACTGGTTCATGCCGGCGTTCGTCAGCAGAAGGGTCGGGTCGTTGGCCACGAGCGACGACGACGGCACGCGGACGTGATCGCGCGCCTCGAAGAAGCTCATGAAGCGCTCTCTGATCGTGGCGGAGTCCATCGGTTTCAGCGTACCGTCAGGCGCGCGCCGCGGACGGCGATCGCGACGACGGACGTCGGGGCGCTAGCGCCCGTTATCGGGAAGGGCTGTTGCGCCGCTCGAGGGTCTGGTTGAGCTTGTCCAGCATGCTGCCGGTCATCGCACGCGGCGACATTCGCACCCGCTGACGGCTCAACCAGCGATCGGCTTCCAGCGCAGCCACCATCCCCACGGCGATCCAGAACGCCTTCTTGACGAGAGTGATCATGGCGGAACGATAACCGAGCCCGCCTCGGCGCGCCGCCGCCATCCGATAGGTTGGCGCACACACATGGGACCGGACGCTTACATCGACGCGCTCGAGCGCTGCGGGGAGGAGCTGGCCGAGGCCGCCGAGGGGGGCCTCGACGCCCCGGTGCCGTCGTGCCCCGGGTGGGACGTTGCCGAGCTGGTGTGGCACACGGGCGACGTCCACCGCTTCTGGGAGCGGATCGTGTCCCTGCGCGCGCGCGACCGCGGCGGCATTCCGGAGGCGGAGCGCCCCGATCCCCTCGAGCTGCTGCCGTGGTACCGCGATGGGCTCGAGCGGCTCGTGCGCACGTTGCGCGCCGCCGACCCGGCCGCGGAGGTGTGGACGTGGGCGCCGCCCCACAACGCGGGCTTCGTCCAGCGCCGCATGGCTCAGGAGACCGCCGTGCACGCGTGGGACGCGCAGGCGGCGGCCGGCAGCCCGCATCCGATCGAGACGGCGTTGGCTTCGGACGGCGTCGATGAGTTCCTCGACGTCTTCCTGCCCTCCGATCCCGAGCGCCTCTCTATCGGCGCCGAGCGCGTGCACCTCCACGCCACCGACGGCGGGGGGGAATGGACGGTCACGGTCCGAGAGGGCTCGCTCGACGTGGATCGGAGCCACGGCAAGGGCGACGCCGCGGTGCGGGCGAGCTCTTCGGACCTGCTCCTGCTGCTGTGGCGGCGCAGGGGTCCCGAGGGGCTCGAGGTCTTCGGGGATCGCGCCGTGCTGGAACGCTTCCTGGCGCGCGCCGACCTCGACTGACGCGCCGAGGCCGCCCGCGACGATGAAGCTTGGGCACCGGAACCATGCGTGCCGTACATCCGGCGCCCATCTCTCGGTGACATGACAGGAGGAGGAGACATGCAGACGACCATCGAGCCGACCACGGGGATCGCCTCGCGCGCCGTCGACGCGACCAAGATCTACGGGTCGGGCGACACGGCCGTGCGCGCTCTCGACGAAGTGTCCGTCGAGTTCCCCTCGGGCCGCTTCACCGCGATCATGGGCCCGTCGGGTTCGGGAAAGTCCACGCTGCTGCACTGCCTCGCGGGCTTGGACGACCTCACTTCGGGCCACATCTTCATCGCCGACACCGACGTCACCGCGCTCGACGAGAAGGACCGGACGCAGCTGCGCCGCGACGAGGTCGGATTCATCTTCCAGTCCTTCAACCTCGTCCCGACGTTGACCGCGCTCGAGAACATCACCCTGCCGCTCGATCTCGCCCGGCGCGCTCCCGACCGGGCATGGATGGACCAGCTCATCGACATCGTCGGGCTGCGGGACCGCCTCCGCCACCATCCCCACGAGCTCTCCGGGGGCCAGCAGCAGAGGGTCGCCGCGGCCCGAGCGCTCGCCAGCCGGCCCAGCATCGTGTTCGCCGACGAGCCGACCGGCAACCTCGACACCCGCCGGGGAAGCGAGATCCTCGATCTCATGCGGCGCGCGGTGGCGGAGTTCGGTCAGACCATCGTGATGGTCACCCACGACCCGATCGCGGCCAGCTACTCCGAGCGCGTCGTCTTCCTCGCGGACGGCCGCGTGGTCGACGACATGGCGGAGCCGACGGTCGAGCGCGTGCTCGATCGCATCAAGCGCTTGGAGCCCTGACCATGTGGAAGGCCACGATCAAGGGCCTGTTGGCCCACAAGGTGCGACTGGGTCTGACCGCGCTCGCGGTCGTTCTCGGGGTCGGCTTCATCTCCGGGAGCTACGTGCTTACCGACACGATGAACAGCACGTTCGGACAGCTGTTCGTCGACGCCACGAAGGGGATAGACGTCATCGTGCGCGCCGAGAACGCGTTCGAGGGTCTTTCCGAAGGGGAGCGCAAGCCGGTTCCCGAATCCCTGTTGGACGACGTTCGTGACGTCGACGGGGTCTCCCAAGCGGCCGCCACCGTGGACGGCTTCGCCCAGATCGTCGACAAGAACGGCGAGGCGATCGCCCCCGCGGGCCCGCCCACCCTGGGTGTCGCGTGGACCGAGGGCCCCGGCGACGCGGTGGAGATCCGGTCCGGGCGTCCGCCTCGCAACGAGAACGAGGTCGTGATCGACGCCCGCACGGCGGAGGAGCACGACTTCGCCGTGGGAGATCGCGTCGAGGTCCTCACGCGCGGACCGGCGCGTCCCTACGAGCTAGTGGGCATAGCGGGCTTTGGAGAGGCCGACAACCTCGGTGGCGCCACGCTCGCCATGTTCGAGTTCGACACCGCGCAGAGGCTGCTCGGCAAGCCCGGCGAGGTCAGCTCGATCGAGGCCGCCGGCGACGGGGCCGTGCCCCCGGCGGCCCTGCGCGCCAGGATCGCCCAGGTGCTCCCGAACGGGATCGAGGCGGCCACGGCTGGAAGCGTCGCGGACGAGCAGGCCGAGGCCCTCCAGACCGGCCTCGGCTTCTTCAACACCGCCCTCCTCGTGTTCGCCGGTGTGGCGCTCTTCGTCGGCTCTTTCATCATCTTCAACACCTTTTCGATAGTCGTGGCGCAGCGAACGAAGGAGCTCGCGCTCCTGCGGGCGCTCGGGGCCAGCCGCGGCCAAGTGACGCTCTCCGTGCTCGCGGAGGCGCTCCTCGTGGGCGTCGTTGCGTCGGCGATCGGGCTCGCCGCCGGCATCCTTATCGCGGCCGGGCTGCGCAGCCTCCTCGAGGTGTTCGGCATCTCGCTGCCCTCGAGCGGTCTCGAGCTTCTCCCTCGCACGGTGATCGCATCGCTCGGCGCCGGCACGATCGTGACGCTTCTGTCGTCGGTGGCGCCGGCGAGGAGGGCGTCGCGCGTCGCTCCCCTGGAGGCTCTGCGGGACAGCGCGCCGACCGCGGCCGGCGCATCTCGCCGACGGGCGCTGGCGGGAGCCATCGTGATCGCGGCGGGGCTCGCGATCCTCATGACGGGGCTCTTCGGAGACGTGGACAACGCGGCCGCGGTCGTCGGGGGCGGCGCCGCCGTCCTCTTCCTGGGGGTCGCGATCGCGAGCCCCCTCGTCGCCGGGCCCCTGGCGCGGGCGATCGGCGCGCCGCTGCCGCGCGTGTTCGGGGTCGCCGGCACGCTCGCACGAGCGAACGCCGCCCGCAGCCCGAGACGCACTGCGTCGACCGCCGTCGCGCTCATGGTCGGTCTCGCCCTCGTCGCCTTCATGGCGGTGTTCGCGGCCTCCCTCAAGGCGTCGTTCAACGAGACGATCGACGAGTCGCTGAGGGCCGACTTCATCGTCATGCCGATGTCGTCGTTCGCCCCCTCGCCCGGCTTCTCCCCCCGGGTGGTCGACCGCATCGCGCAGCTTCCCGAGATCGGGGGCGCGTCGCCCCTGCGCTTCGGCGAGTGGCGCCAGGAGGGCACCACATCGTTCCTCGCCGCCATCGACCCCGCCACGATCGAAGCGGTGGCCGATCTCGGGATGACGTCGGGCGACCTCGCCGACCTCGACGCCCGCTCCGTGCTGGTCCATGAGGACACCGCGGCCGACCTGGGGCTCGCGCTCGGAGACGCGCTGGCCATGGAGTTCGCCGCCACCGGAACGCGGCGGCAGACGCTCGCCGGCACCTTCACCAACAACAGCATCACGGGGGCGGACTACGTCTTGTCGATGGACGCATACCGCGACAACTTCCAGCTCGACCTCGACGCGATGGTTCTCGCGACCGCGGCGCCGGGGACGCCTGCGCGCGCCGCGTCCGCGGCGATCGAGGCCGCGGTCGCGGACTTCCCCAGCGTCGAAGTCAGCGACCAGGCCGCCTTCAAGGAGAGGCAGTCGGGCCAGGTGGACCAGCTGCTGGGGCTCGTGACCGCCCTGCTCGGGCTCGCGCTCGTCATCGCGCTCCTCGGCATCACCAACACCCTCGTTCTATCGGTGTTCGAGCGCACGCGCGAGCTGGGCCTTCTGCGTGCGGTGGGCATGAGCCGCCGTCAGACGCGCGCGATGGTGCGGTGGGAGGCGGTGATCATCTCGATCATCGGCGCCCTCCTCGGGCTCTGCGTCGGCATCTTCTTCGGCTGGGCGCTCGTGACCGCGCTCGAGTCGGAGGGCATCACCCGGCTCGTCGTGCCGGGGGGCCAGCTGCTCGCCTACCTCGTCCTCGCCGCGCTCGCCGGGGTGATCGCGGCGCTCCCTCCCGCGCGCCGCGCGGCGCGCCTCAACGTGCTCGAGGCGGTGGCGACCGAGTAGCGCCGGGAACCGGTCGCGAGCGCGATTGGATCCGGGCTGCGCTCTCCTCGACCGCGGCCGTCAGGCGCGCCGGCCGAACATCGCCAGCAGCCTCGTCTGAGCGTCGGCGCGGTCGGGCACCGGCGAGCGAGCGCCGATCGCCCCCGCGCTCCTGTAGTCGTCCTCCACCGACGCGAACCAGGCCGCGCATGCGTCCACCAGCTCGGGGTCGAGGCTGTCGTCCGCCCCGATGCCCCGCGCCAGATCCCAGGAATGCACGAGGTAGTCGGCGAACAGCTGCAGGGCATACTCGCGGCCGGGCGCGTCGCCGAAGGAGAGGTGGACCGTCGTGTCCATCGCGCCGGGAGCCTGCACGGCAGCCACCGCGGGCCCGATCGAAGCGTCCCACGCCGCCACCGGATCGTCGCCGAGCACGTCCCCGTCGAACCTGTCGCCGACCTCGGCGACAGTGCGGCCCGCGAAGAGCTCGGGCGTCCACAGGCTCTCGGACACGAGGTGGTTGACGAGCGCGCGCACGTCCCACTCGGTGTTCGGCGTCGGATTGGTCCACCCGTCCTCGGGAACCTCGTGCACGCGTCGCCCGAAGAGGTCCGCGGCGCGCCGGTGCAGATCGGGGACGTTCATGCGCGCGTCCCTGGTTCCGTTCCCTCCGCGACCGTGATGGAGGCTTCCCCGCCGGTGCCGCGCGGGGATCCCTCGCTCCCACGAGCCGCGCCATCCCCTGGCGCCGCGTCCGGCGCGCCCCCGACGAAGTCGACCGCGCGCCGGGGGCGCGCGTCGACCTCGAGCGTGAACACGTCGGGCCGCGCGTAGTGGCCCGCGGGATCGAACTGCTGGCGCGCGGCTCGAGCGCGCGCCACGTCGACCTCGGCCACCAGGATGCCCTCCCTCTCGGCGAGCGGCCCCGCGAGGACGTCTCCATCGGGCCCGACAATCGTCGAGAACCCGCGCGACATCCAGTCCTCCTCGCCCCCGTAGAGCTCCCTGCGCCCGGGAACGTCGTCCGGGACGTCCGAGCCGCGCAACAGGGGCGCGACCCCAACCACGAAGGTGCGCCCCTCCTTGGCGATGTGCCTCAGCGTGGGCACCCACACGTCGCTGTTGTCCCATGTCGGCGCCAGGTAGAGGTCGATGCCGCTCGCATAGAGCGCGGCGCGCGCGAGCGGCATGTAGTTCTCCCAGCAGATCAGCCCGCCCATGCGCCCGAAGGGGGTGTCGTAGACACGCAGGGTCGAGCCGTCCCCCATACCCCACACGAGCCGCTCGCCGCCCGTGGG
>DATADD010000013.1:0-8229 GCA_036258675.1 Actinomycetota bacterium | reverse complement strand
GGTGCAGGTGTGGGAGGCGCGCGCCCTGGGCGAGAACCTCGTCGGGTGGAGGGAGGAGGCGCTGCGCGACGTCGCCCGCGCCGTGGAGGTGTTCGAGGACGCCGGGGACGAGAGCGGGCTCGCACACGCTCTCCATCTCGAGGCGATGGTCCACCGCATGGACTACAGGTTCGCTCTCGCCGACCACGCGCTGGAGCGCGCCCTCGAGCACGCCCGGGCGGCAGGCGACGAGCCCGCCGAGGCGCGGATCCACTCCTCGTACGCCCTCTCGTCGCTGTGGGGCCCGGCCCCCGTTCCCGAGGCGATCGAGCGCTACCGGGCTCTGCTCGAGCGCTTCCGCGGCAACCGCATGATCGAGGCGGGGTGCCTGCGCGGCTTCGCGCTCCTCGCTGCGATGCAGGGGCGCTTCGACGAGGCGCGCGCCACGATGGCGCGCGGCACCGCCATCGTGACCGAGCTGGGTTCCTCGCTCGCCGCGAGCACGAGCCTGGTCCCGGGGATGATCGAGATGATGGCCGGCGACCTGACCCGCGCCGAGGCCGAGTTCCGTGCGATCTACGACCTCCTGGGGCGGGCCGGGGAGCGCAGCACGCGCGCCACCGCGGCTGCCTTCCTGGCGCGCGTCCTGTTCGAGCAGGGGCGGCACGAGGAAGCCGAGCGATACGTGGCGATCAGCCGTCGCCTCGTCCCGGAGGACGACCTCGCAGCCAAAGCGGAGTGGGCCACCACCCATGCTCGCCTGCTGGCGCGACGCGGCTTGCTGGAGGAGGCGGAGGCCCTGGCGCGCGAGGTCGTCGACATCGCGCGCGGCACCGACGACCTCCAGACCCAGGCGGAGGCCCTCGTGGCGTGGGCCGACGTCGCTCGCCGGCGGGGACGGCTCGACGACTGCGCCGCGCTCCTCCGGCAGGCGCGCGCCCTCCACGAGCGAAAGGGCAACGAGACCGGGCGGGCGGCGGTCGCCGCCCTCGTGAGGGCGTGGAGCCGTCCCGCGGTGATCGACCTGCGGGAGCCGGCGCCCCACGCGTCGAGAGGGTGACTCCGCCTCCGGTCATCGGTATTGCGTAGTCAAGTTCCCTTCGGGGAGATGCCGACAATCCATCATGCGAATCGACGCATGGGGCCCTCAGGCCGGCGCCCCCTACAGGGGGAGGAGCGCGGTCATGGCCTGGCTCGCGATGGTCGTGACGGCGGGCGGCATGCTGTTCGCCGCGTCCCAGCATGCTCTTCCAGGCCATGGGTCCCGCTCGAGCCGGGACGCGGGCGCGCCGACGGGCTCGGTCCGGGAGGTGGACCCGCGCGACATCCGCCTGGTGTCGAGACGGTCGCCTGCCCCCTGAGGAGGCGCTACGTACATACGGCAGAGGTGGGAGAAAGCGGATCGGCGTAGTTGACACTCCCATAACACTCCTGTCAGAGTGTCGCCCGTGGACCGAGAGAACGCAGGCAACGGGAGGTCGCCCCGTCGGGAAGTCGCTCACGAGGACGAGGTCCTGGCGGCGGTGCGTGACGCGATCCGTCAGATCGAGTACGGCTCCGTGCTCATAAAGATCCACCAGGGCGGCGTCGTCGGCATCGAGACCTCCAAGAAGCTGCGTCTCAAGGACCGCACCCCAGGGCTGTAGGCGGGCTCCCCGCCGGCCCTACCCCTTTCGGTCGACCGGACTTCCGGAGACCACAGCTAGGCGTCCGGATCGGATCGAAAGGAGCAAGGCATGAGGTGTGGCAAGTCGGGGGCGCTGATCGGCGCCCTGGCCGCGTTGTCGCTCGCCGCGGCCGCGTGCGGCGGGTCCTCCAGCGCGGGCTCGAACGGAGACGCGGCCGCGGGGCAGTGCCAGCCGCCCGAGACCCCCGTCCTCACGTTCGCGGCCTACAGCACGCCGCGCGAGGTGTACGGCAAGATCATCTCCGCCTTCCAGGCGAAGTGGAAGGAGGAGCACAACGACCAGCAGGTCATCTTCCAGGAGTCGTACGGCGGCTCCACGACGCAGATGCAGAACGTCATCAACGGCTTCGAGGCCGACGTGGTGTCGCTCTCCCTCGCTCCCGACGTCGACGCGATCGTCGACGCGGGGCTGATCACCCACGACTACACCGAGGCGCCCGACAACGGCATGGTGTCGACCTCGCTCGTGGTGTTCGACGTTCGCCCCGGCAACCCCTTGAACATCCGGGACTTCGACGACCTGGCCAAGCCCGGCGTCGAGGTGCTGACGCCCGACCCGGCCTCGTCGGGTGGCGCGCGCTGGAACATCGTCGCCGCCTACGGCGCCGCCCTTCGGGGCCACGCCGGCGGCAAGAAGGGCGACGTCGGCTCGGCTCAGGCCCTCCTCGAGGGCATCTTCGGCAACGTCACGGTCATGGACAAGACCGCCCGCGACTCGATCAAGAACTTCGAGTCCGGCAACGGCGACGTCGCGATCACCTACGAGAACGAGATCCTGACCGCGCAGAAGGCCGGGCTCGAGGACGAGATGGTCATCCCGCCCTCGACCGTGCTGATCGAGAACCCCGTCGCGGTCGTCGACGAGTACGCCGACAAGCACTGCGTGCGGGAGGTCGCCGAGGCGTTCGTGGACTATCTCCACACCCCCGAGGCCAAGGAGCTCTACACGACGGTCGGGTTCCTGCGTCCCACCGACAAGAAGGCCGCGCAGAAGGGCGGCGACGGCTTCCCTGCGGTCGAGGACCTCTGGACCGTCGAGGAGCTCGGCGGTTGGGACAAGATCAACGAGGACGTCTTCGGTGAGCAGGGCGTGTTCACCAAGGCGTTCGAGGCGGCGCAGGACTAGCCGATGGCATCGCGGGTGCTCCGTCAGCCGCTCGGCCTGGGGGCCGCGCGCGGAGGGCACCCCGTGGGACCGGGGCGGTGGGGGCTGCGCGCCACCACCGCCCTGTACCTCGGGGGGATGATCCTGCTGCCGCTCGTGGCGATCGTGTCGCGAGGGTTCGGAGAGGGGATCGGGGCGCTGCAGTCGGCTCTCTCCTCCCCCGGAGCCGTGGCGGCGATCCGTCTCACGCTGATCACCGCGGCGGCCACGGCCGTGGTCAACGCGGTCTTCGGGACGCTTCTGGCCTACGTGCTGGTGCGTTACCGCTTTCCGGGCAGGACGCTGTTCAGCGCCATCGTCGACCTGCCCTTTGCCATCCCCACGCTCGTCACGGGCGTGATGCTCGTCGCTCTCTACGGGCCCAACGCTCCGATCGGGCGCGCCCTGGGCGGCGTCGGGATCCAGGTGGCGTTCGCGCCGCTCGGCATCCTCGTCGCCATGCTGTTCGTGACGCTTCCCTTCGTCGTCCGCACGGTGCAGCCCGTGCTCTCCGAGCTCGACCACGCCGAGGAAGAGGCCTCGTACTCGCTCGGAGCGGGAACGTGGACGACCTTCCGACGCATCGTCCTTCCCGCGCTGCGGCCCGCGATCACGGCGGGCGCGCTGCTGACGTTCGCGCGGGCGCTGGGAGAGTTCGGCGCGATCGTGGTCGTGTCGGGCAACATCCCCGGGACGCTCACGGCGCCGGTGTTCATCTTCCAGCTGACGAGCCAGTTCCGCTTCGAGGAGGCGGCGGCCGTCTCCACGGTCCTGTTCACGATCTCGTGCTCGCTCGTGCTCCTCACCGAGCGGTTGCTTCGCAGGCAGAAGGAGGACGGATGAGCGTCGGCACCGCCCCGCTCGCGCGCGGCGGAAGCCGCACCCGGCTGGTGCGCAGCGCGCTGCTGGCGCTCGCGCTCGGTTACGTGGCGTTCCTGTTGCTCCTGCCGATCGCGGGCATCGTGTGGGGCGTGGTGCGCGGGGGGGCGAGCGAGGTCGCAAGCACCTTCTCGGACCCCGCCGTGCGGCACGCGTTCTGGTTGACCGGCGTCATCACGGCGATAACGGTCGTGGTGGCGGGCTTCTTCGGGCTCGTCGCCGCGTGGGTCTTCACCCGCGACCGGTTCCCGGGCCGGCAGGCGTTGAGCGCGGTCGTCGACCTGCCGCTCGCCGTCTCGCCCGTCATCGTCGGGCTCATGGCGGTGATCCTGTTCGGCCGCGGAGGGTGGTTCGAGCCCTTCTTCGCCGCGCGCGGCATCCAGGTGATCTTCGCCCTGCCCTCCATGGTCCTCGTGACGATCTTCATCTGCATCCCGTTCGTGATCCGGGAGGTCGCGCCCGTGCTCGAGGAGATCGGCACGGCCGAGGAGGAGGCCGCCCACACACTGGGGGCCTCGTCGCTGCAGAGCTTCTTCCGGGTCACCCTGCCCAGCATCCGGTGGGCGCTGCTGTACGGGATCGCCCTCACCACTGCGCGCGCCCTCGGCGAGATCGGCGCCGTCCTCATCGTCAGCGGGGCCCTGCGCGGGCTGACCGAGACGGCGACCCTCTACATCCTCCTCGCGCTCGAGGAGCGCCAGGAGGCGTCCGCCTACGTGGTCGCCCTCACCCTCGCGGCCGTCTCCGTGACGCTGCTTCTGACGATCGAGTTCATCAAGCGAAAGCACGAAAAGGAGAGAGCACGATGAACGCCGCCATCGCGGTCGAGCACCTGAGCAAGAGCTTCGGGTCCTTCACCGCCGTAGACGATGTGAGCTTCGCCGCCTCGGAGGGCAGGATCACGGCTCTGCTCGGCCCCAGCGGATCGGGTAAGTCCACGGTGCTGCGCATGCTCGCGGGCCTCGAGCGGCCCACGTCCGGGCGGGTATGGATCGCCGGCGAGGAGCGAACCTACACGAGCGTGCAGGAGCGCCAGGTCGGGTTCGTGTTCCAGCACTACGCCCTCTTCCGCCACATGACGGTGCGCGACAACGTCGCCTTCGGCTTGTCCGTGCGCAAGGCCTCCAAGGCGGAGCAGAAAGAGCGCGTCGACGAGCTGCTGCATCTCGTGCAGCTCGAGCACTTCGCACACCGCTTTCCCGAGCAGCTGTCCGGCGGGCAGCGGCAGCGCGTCGCCCTCGCGCGCGCGCTGGCCCCCAGACCCAAGGTGCTGCTTCTCGACGAGCCGTTCGGCGCGCTCGACGCGCGCGTTCGCCAGGATCTCAGGCGCTGGCTCGACGAGATCCACCGTGAGCTCGGCATCACCAGCCTCCTCGTGACGCACGACCAGGAGGAGGCGCTCGAGCTCGCTCACCAAGTGGTCGTCATGCACGAGGGCCGCATCGAGCAGATCGGAACCTCCGAGGAGATCTACAACGAGCCCGCGACCCCCTTCGTGGCGGGCTTCGTGGGCGCGGCGAACGTCATCAAGGGGCTCGTCATCGAGGGACGCGTCCAGTTCGGCCAGCAGCTCGTGAGCGGGGCCGCCCACCTCCCGGACGGGTCCGCCGCGCACGCCTTCGTGCGCCCGCACGACGTCCGCATCGTCGTCCCGGCCCGCGCCAACGGCGACGCGAGGCTGAGCTCTCCCGCGACGGTCGAGCGGATGGTGAACCTGGGCTGGACGTCCAAGCTGGTCCTGTCGCTCGTCGGCGACGGCCAGAGCGTGATCGCGCAGCTCCCCAACGACCAGCTGGAGGGGGTCCGGGAGGGGGACCGCGTGCTCGTGGATTTCGGCAACGCCAAGGTCTTCGCTCCCCACGGCCCCGCGAGCTCCCGCTCGGACGAGCTCGCCGCCGTGTAGGCCGGCGACGGGGCGGCCCGGAACTCCCCCCGGGCCGCCCGCGGCGCGCCGGGTTTGTGCCTTGTGACCTGCGCCCCTATACTTTTCGGCGCCCCCTCGCCCGGGGGCGCTTACGCGTGAGGAGGCAGCGAGGTCAGTGACCCAAGAGCCTGATGGACCCGCGGCGGCTGGAGCGGGTGCCGCAGGCAACGGAGAGGAGACAGGCGGCGGGGTGATCACGCGTACGGCGCCGTCCGTGCGCGGCGAGACCTTCGCCGGCGGGACGATCGTCGAGAACGACGTCGGCGACACCCAGGAGGAGCTCCTCGCGGCGATCGAGGCGACGATCAAGCCGTTCGACGAGGGCGACATCGTCGAGGGCGTCATCGTCAAGATCGACAAGGACGAGGTCCTGCTCGACATCGGGTACAAGTCCGAGGGAGTCATCCCGTCGCGGGAGCTGTCGATCCGCAACGACGTGGATCCCGGCGAGGTGGTCTCGATCGACGATCGCGTCGAGGCCCTCGTGCTCCAGAAGGAGGACGCCGACGGCCGCCTCATCCTGTCGAAGAAGCGGGCCCAGTACGAGCGCGCGTGGGGCCGCATCGAGGAGATCAAGGCGCGCGACGGGACCGTAGAAGGCCCGGTCATCGAGGTCGTCAAGGGCGGGCTCATCCTCGACATCGGGCTGCGCGGCTTCCTGCCTGCGTCTCTCGTCGAGATGAGGCGCGTGCGCGACCTGCAGCCCTACGTGGGCCGTCTCCTCGAGTGCCGCATCATCGAGCTCGACAAGAACCGCAACAACGTCGTGCTGTCGCGTCGCAAGTTCCTCGAGGAGTCCCAGGCAGAGCAACGTCAGGAGTTCCTCACGTCGCTCAACAAGGGCGAGGTCCGCACGGGAACGGTGTCCTCGATCGTCAACTTCGGGGCGTTCGTGGACCTCGGAGGCGTGGACGGGCTCGTGCACGTCTCGGAGCTGTCGTGGAAGCACGTCGACCACCCGAGCGAGGTCGTCGACGTGGGCGCCGAGGTGCGCGTCGAGATCCTCGACGTCGACCTGGAACGGGAGCGCGTGTCGCTGTCGCTCAAGGCGACGCAGGAGGACCCGTGGCGGCAGTTCGCCCGCCGTCACGAGGTGGGCGACACGATCGAAGGCCGCGTCACCAAGCTGGTGCCCTTCGGGGCCTTCGTCGAGGTCGACGATGCCATCGAAGGTCTCGTGCACATCTCGGAGCTCGCCGACCGCCACGTGGAGCGGGCCGAGGACGAGGTCCGGGTTCACGACCGCGTCCCGGTGAAGATCATCGACATCGACCTCGACCGCCGCCGCATCAGCCTCTCCCGCAAGCAGGCTCTCGCCGAGGCGGCCCGCGCGGAGCGGGCGCCGGCGGCATCTGGGGACATCGAGCTCGAGCGCGAGGCGGGCCGCGAGGTGCGGGCCGAGCAGGCGTCCGAGGGAGCCGGGGTCGCGACCGAGGACACGATCCGCCGGCCCCCGTCGGCGGGCGACCTCGCGTCCGCGGCCGAGACGGCCCCCGAGATAGCGCTCGAGCCCGCGGCTCCGGAGGCCGCCGCGACGCCGCAGGCGGCGGGCGACGCGGCCCCCGACGAGGAGCGCGAGGAGGCCGAGGCCGTCTCGCTCATGTCCTCCACGGCGCCTCCCGAGGGCGACGAGGGGCTGACCGCGGGCGAGCGCGATGCCCCCGACCTGGACGACCGCATCGCCCGCGAGGAGCCCGAGCCGGGAGCGGAGCCCGGCGCCACCGTGGATGCCGTCGCCGACGAGCTTGCGCCGACGCCGGGGGCCGAGGGGGAGCCGGCCGAGGGAGCGGCCGAGCCGCTCGACCCGGCCGATCGCACCGAGGACGAGTCGATCGAGTCGATAGTCGAGGACCTCAAGCGAGAGCGCGGCCAGGCCTAGCGTCCCCGGGACGATGCTCGTCGTAGGGCTGACGGGCGGGATCGGGGCCGGCAAGTCCACCTTCGCAGCCCTCCTGGCGGAGCGCGGCGCCCAGGTGGTCGACGCCGACGGGCTCGGCCGCGACGCCCTCCGCCCGGGCCGCCCGTCCTGGCACTCGGTGGTGGCTCAGTTCGGCGAGGAGATCCTCGTGCCCAACACGATGGAGGTCGACCGCAAGCGGCTCGCGGACATCGTGTTCAACGACCCCGGGAAGCTCGCCGCGCTCAACGCCATCGTCCACCCCGTGATCTTCGCCGGGATCGCCGACGCCCTGGAGCGGCTCCGCAGCACGGATGCGATCGTGGTGCTGGACGCGGCGCTGCTGTACGAGACGGGGCTCGGCGAGGTCGTCGACGCGACGATCGCCGTGCTTGCCCCCGAGGCGACGCGCAGCCATCGCCTCCAGGCGGCGCGCGGGATGACCTTCGACGAGAGCGCCCGGCGGATGCGCGCTCAGATGGATCCCGCCGACCTCGAGGCGCGCGCCGACTTCGTCGTCCGCAACGACGGCTCCCTCGAGGGTCTCGCCGAGGAGGCGGACCGGGTGTGGGCCGAGCTGCAGGCGCGCCCGCACAAGTGATCGACATCGTCTTCTTCGACGCGGGCGAGACGATCCTGCATCCGCACCCGTCCTTCCCCGAGCTGTTCGCGCAGGTATGCGCCCGCAACGGAGTGGACGTCGATCCCGGCGACGTGCG
>DATADD010000012.1:0-13256 GCA_036258675.1 Actinomycetota bacterium | reverse complement strand
GACGAGGGCGTCCGCCGTCGGGCGCCCGTGCTTCGCCACCAGCTTCCGGTCGAGCGACCCCGCGTTGACGCCGATGCGGATCGGGATGCCGCGCTCACGAGCCCCCTCCGCCACCTCCTTGACGTGAGCGGGGTTGCGCATATTGCCGGGGTTGATGCGGAGCCCGTGCACGCCGGACTCGAGCGCCATCATCGCGAGCCGCACAGAGAAGTGGACGTCCGCGACGATCGGAACCCCGCCCTCGCGCACGATGAGCGGGAGGGCGCGAGCGTCGGCCTCGTGGGGCACGGCCACCCGAACGATGTCGGCGCCCTGCGTGGCGAGCTCGTGCACCTGCACGAGTGTGGCGCCGACGTCGTCGGTCTTGGTCGTGGTCATGGACTGGATCGAGATCGGCGCGCCTCCTCCGACCGGCACGCCGCCGACGTTGATGCGCCGCGTCCGCCGTCGTTCGTACACGGCTAGAAGGGAACCTCGATCGGACGCGCCAGGTCGAGGTACAGCATGGCGAGGAACACCAGCACGAAGAACGAGATGACCGCGGCCGCGATCGGGATGAGCCTGCGGAGGTCGACGGTCCGCCGCGTGACCGCCTCGAAGGCGACGACCGCGAGGTGGCCGCCGTCCAGAGGCGGCAGCGGAAGGAGGTTGAGGATCGCGACCGAGATGACGAGCCCGCACATCGACAGGATGAGCTCGAGGTAGCGGCCTCGCTCGAACGTCTCGCCCGCGATGCGCGCTCCCCCCACGATCCCGATCGGCTCGCTCGCTCCCGTGCGCGGGCCTTCGGCCGACAGCTTGGAGAAGAGCGTCCCGTCGAAGACCTGGCCGAAGAAGGACCCGATCCCCTGCACCGACCGGGTCGTGAGCAACCACGTCGTGCGTCCCGACTGGGCGACCGCCTCGCCGAAGCCGAAGCTCTCGTAGAGGGGCTCCGGCGACACGCCGAGGAAGCCGACGACGTCCTCGCCGGCGCGGAGGGGGCGCAGCTCCGACCGGTCCCGCTCGAACTGCGCGAGCTGGCCGTCGCGGTTGTAGATCGCCCACCACAGCCGCGCCGACAGCTCCCGGCGTTCCCCGTCGCGCGCGACCACGAACGTCGCCGTCCGGCCGCCGCGGGCGCGGATGTAGGAGCGGATGTCGGGCCAGGAATCGGCGGCGGTCCCCCCCACCTCGACGATGCGGTCGCCGGGCTCGAGTCCCGCGGCCACGGCGGGAGAGCTCTTCTGCACCGCATAGAGAACGTTGCTGCCCCGGGCCGTGGGAAGCCCGATCCACAGCAGGGTCGGGACGAGCACGACGAAGACGAGGATCCAGTGGGTCGCGGAGCCCGCGAGCAGAAGCAGTGCGCGCTGCCAGCGCGGCTTGCTCGGATAGGAACGCGCCCGGTCCTGGGGGGAGAGATCCTCGTACGGGTTCATGCCGGCGATCTTCACGAACCCCCCCAGGGGCAGCGCCTTGACGCCGTACTCCGTCTCGCCCCGCTGCACCGACCACAGCGTCGGGCCGAAGCCGAGGAAGAACTTCGTCGCCTTGAACCCGAACAGCTTGGCGACGAAGAAGTGACCGGACTCGTGGACCATGATCACGACGAGGATCGCGAGCACGAAGATCCACACGCCCGCGCTCACAGGCTCACTCCCGAGGGCTGCAGGACGGCGTCGCGCTCGTCGAGCCCGAGCGCGCCTCGCGCCACGGCGCGCGCCCACGCGTCGACGCCGGCGACCTGGTCGAGGGCGAGGGCGTCGCCGCTCGAGTGCTGTTCGAGCACGCGCTCGACGGTCCGGGGGATGTCGAGCAGGGACGCAGCGCCGGCGAGGAACGCGGCCACCGCGACCTCGTTGGCCGCGTTGAGCGCGGCGGGGAAGGTGCCGCCCCGGCGTCCCGCCTCCACCGCGAGCCCGGGGCTCGGGAAGCGAAGGTCGTCGACCGGCTCGAACACCAGCGGGGATGCGGCGGCGAGGTCGACGGGCGGGACCGGCGAGGCGAAGCGGGCCGGTGCGCCGAGGGCTGCCTGGATCGGCACGCGCATGTCCGGCACCGCGGCCTGCATCACCACCGAGCCGTCGACGAGCTCGACGATCCCGTGCACGACGCTCTGGGGGTGCACGAGGACCCGGATGGCGTCGTAGGGAAAACCGAACAGCCAGTGCGCCTCGATCACCTCGAGGCCCTTGTTCATCAGCGTCGCGGAGTCGACGGTGACCTTGGGCCCCATCGCCCAGGTCGGGTGGGCGAGAGCCTCCTGCGGGGTGACCGCCCCCAGATCGGTGCGCGCCCGGAACGGGCCTCCCGAAGCGGTCAGCACGAGCGCCGCCACCGTCGAGGGCTCGCGCCCCTCGAGGCACTGCGCGAGGGCGGCGTGCTCGGAGTCGACGGGCGCGATGCGCCCTCCCCCCTCGGCGGCCGCAGCGCGGCAGAGGGCCCCGCCCGCCACGAGGCTCTCCTTGTTCGCGAGCGCGAGCGTCTTGCCCGCACGGAGGGCGGCGAGCGACGCGGTCAGTCCCGCGAAGCCGACGATCCCGTTGAGGACCACGTCGACCTCGTCGAGGGCGGCGAGGTCGGTGGCCGCCTCGACCCCGAGGCCGGTGTGGGCGACGCCCAACCCTCGGGCGAGCTCGGCGAGCCGGCGGCCGTCGCGGCCGGCTCCGAGCGCGACCACCCGAAAGCGCTCGGGGTGTGCGCGCGCGATCTCGACCGCCTGCGTGCCGATCGAGCCGGTGCACCCGAGGATGGCGATGGTGCGCTGCTGCTCCACGCCTCGATTGTCACACCCCGAGCCCGCTACCCCGCAGGGGAACCGGAGCGGCTCACGCCCCCAGGACGACGACGTACGCGAGCGCGAGCGGCGCGCAGAAGATCATCGCGTCGATGCGGTCGAGGAAGCCGCCGTGGCCGGGCAACAGGCCGCTCGAGTCCTTGACCCCGATCTCCCGCTTGACGGCGGACTCGACGAGGTCGCCGACGGGGCCGAAGACGCCGCACAGCAGGCCGAGCCCGAGGCCCTCGAGGGTCGAGAGGGGCGCGAGGAGGCCGCCCGCGCACGCCCCGGCGAGCAGCGAGGCGACGAGGCCCGCCCCCACGCCCTCCCACGACTTGCCCGGCGACAGCGACGGTGCGAGGCGCCTCCGCCCCCAGCGCCGGCCGACGAAGAAGGCCGCGACGTCGCCGGCCGCAACCACCACGAGGAACGCGGTGGTCACGGCCGCGCCGCCGGGGTCCGCGCGCAGGAGGCCCACCGCGGCCGCAGCTCCCCCGGCGATCCAGGCGACGCCCAGCACGGTCCAGGCGGCGTCCGCGGCGGGGGTCGGCCCCCGTCCGGGCCTGAGCGCGAGCGCGAGCGCGCCCAACACGGTCACCCCTCCGGCCGCCGCGACCCAGCCGGGGCCCCCGCGATAGGCGGCCACGAGCACCACGAGCCCCCCGGCGATCCCGGCTCCCACCACCGGCCGGCGGCCGGCGCGCCGAAGAGCGGTGAGGAGCTCGTAGAGGGCGATCAGCGCGACCGCGGCCACGAGCGAGAACAGGGCCGGCGCGCCGATCGCGAAGGCGGCGGCCGCAAGGCCCAGCAGGATCGCCCCCGAAACCACCGCCTGGGCCATCGCCCGCCCCGAGCGGGCCGCGCGCGCGCCCCGGGGCGCCGCCTCGGCCACTAGACCTCCAGGAGCTCCTGCTCCTTGCGCTTCAGGTTCTCGTCGATCTCGGCCACGAAGCGGTCCGTGAGCTTCTGGAGCCGGCTCTCCGCGCCGCGTTCCTCGTCCTCGGAGAGCTCTCCACCCTTGCGCAGCCGCTCGAGGTGCTGCTTGGCATGCCGCCGGACGCCGCGCACCGCGACGCGGCCCTCCTCGGCGCGTGCGTGGGCGACCCTGATGAGCTCCTTGCGCCGGTCCTCGGTGAGCTCCGGGAACGCCAGCCGTATGACCTGCCCGTCGTTGTTGGGCGTTATCCCGAGGTCCGAGGACAGGATCGCCTTCTCGATCGCTGCCACGGAGTTCGGGTCGTAGGGGGCGATCACGAGCAAGCGGGGCTCGGGCACCGACATGTTGGCGACCTGGTTGATCGCCACCCTGGTGCCGTAGTAGTCGACCTGCAGGCGGTTGAGGAGCGCCGGGCTCGCTCGACCCGTCCGGATGCCGGCGAGCTCCTCCCGGTTGACCGAGACCGCCCGCTTCATCTTTGCCTCGGCCTCCGCCAGGACGCTGTCCTTGTCCTCGGCCACCTCCGCCTCCCCTTCAGCCTCCCGCGGTGGAGTGGACCAATGTGCCCACCTCCTCGCCGCTGATGATGCGCACGATGTTGCCCGCCTTCATGTTGAACACGATGATCGGCAGCCCGTTGTCCATGCACAGGGAGATCGCGGTGGAGTCCATGACCTTGAGGCCTCGTTGGAGAACCTCGATGTAGTCGACCGAGGTGAACAGGCTCGCCTCCGGATTGACGAGGGGATCGGAGTCGTAGACGCCGTCCACGCGCGTCCCCTTGAGGATCGCGTCGGCGCCGATCTCGAGCGCGCGCAGCGCCGCGCTCGTGTCGGTCGAGAAGTAGGGGTTACCGGTCCCGCCCGCGAAGATCACGACGCGCCCCTTCTCGAGGTGGCGCAGCGCGCGCCGGCGGATGTAGGGCTCCGCGAGCTCCTGCATCCAGATCGCGGTCTGCACCCGCGTCTCGACGCCCTCCTTCTCGAGAGCGTCCTGGAGCGCGAGGGCGTTTATCACCGTCGCGAGCATGCCCATGTAGTCCGCGGTCGTGCGGTCCGTGCCCTGGGCCGAGGCGGCGAGCCCCCTGATGATGTTGCCGCCGCCCACGACGATGCCGAGCCGCACTCCCAAGGTCTGCGCCTCGGCCACCTGGCGGGCGATCGAGGCCACCACCTTCGGGTCGATCCCGAAGCCGTGATCCTCGACCGCGAACGCCTCCCCCGAGAGCTTGAGGAGGACGGTGCGGTACTTCGGGGCGGGGGCGACCCGATCGGTCACCGCTACGCCTTGCCCTCGCCGACCCGTATGCGGCAGAAACGCCCCACGGAGATGTTCTCTCCCATCGACGCTTTCGCCTCGTCGATGAGCGCCGCGATGGTCTTGGTCTTGTCCTGGATCCACTCCTGCTCCATGAGCACGTTCTCTTTGAAGAACGCCTCGAGCTTGCCGGCCACGATCTTCTCGATGACGTGCTCCGGCTTGCCGGTGTCCTTCGCCTGCTTGGCGTAGATCGACGACTCCTCGTCGATGACGCTGCTCGGAACCTCCTCGCGCACGGTCCACGAGGGATCGGCGAACGAGACGTGCATCGCGATGTCCTTGGCGAGCCGCTCGAAGCTCTCCGTCTTGGCGACGAAATCGGTCTCGCAGTTGAGCTCGAGCAGGACGCCGAGCTTGGGCGGGTAGTTCGGGTCGGGCCTGTGCATGTAGGCGTACACGACGCCTTCGCTCGTGGCCCGCCCGGTTCGCTTGGCCGCGTCCGCGAGCCCCTTCTCGCGCAGGATGCGCTTGGCGACATCCAGGTCGCCGGACGCCTCCGCCAACGCCTTCTTGCAGTCCATCATCCCTGCGCCCGTCGCGTCGCGCAGGGCCTTCACGTGTCGAGCGCTTATCTCTGCCATCTCTTCTCCTCGTTTCGCCTCGTGCGGTTGTGGCGAGGTGGTCCGGTCACTGGGTGGTGCGGGCGGGCTCGGGCTCGGCGACGCCCTTCGCCCCGCCGGGCCCGGACGCGGGGGGTGGCTCGCCCCCCTCCTGGTCGGCCTGCGCCGCCTGCTCCTCGGCCTCGAGCTGCAGCTCCCACTCCGCCTTCGGCTGAAGCTCGGCGGTCGGAAGCACCTCCGCGCGCCGGGGCTCCTCGCCTCCGTCCTCGCTCGGTGGCGCCGCCCCGCCGTCGGGGCGCATGGACTTCCCCTCGATGATCGCGTCGGCGACGATCCTGGTCAGAAGGGCGCCCGAGCGGATCGCGTCGTCGTTGCCGGGGATGCCGTAGTCCACGTCCTCGGGGTCGCAGTTGGTGTCCAACACGGCGACTATCGGGATCGCGAGCTTCCGGGCCTCCCGCACGGCGATCTCCTCCTTCTTGGTATCCAGGATGAAGATCGCGTCCGGCAGGCGGTCGAGATCGCGGATCCCGCCCAGGTTGCGCTCGAGCTTCTCGTGCTCGTGGCGCAGCTTGAGCGCCTCCTTCTTGGGGAGCCCGTCGAGGGCGCCGGTCGCGACCATCTCCTCGAGGTCCCTCATGCGCCTGATCCGCTCGTGCATCGTGCGGAAGTTGGTCAGCATCCCCCCGAGCCAGCGGAAGTTGACATACGGCGCGCCGGAGCGCTTCGCCTCGGCCTCGAGGACGTCCTGCAGCTGTCGCTTCGTGGCGACGAAGAGCACCACCCCGCCGGCCGCGACGAGGTCGCGGATGAACGTATAGGAGCGCTCGATGCCCGTCATCGTTTGCTGGAGGTCGAGGATGTAGATCCCGTTGCGCTCCGTGAAGATGAAGCGCTTCATCTTCGGATTCCACCGCCGGGTCTGGTGCCCGAAGTGGACGCCAGCCTCGAGCAGCTCCCGCATGGTGACCACGGGCACGACTGCCTCCTTCGGTTTTCGCCCCGGAGCCGGGCCCCGGGCCCTTCCGCCACCCGTCGACCCGGCGAGCCGGGACCGAAGGCCTGAGGGCGCGCCACGCGCGCGCACAGCCGAGACGGGTGTGTGAGATGACCTGCCCGGCAAGGCTAGCACGCAGCCCCGCCGGGGCGGCTCAGTCCGAGGTGGTTGCTTCGACGATCTTCCCGCGCAGGCCGAGCACCGCCTTGGTGTGCATCTGGCACACGCGCGATTCCGTGACCCCGAGCACCTGCCCGATCTCGGCGAGCGTCAGCCCCTCGTAGTAGTAGAGGGTGACGACGATCTTCTCTCGCTCGGGGAGGCGGTTGATCGCGTCCGCCAGGATCACCTTCATCTCCTCGGCTTCGACCGTGTCGACCGGCCCCGCGGTCTTCGTGTCCTCGAGCGTCTCGACCAGCGAGAGGCGGTCGCCTCGCTCCCCCTCGACGGACATCAGCTCGTCCAGAGCCACCAGCGACACCGACGAAAGCTGTGTGTAGATATGGTTGAGCTCGTCGAGCGTGATGCCCATCTCCTCCGCGATCTCCGCGTCGGACGGCGGTCGCTTGTTCTTGTTCTCGAGGCTCGTGTACGCCTTCTCGACTTCGCGCGCCTTGAAGCGCACGGAGCGCGGCACCCAATCGATCGCGCGCAGCTCGTCGATGATGGAGCCACGGATGCGACTGATCGCATAGGTCTCGAACTTGATGCCCCGGGCGCGGTCGTACTTCTCGATCGCGTCGATGAGGCCGAAGATGCCGTAGGAGATCAGGTCCGACTGCTCGATGTTGGCCGGCAATCCGACCGCAACCCGGCCGGCGACGTACTTGACCAGCGGCGAGTAGTGCAGGATCAAACGATCGCGCGCCGCTTGCGACCCCGACTCCTTGTACTCGTCCCACGCCGTCGTGACGCTGTCCTCGGCCTCGGAGGCCGTGCGCAGACTGGATTCAGGCTCTGGGATGGCTCCGCTCATACACCGCCTTCAGCCGCTCGTTCGACACGTGCGTGTAGATCTGGGTGGTCCCAAGACTCTCATGCCCGAGAAGCTCTTGCACGGATCTCAAGTCTGCACCACCGTCGAGCAAGTGCGTCGCGTACGAGTGGCGCAACGCGTGCGGCGCAATCGGGGGAGAGCCCTCCCCCGATGAGTACCTTGCTACGAGAGCGCGCACGCTGCGAGCGCCGAGACGGCCGCCGCGACCGTTGAACAGCAGCGCCGCGGGGGGCGAGGACGGCTTGGCGAGCGCGGGGCGCGCCCCGGCCACGTACCGCTCCAGCGCTCGGCGCGCCGGAGCGGTGAGCGGAACGCGTCTCTGCTTGCGACCCTTCCCGGTCACCGTGACCATCCCCGCGTCGAGGTCGACGTCGTCGACGTCCAGCCCGCACAGCTCCGACACCCGCAGGCCCGATCCGTAGAGCAGCTCGAGCACCGCCCGGTCGCGCAGGCCCACCGGGTCGTCGCCAGGAGGTAGCTCGCAGAGTGCCGCGGCCTCCCGCTCCTTGAGGACGCGCGGCAGCGACGCCGGCAGCTTCGGGGTCGACAGATCCGCCGCGGGGTCTTTGTCGATCGCTCCGCGGAGGCGCGCCCACGCCAGCATCGACCGCAGCGCGCTCCGCTTGCGCGCGATCGAACGCCGCGCATAGCCCCGCTCCACGAGCCACGCCAGGTACCGGCGCAGCAGCTTGCGCTCGACGTCGCCGATGTCGACCGCGCGCGAGCGCGCCGCCCACTCGACGAACTGCGCGAGGTCGCGCGCGTAGGCCGCGCGCGTGTGCGGCGAGAGGTCGCGCTCGGCCGCCGCAGCGCGCAGAAAGGCGTCGACGACGGAGGCGATCGGGGCGCCCATGCGTTGGTTCGTACCGCACGAGCCGGCCGGAGTCCAGCACCGGAGCGATCGGATCGGCCCCGCGGCGTATCTCTGTTGCGGCTGCTCCCGAGTCGGAGACCGGCGATGCGGATGCTGCACACCTCGGTTGGCGTCCTACACGAGCGCGCGGCGCGCCCGCGCGCCGCCCTCCGTCAGCTCGTAACCCGAGACCCGCTTGACGACGAGCCCGCGCACCTCCAACCGGGCCAACGTCAGCGCCACGAGACCGGGGGGCTTGCCGATCAGGCGACAGATGCGGTCGGGAGCGGTGCCGACGTCGTCCATCGCGACCAGCACCGCCCGCTCCTCCTCGTCGACCGAAGGCCCCGCTGTCCCGGAGGCGGCCGGGTCCCATGCGAGCTCGGGAGCAAGGTGCTCGAAGATGTGCTCGGCGCACGTCACGAGCGCCGCCTGCCCCCTCCGGATCAGCTCGTTCGGGCCCTCCGCCGCCGGATTGCGGATGCTCCCGGGCACCGCGTACACATCGCGGTTCGCCTCGAGAGCGAGGCGGGCGGTGATCAGCGCTCCGCTCTTGTACGAGCCCTCGACGACCACAACGGCTGTGGCCAGCGCGGCGATGATCCGGTTGCGTTGGGGGAAGTGGAACGAGCGGGACCGGACGCCGTCGTCGTACTCGCTCACCAGCGTCCCGCGCTCCCGGATGCGCTCCTTCAGTGCCGCGTTGCAACGGGGGTAGACAAGGTCGAGTCCGCACCCGAGGACGGCGACGGTGTGGCCCGCCGCGTCGAGGGCGGCTTCGTGCGCGGCCGCGTCGATGCCCACTGCGAGTCCCGAGACGATCGCGTATCCCGCCTGGACGAGCTGGGTCGCGATCGACCGGGCGGCCTCGAGGCCCGCGCTCGTGGGCCGCCTCGTCCCCACGAGCGCCACGCACCTGTCCCACGACGGCACGGGCGCCCCCTCGACCCGGAGCCGGCGGGGAGGCGGGATGCCGCCCATCTCGCGCAGCCCCACCGGCCACTTCGGGTGCGCCGGAACGAGCGTCTGTCTCATACCGCGACCTCCGCCCTCGCATCGGCCAGGCGCAGAAGGAGCGCCTCTCCCACGTGCTCCTCGGCGACGTCGTGGGCGCCCGCCAGGTCCGCGATCGTGCGCGCGATCCTGAGGACCCGGCCGAGGCCCCGCCCCGACAGTGCCTGAGAATCGATGCACGCGGCCACCGTCTCCGTCGCGCTTCGCGACAGCCGGACCGCCTGCTCGACCGAACGGGCGGGCGCGGACGCGTTGGTGACCTCGTCCGAGCCGTAGCGCTGCCTCTGCATCGCGCGCGCGGCCTCGACCCTCTGCCTGACGGCGCGCGACGTCTCGCCCCCCGCCGACCCGAGGAGCTCCTTGCGCCCGAGGCGCTCGAGGCGCAGCCCCATGTCGATGCGATCCAGGAGCGGGCCCGACAGCTTGGAGCGGTAGCGGGCGAGGTCGAGCTCCGAGCACGTGCACGGCCGCCGGGCGTCGTCTCGGTACCCGCAGAGACACGGGTTCATCGCCGCGACGAGCGAGAAGCGGCAGGGGAACGTCACCGCGCCCGCGCTGCGCGCGATCCGCACGCGGCCTTCCTCGAGCGGCCCCCGCAGGCTCTCGAGCGCTTCTCTCCGGTAGAGGGGCAACTCGTCGAGAAAGAGAGCTCCCCGGTGGGCGAGGCTTATCTCTCCCGGGCGCGCGTAGCCGGAGCCGCCGCCCACCAGCCCCGCGGTCGAGACGTGGTGGTGCGGGGTGCGGAAGGGGCGCCGGCGGCTGAGCGCCTCCGGTCCGTCGACGAGTCCGGCCACGGAGTGGATGCGGGTGACCTCGAGGGACTCCTCGAGCGTCATCTCGGGCATGATCGTGGGGAGCCTGCGGGCGAGCATCGTCTTGCCCGATCCCGGCGGCCCCGTGAAAAGGACGTTGTGGCCGCCGGCCGCCGCCACCTCGAGCGCCCGCTTGGCCGCCTCCTGGCCCCTCACCTCGCAGAGATCGTCGCCCACCTCCGCTCGGGCGCTCGGGCCCGCCACGGCCGGAGGGGCCGGCGGCCGTCGCCCGGAGCGCATCCACGTCACGCACTCGGCGAGGGCGTCCACGCCCACGACCTCGATGCCGTCCACGAGCCGGGCCTCCGCAGCGTTGCGGGCCGGGCACACCAGGCCGCGTCGACCGCGGGCGCGGCATGCGATCGCGGCCGCAAGCACGCCGCGCACCGCGCGCACCGCCCCGTCGAGAGCGAGCTCCCCCATGACGACCCACCCATCGAGGCCGCCGGGGGGAAGCCGTCCGAGGCTCGCCAGGATCCCGAGCCCGATCGCGAGGTCGAAGTGGGTGCCCTCCTTCGGGAGATTGCCCGGGGCCAGGTTCGCGATCACGCGCAGCTTCGGGATGTCCTTCGCCATCGAGGCGAGGGCGGCGAGGGTCCGCTGCTCCGCCTCCCTGACCGGCCTGGTCGGAAGCCCGACGACCGTGAAGCGAGGGATCGCTCCCCCGACCACGTCGACCTCGACCTCGACGAGTCGTGCGTCCGCACCGATGAGCGCGACGGACTCCGTCTTCGCCAACAAGATGCACCTGTCCCAACCCGGTCACCGGGAGCGCTGCCGGGGACACGCTAGCGAGGGGGTGTGACGCCTTTCGGCGCGCCGCTCGGGCCGCTCAGAAGGCGTCCACGAGGTGGGTGACGCGCGGGGTGCTCCCGCCCGCGAGCACGGACACGACGTCGAAGCGGACGTGGCGCGCGCCGCAGCGATGGTCCGCGAGCCAACGGCCCGCGAGCCGGCGCAGACGCGCCTGCTTGCGGGGGCCGACCGCCTCGAACGGCTCCCCGTAGGAGCTCGAGCGCCGGGTCTTCACCTCGCAGAAGACGAGCAGCCCGCCGCGGCGAGCGACGAGGTCGAGCTCGCCGAGACAACAACGCCAGTTGCGGTCGAGCACGGTGAACCCCTGCCGGCGGAAGAGCCGCGCCGCGGCTTCCTCGCCGGCGCGCCCGAGCGGCTGGCGTGCGTCCATGCAGTCACCCTAGGGAGGGGGTGCGACAGGATGGCGCGAGGCGAGCGTGAGCGGAAGCTCTACTGCTCGAGGCCCGGGGGCCGCGGGAGCAGATCGCGCTCGGCGAGCTGGGAGAGCTCTTCGACGTTGAGGTCACGGAACGTCACGACCCTCACGTGCGAGACGAAGCGAGCGGGCCGATGCATGTCCCACACCCACGCGTCGTTGAGCTCCACCTCGAACCAGACCTTGGCGCCCACGTGCTGGGTAGCGACCTTCACGTCGTTCGCGAGGTAGAAGCGGCGCTCCGTCTCCACGACGTACTTGAACATCGGCAGGACGTCGCGGTACTCCTTGTAGAGCTGGAGCTCCATCTCGGCCTCGTACTTCTCGAGGTCTTCGACGCTCATATGCTCCCCTCGTCCTGGGCCTCGGGGGCCTCGGGTGACTCTGGCGCCCAGTCTCGCGCCTCTCCGGCCGCGGCGCCGCCATCCCCGGGGAACCCGGTCACCCCGTAGAAGGAGCGCCGGTGGATGCGACACGGCCCGAGCCTGTCGAGCGCGTCCCAGTGCTCTCTCGTCCCGTAGCCCACGTTGGTCCGGAAGCCGTACTCGGGGAACTGGCGGTGGTACCGGCGCATCGACGCGTCGCGGTGCACCTTGGCCACGATCGACGCGGCCGCCACGCTGCGGGAGACGACGTCTGCCTTCTTCACGGCGAGCCCGGGCCAGGGCAGACGCCGGATCCGGAACGCGTCCACGAGGACGTAGTCGGGGACGATCTCGAGGCCCTTGAGGGCGCGCCGCAACGCGTCGAGGTTGCAGCGCTGGAGCCCCCGCCGGTCGATGCGGTCGGGACGCACGGCCACGACGCTGTAGGACACGGCGATCGCCTTGATGCTGCGGGCGAGCGACTCCCTCTGGGGGCGCGTGCACATCTTCGAGTCGCGCAGGCCGGGCAGGTCCGCGTGGGGAGGAAGGATCACGGCGGCGGCCACCAGGGGCCCCGCGAGGGCTCCCCTGCCGACCTCGTCCGCGCCCGCGACCGCGGAGAACCCGGCGCTCGCGAGGCGCTGCTCGAGAAGGCCGGCGGCGTCGGCTCCCATCGGATCCAATCTATCCGCCGCCGGCGGCGCGCGGCCTGTTTCCCCCGGCTACAGCCCCCCGAAGTCGCTCGGCGGCCACAGCACCACGAAGGCGTGGCCCACGACCTTGTCCTCCGGTATGGGGCCGATCGCGCGCGAGTCCTCGGAGTTGCCCCGGTTGTCGCCCATGACGAACACCGTTCCCTCGGGCACGCGACAGCCCCCGTCGACGGCCTCCATGTCGAGGCGACGACAGTCGCCGCCGGTGAGCGTGGGGCTGAACCTGTCGCGCGGCCCCACGTACGGCTCCCGCATCAGCGAGCCGTTCACCTCGAGCCGGCGCGGCTTGCCCGCGTAGCGGATGACGTCGTCCTCGACCGCAACGACACGCTTTATGTAGTCCTGCTCCCCGCCCGTGGGCAGACCGAGCAGCTCACGCATGAAGTCGCGCGCGTCCTCGTACCACGGCAGCTCGGGCGGCTCGCCGCCGAAGACGTCCTGGGCGAACACGACGACGTCCTGCCGCTCCGGGTCGCGCAACCTGTAGCTCACCTTCTCGACGAGGACGCGGTCGCCTACCCGCAGGGTGGGCAGCATCGAACCGGATGGGATGAAGAACGCCTGGACGAGGAACGTCTTGATGACGACCGCGATGCCGAACGCGAGCAGCACGAGCATGGGAAGCTCCGCGAGCTGCGAGGCCCAGCGGCCGCGGGCGCTCGCGCGGGCGGGCCTCGCGCGCGCCGGAGCGCGCAC
>DATADD010000011.1:0-2081 GCA_036258675.1 Actinomycetota bacterium | reverse complement strand
GAGCGTCGTCTTGCCGTCCTGCTCCTCGAGCGTGAGGGTCTCGGTCGAGACGCTTCCCGGCATGCCCTCGAACTCGAACGTCCACACGATCCGCTCCGGCGCCACGATCTCGCGGAACTCGCCGCGGAACGCGTACTCCTGTCCATCGGGGCCGCGGTGGACGACCCTCCACGCGCCGCCCGGACGGAAGTCCAGCTCGCACTGGACGACCTCGTACTGGCGAGGACCCCACCAGCGCGACATGTGCTCGCAGGAGCTGTGTGCCTCGAACACGAGATCGCGGGGGGCGTTGAAGACCCGCGTCATGACGATCTCGCGCTCCGACGGGGTCGACACCTGTAGTGCGCTGCTACCGCTCGTGCCCATCCTCCCTCTCCTTTCCTCGTCCCTGGAGCTCCTCCAGGTACTCGTCCAACCGGTCGTACCTCTCCTCCCAGAAGCGGCGGTATCGCTCGGCCCAGTCCGCGACCTCCTTGAGCGGGCCCGCCTCGAGCCGGGCGGGCCGCCACTGGCGCTCGCGCCCGCGGGCGACGAGCCCGGCGCGCTCGAGGACCTTCAGGTGCTTGGAGACCGCCGGCAGGGTCATCTCGAACGGCTTCGCCAGCTCCGTGACCGAGGCCTCGCCCGCCGCCAGGCGCTCGAGGATCGCCCGCCTCGTGGGGTCGGCCAGGGCCGAGAAGGTCCGGTCGAGCTGCTCCGTGCCCATCTCCATCCTTCTTAACTAACTAGTTAAGTAACTGCTCGGTAAAGTACCGTCCGTGGCGGGGTGGTGTCAAGAGAGCACTCGGACCAGGGGACTAGCGGGACACGAGGTCCGCGAGCGCGGCGAGGCGCTCCTTCCAGAAGGCCCGCATCTCCTCCACCGCGTCCTCGTCGGCGAGCCGCTCGTGCTGCACCTGGACCGCCGACTTCGACGGCCCCTTGGAGACGAAATAGGCGTGGACCCGGCCGACGCCGTCCCGGAAGTCGAATCTGGCCGACCTCCCGGGCACGGACGTGCGCGTGCGGAGCGCTCCCGCTTCGAGCCACCGGCTCCGCTTGCGGGCCTCGGTGAAGTGCTCGGACAGAGCCTCCACCCCGATCGGGACCGTCTTCGAGACGCTCACGCTGAACCCGCCGGGCCGCTCGTGGACGCGCCGCATCCCCCGGCCGCGCTCGTAGCCGACCGCGACCGCCTGCGCCCACCACCCGGGGACGCCGTGCTCGTGGACGTGCCGGGCGATCTCCCCATGGCTGCGGCCCCTCGCTCCCCACGCGTCGAGGAGGGCGAACCACTCCTCCCACCTCTTGCCCGATCCCCGCAGGATCGCGGCGTCGGACTGGCCCAGGTCCACTGGGGGCAGCGGCGCGCTCTCCTGCGCGTCCGACCCCACGACGTGGCGCCGCGCCGCGGTGTAGCTCTCGCCCGTCTTGGCCATGCGGGCCCGGATCGAACGCTTGCGGGCCTTGTCTTCGGTCATCCTCGACCTCCTCGCGACCGCGGACCCGAGACTCACGCTCTCGTGGGCCTGCGGCTCACGATCGGTCGACCGAAGCATCCCGAGGCGGAGCCCCTTTGCCCCCATCGAGCCCGGTGGCGTGAGCACCGAGACGGAGGTTCGGCGCGGGATTCGCCGTGCCGGCGAGGATAGACGAGATGCGGGAGGCGGCGCGGCCCGCGCAGGTCCGGGCCTCACGACCCGGCCGGAGATATACAGGGGCGATGGACCTCGCCGCCGGATACGCCTAGGTGGACGCCGGCGCGCCCGCCGCGGTCGAGGAGAGGAGGCCCCGGCCGCCCGAACCGCCCTCCACCCGAACGGTCCTGCGCATCCTCGCGACGACCGGGGTGTTCCTGCTCCTGGTCATCGCGGCCTACCGCGTCCGCAGCGTCCTTCTCCTTGCGGTCGTGGCGCTGTTCCTCGCGATCGGGCTTGACCCCGCGGTGCGCCGGCTCCACGCCCTCGGGCTGCGGCGCGGGGTCGCGATCGCCGCGATCTTTCTTCTCGCCCTCCTCCTCATCGTCGCGTTCGTCGTCCTGCTCGTCCCGCCCATGGCGAGCCAGGTCGTCGAGTTCGCCCAGGACCTGCCCGTGCTGATCC
>DATADD010000010.1:0-4480 GCA_036258675.1 Actinomycetota bacterium | reverse complement strand
AGAGTGCGGGACGGCGTGGGCCGCCTGCGAGATTCGTTCTCCGGTTCCTCCTTGCGGTGGTTGCGGGATGTTTCGGATCTCCCGTTTGTCGGTAGCGGTACTACCGAGCCGTAAGGAGTGGTGATCTTGACGTTTTCTTTTTCGGACTTGGGTGTGTCGGCTCCCGTGGAACGGGCGCTTGCGCGCCGCAACATCGACTCGCCGTTCGAGATCCAGCGCCTCGTGATCGCGGACGCGATCGCGGGGCGGGACATCATGGGCAGGTCCCGCACCGGGTCGGGCAAGACGCTCGCGTTCGCCATCCCGATCGTGGAGCGGCTCGATGCGTCGGCTCCGCGGCCCGCGGCGCTCGTGCTCGTTCCCACGCGCGAGCTCGCGGTCCAGGTCACCGAGGAGGCACGCGACGTGGCGGCCGCCCGGGACCTGCGGGTCGCTCCCGTGTACGGCGGGGTCGGGCTCGACAAGCAAGCCGCCGTCGCGGCCAAGGCCCACGTGGTGATAGCGACCCCGGGCCGTCTCCTCGACCTTCTCAACCGGAAGCTGATCTCGGTGCGCGAGGTCCGCATCCTCGTTCTCGACGAAGCCGACCGGATGCTCGACATGGGTTTTCAGCCGCAGGTCGATCGCATCGTGTCCCGTCTGCCCAAGGACCGTCAGACCATGTTCTTCTCCGCCACGCTCGACGGGCTCGTCGGCCACGTCGCCCGCGCCTACACCACCGACCCTGCGGTGCACGGCGTTCCCGAGAAGAGACTCGTCATCGACGAGGCGGAGCACCGCTTCGTCCCCGTGGGTGCGCACGACAAGCTCGACAAGCTCGTGCGGCTGCTCGAGGAGGAAGACCGGGGCCTCGCGCTCGTCTTCGTGAGGACCAAGCGGGGCGCGGATCGCCTCCACGCGCGACTGAGGGCCAAGGGCGTGAATGCGGTCGCGCTGCACGGCGACATGTCCCAGCCCGCGCGCAAGCGCATGCTCGAGCGGTTCACGTCGGGGAAGGCCGACGTCATGATCGCCACCGACGTCGCGGCTCGGGGTCTCGATGTCGACGGGATCACGCATGTCATCAACTTCGATCCGCCTCAGGACCACAAGGACTACGTCCACCGCGTCGGGCGAACGGCGCGCGCCGGCCGCTCGGGCACGGGGGTGACGTTCGTTGCTCCCGATCAGCAGCAGGACATGAGCGGCATCGTGCGCGCTCTAGAGCTCAAGCACGAGTTCCAGACCGAGGGGCTTCAGCTCGCCGCCCCCACCCGCGTCTTCTCCTCACACGGCAACCGGTCGATGATGAAGGCCCGCCGCAAGCGCCGCTTCTAGCCGACCCAGGGGCCGCCGGGCGCTTGTTCACACGAGCTCCTGGAGGCCGAGCACGATCGTGGCGACGTGCTCGCGCGAGCCGTGCTTGCCGCGCACGAGGAGGCGGTGCGTGATCTCGTCCCCCTCGACCCGCACGAGCCCGGTGTTGTTCTCGCCGACGAGTATCGAGGAGTTGCGGCCCTTCGGGCGCACGTAGATCCGGCACTCGCGGAAGTCGGGCGGTTGGTCGACTCCCAGCACCTTGACGTCGCGCGGCGCGAGGAACACGGGCGAATCCTCCGCCCACTCGTCGCTGTTGACGGCGCGCAGCATGATGCGGTCGGCTATCGAGCTGTGCCGCCTGCACTCGGGCGGCGAATCCCATCCGAGGCGCTCGTGCTTGCGCCTGAGCAGCCGCCCCAGGGTGTTGAGGGCCGTCTTCGCGGCCGCACCCGCGTGCTTCTGGCCGCTGCTGACGAGCTGGGTGAAGAGCAGGGTCTTGTCCTCGATCACGAACGACGCCCGGGCGTTGACCCCGTAGTGGACGTCGCCGGAGAGAAGGAGGCACGACGACGGCTGGATGTCCTCGACGAGCATCTTCATGAGGTCCACGAGCCCGCGTAGGTTGGAGTGCCACGCCTCGAAGTCGATCTCGTAGGGGCCGAGCTTGTCGACGAGGTACTTCTGGCGCCTCTCCTGGAGCTCGAACCCGAACACCGGGACCGCCGAGACGACGGCCAGGGGCTCGCCGCGCCTGTGCCCGGCCGCGCGCACGAGCTCCACGGCGCGCCGGCGGCCCCGCTCCCCGAGCAGGCGAGCCGCGCCCTCGGGGCTGTCGTAGTCCCGCTGCGTGCGCGTGTCGAGCACGAGCGTGGGCGGATCGGTGGGGGCGGTGTAGCTCCATCGCTCGAAGGACCACAGCAGCGAGTCGTAGGCGTCCCCGTCGGGACGGTCGCCGGAGAGGAAGCCGGCGACCGTGTCGATGAACGCGTCGTCGAAGGCTCGAGGGGCGTTGCCCCAGCCCTGGAAGGCCCAGTACGACGCCAGTGCGTTGGCGATGACGCGCCGGCCGGTGGGGCTGTCGTGAGCCGCCGTGCGCCACGCCTGGGTCAGGTTCCAGTCGTCGGTCGTGTCGTGGTCGTCGAAGTTGGTGTAGGTGGGGGTGTTCGCCAGCACCCGGCGCACCCGCGGAAGCGCTCTCTGCGCCGCCTCCAGGTTCCGGCGTTGGGTGGCGTACTTCCGTCGGCCCACGCGCCCCGGCAGCTCGGTCACCGACGGGAACGAGGGCGGCCACATGGCCTCGTTCCACGCCAGCAGGTACATCGCCGCGAACTCCCCGAAGCTCATGAGGTGGTTGCCGGCTCTGTCCGAGGAGAACCTCGCCCTCTCCCGCACGATCTCGTCGCGTCCGTCGACCGGGAGTGCGGAGAGCGACGCGACCCCGGGCACGGAGCCGTCGTCGTCGGGGCCCATCAGCTCGGTCGCGAGGGCTCGGAGCGGGCGGATCATCGCAGCCGCGACGTCGTCGGCGTAGATCTGGTCGCCGGTGAGGAACATGCCGCTGGGGCGCCGGTCGACGTCGCGCGCGCAGCGTTCGATCGTCTCGTCGGCGGCGACGAGCGCGTCCTCGCCGGCGCCGTGGAGCAGCCGGCAGGAGCCGTGGAGCAGGTTGAGCGGCGTCCGGGCGCCCCGGATGCAGAACGTCGGCAGCGGCAGGTCCCCGTAGCGCAGGGGGACCGGGCCCGAGAGGAGCCCGAGCGACCGGACCGTGAGCGGCTCGGAGCCGGGGCGCGCGAGCGCGACGTCGTAGGCGAGCAGCTCGTCGACCGGGAAGCCCGCCGTCTCGTCCGGTGTGACCGTGACGAGGTGGACCCACAGGCGAGGGCCGAGGCGCACGGTCCGTCCCCGCCCCGAGCCCGCCGGGACGGGCTCCGAACGGTCCGGGAGCCGCAGGACGCGGGCGGACGCCTCCACCGCCTCGCTCGTGGCGAGCCACAGCGCGACCGCGCTCGGCTCCGTCCGTCGCAGGATGGGCCCCGCCAGAAGGACGGGCAGGTTCACGGGCCGCTCCTCTTTCGTTTACGGGCCGGGTCGGCGCTCGGCTCTTGCGGAGCCGACCGTTCTACCTACCCACCCCGAGCGCGTTTGGACGCGGCCGCGCGGTGCGTCCGGCGCCACAGGCGACCGATGCCGAGCACCGCCCGCGCGTGCCGCTTCACGGCGCGCCGGCCGAGCGCGCCCGCCGGCAGCTCGACCACGAACGCGGTGTGGCGGGGGAAGCGCTTGTTCTGCCACCGAGGCGCCGTCCCCGGAAGGGTCGGGAGGTCGACCAGGGGGAGACGGGTCGCACGCGCGTATCGGCGCTGTACCCGCCGGTGCCTCTTCGTCTTGACGACGAGCTCCATGTGCTGGTGGTACCAGATTGTGATGTCGGGACGGCGTCGACGCACGAAGCGGCGCGCCGCTCTCGTTTCGGGCTCGGACCAGGGGCGGGGCCCGGAGTGGTACGTGTCCCATGGCTCCCCGATCGGCTGCCAGCCGGCGCCGAAGTTTCGATTGAGGTCGACGCCGCGCGCGTTCTGCCTCGTTCCGGCCCTCAGGCCATCCGGGTTGAGGTTCCGTATGAGCCACAGCTCGAAGCGGCGAGGAGACGCCCGCTTGCGCAGGCGCCGGACTATCGCCCTGCCGGCGCACTCGTTGCCATGGATGCATCCGACGACGAGCACCTTGGTGCGGCGCCCGTGCGCCCCCACGTTGGTGGCGCGCAGCGGTCGGCCCTCGACCGACGTGCCGATCGCGCGGCCGGCGAGGCGCGCCGAGGCAGGATCCACCGCAAGGCTGCCGAGCGCGAGGCAGGCCGTCGTGCCGAGACAGACGAGAGACGCCGCCGCGCCCGCTCGACGACGCGTCGGAGCGGCCGTGGGTCAGCTCCCCTCTTGCTTCGCCCCGACCTCCTGCGCCATGAGCATCTCCCCCTCGCGTGCCATCACGATGACTTCTCGGCGCGTGACTCGCTCCACGCCTTCTCCCGGCAGGGCGAGGAGAGACTAACGACTCGGGACGGTTGTGCGCTCGAAGCGACCCCCCTCTGCGGGCGCGGGTAGCCTGGATCCCGTGCCTGCCGGTCCCGAGATCGTGTGGCAGCCCTCCCTCCTGGCGGCCTCGGAAGAGAGCGCGGCCGACG
>DATADD010000009.1:0-6696 GCA_036258675.1 Actinomycetota bacterium | reverse complement strand
GCCACCCCGCCGCCGGTTGGCGCGGCGGCCGCGGCCTCTGCGGTCGCGGGCGCGACCGTCTCGGCCGGCGCCGTCTCGGCGTGGTCCGCGCTCAGGTTCCTCTCGAGGCAGTCGGCGAACTGCTGCGTGAGCTTGCCGGAGACGTCCTGCATCATCCCGCGGCTCATGGACGCGACCTGTCCCTGCACCTGGAGGTCTTGCACGATCGCGATGCGCGTGCCCGCCTCCGATGGCTCCGCCGTCGTCGTCACGGTCACCGACGCGCGCCCCTTGCCCCTCTGCTCCATGCCGGAGCCCTGCAGCACGACGCGGTGCGCCTCGTCGTCGCGCTCGGTGAGCGATACCTTGCCGGAGAACGACAGGGACACGGGGCCGAGCTTTATCCGCACCCGCCCCTTGAAGTTGTTCTCGTCGATCGTCTCGGTGAGCTCCGCGCCGGGCATGCAAACGACGACCTTCTCGACGTCGAGCAGATAGGGCCACACGACGTCGATGTCGGCGGGCACCTCGAAGGTGTTCTCAATCAGCACCTCGTCCCCTTCCTCCCGCGGCCGCGACGGCGACTCGGTCCTCGTGGATCGACCCCGGCCGATCGCGCAGAAAGCCCCCGGCGCGCGACCTGTCGACCGCGAGCATCTCGGCCACGATCGCGGCCGCGATCTCCTCCGGCCCCTCGGCCCCGATGTCGAGGCCCGCGGGCCCGTGGATGCGCTCCCTGTCGCGCGGCTCGGCTGCCGCCCCCTCGCCCGCGAGCTCGTCGAGGAGCCGCTCGGTACGGGCGCGCGGGCCGAGCATGCCGACGTAGGCGACCGGGGACCCCAGCAGCGCGCGCAGATAGTCCTTGTCGCGCAGGTAGTTGTGGCTCATCACGACGACGTACGTGTGCTCGTCCAGAGGGACGCGCTCGGCGACCTCCTCCGGACGGCACCGCACGAAGCTCCGCGCCGCGGGGAAGCGATCACGGGTCAAGAAGACGGGCCGGTCGTCGACCACGACCGCCCTCCAACCGATCTCCGAGGCGAGCCCTACCACGGGCTGCGCGTCGTGACCGGCCCCGCACACGACGAGGCGAGGAGGTGGGGCGAGCACCTCGAGGAAGGCGCGCACCTCTCCCCCTCCCGTCGCGAACGAACGCACCTCGGCTCCTCCGCGCCGCAGGGAGTCGAGGCCCGCAACAAGCGCGTCGTCCAGGGTGTCGTCACCCGATGACCCCGCGCGCTCGCCGCCGGGCTCGACGAGCAGGCGCGCGCCTGGTTCCACTCCCGCGACACCGGATTCGAGCACCGTGGCGATGGCCACCGCGCGCTCCTGCTCGATCCCAGACGCGAGTGCGTCTGCGACCTCCGCGGCTCTGTCGGCGGGCTCGACGAAGACCTCGATCGCGCCGTTGCAGCCCAGCCCCCATCCCCACACGACCTCGTCGTCCGCGGTCAGGTCGTAGAGCTCCAGGCGTGGCTCGCCGGTTCGCATCACGGATCGGGCGACCTCCTCGACACCGCCCTCGAGGCAGCCGCCGGAGAGGTTGCCGACGGAGCTGCCCTCCTCGGGGACGAGCAGCCGGGCTCCGGGACGGCGATAGGTCGAGCCCTTGATGTGGACGATCGTCGCCAAGGCCATGCGCCGGCCCTCGGCGCGCCAACGCGCCGCGGCGGCAAGGACTTCGGATGTCTCCTTGAGGTTCACGGCCTCATCTCTGAGAAGGCGCTGCTCCTCCGCTCGACCCCAGGCCCGGCCAAGGTGAAGTGTTACCTTATCGCCCTAGCTGCATCGCGGAGTCGTCCGTGTCGGGGGGCTGGGCAGGGTGGCAGAGAAACCGGTTCCATCCATCCCGTTGAGCGCACGCGTCCTCCGGCACCGAGGGGAGGGAGGTGGCCTTTGAGACGTATCTCGGTCACTGTGAACGGGGTCGGGCGCGACGCAATGGTGGAGCCACGGCAGCTGCTCGTCTACTTCCTGAGGGAGCAGCTCGCGCTCACGGGCACCAAGGTCGGGTGCGACACGTCGTCGTGCGGGGCGTGCACCGTCCTCGTCGACGGCAGCGCGGTCAAGTCGTGCACGATGCTGGCGGTCCAGGCCGATGGGCGCGAGGTCACGACGATCGAGGGCCTCTCGAGCGACGGCGAGCTCCATCCCATGGCGCGGGCATTCCACGAGAACCACGCGCTGCAGTGCGGGTTCTGCACGCCGGGGATGATCATGGCCGCCGTGGGCCTCCTCGAGCGGAACCCGGACATGAGCGAGGAGGACATCCGCCTCGGCCTCGAGGGCAACCTCTGTCGCTGCACCGGCTACCACAACATCGTCAAGGCCATCGCCTCGGCGGCCCGGGCATCCAAGGCCGGCGTCGGCGCCGGTGGAGGTGAGTGAGATGACGCAGACGGCCGAGCGCGCGCAGCGCTACGTGGGAGGAGGCGTTCCGCGCAAGGAGGACCCCGCGCTGGTCACGGGGCAAGCCAAGTTCATCGACGACATCTCGTTTCCGGGGATGCTGTGGGTGGGTGTCGTTCGCAGCCCCCTCGCCCATGCCCGCGTGAAGAGCGTGGACGCGACGCGCGCCGAGCAGGTCCCCGGCGTCGTCGCGGTCTACAGCGGAGCCGACCTCGCGGACGACTGGGCCGGCGGCCTCCCCTGCGCGTGGCCGCTCGCGAACCGCTCCTTCCCCGCCGAGCCGACGACCGCCGACCCGCGCCTCCCCGACCACTGGCCGGTGGTGAAGGACAAGGCCCGCTTCGCAGGGGACCCGGTCGCGGTCGTCGTGGCCGACAGCCGCGCGCACGCCAAGGACGGGGTCGAGGCCGTGGACGTCGACTACGAGCCGCTCGATCCGGTCCTCGACATCGAGGCCGCGCTCGCCGACGGCGCGCCCCTCGTGCACGAGGAGTTCGGCGACAACGAGGGCTACACGTGGGGGCTCGAGAACGGCGAGGTCGAGCGGGTCTTCTCGGAGGCTCCCATCGTCGTCAAGGAGCGCTACTACCACCCCCGTTTGATCCCCAACGCCATCGAGCCCCGCGGCGTCGTCGTCACCACCGAGCCGGCGAAGGGTGACGTCACCCTCTACTCCGCGACCCAGATCCCCCACATCATGCGCACGACCTTGTCGCTGACGCTCGGGATGCCGGAGCAGAAGCTGCGGGTGATCGCGCCCACCGTCGGGGGCGGGTTCGGGTCCAAGCTCAACGTGTACGCGGAGGAGGCCATCTGCGTCGCGGTCGCGCGCCGGCACGACGCTCCGGTCAAGTGGGTCGAAGAGCGCTCGGAGAACTACGTCGCCACGATCCACGGCCGCGGCGTGATCCAGGACATGGAGATAGCCGCCACCGAGGAGGGCAAGACGCTCGGCTTCCGGGTCAAGCTGTACGCGGACATGGGCGCCTACTACCAGCTCGTGGCGCCGGGGATCCCACTGCTCGGCGCGTGGCTGTACCACGGCGTCTACGACGCCGAGGCCTACTCCTTCCAGGCCACCGGCGTGTTCACCAACCGCACCCCGATCGACGCGTACCGGGGTGCGGGCAGGCCCGAGGCGACCTACGCGGTCGAGCGCGCGATGGACGCGCTGGCGCGCCGCGTGGGCAAGGACGCGGCCGAGATCAGGCGGATGAACTTCTTGCCGCCCTTCGCCGAGGCGCGCCCGATCCCCTCGGGGCTCCAGTTCGACTCCGGCAACTACGAGCCGACGTTCGACAAGGCGCTGAAGCTGTTCGGCTACGACGACATGCGACGGGAGCAGCAGGCGCGCCGCGCCTCCGGCGACAAGAAGCAGATCGGCATCGGCATCTCGACCTACATCGAGATGTGCGGGCTCGCTCCGTCACAGGTCCTCGGGGCCCTCAAGTACGGCGCCGGGGGGTGGGACGCGGCGACGGTCCGGTGCCATCCCACCGGCAAGGTGACGGTCATAACGGGAACGTCTCCGCACGGCCAGGGCCACGTCACATCGTGGTCGCAGATCGCCGCCGACGCGCTGGGCGTGGCGTTCGAGGACGTCGAGGTGCTGCACGGCGACACCTCTATCTCCACCTACGGGATGGACACCTACGGCAGCCGGAGCGTCGCCGTGGGCGGAGTCGCGCTCCACTTCGCGACCGAGAAGATCATCGCCAAGGCGAAGAAGATCGCCGCCCATGAGCTCGAGGTGGCCGAGGACGATCTCGAGTGGTCCGACGGCAAGCTCCAGGTGAGGGGCGCGCCGGACCGCGCCAAGACGATCCCGGAGATCGCCTTCACGGCATGGACCGCGCACGGCCTCCCCGACGGCGTCGAGCCGGGGCTCGAGGCGACGTTCGTGTTCGACCCGCCGAACTTCACTTTCCCCGCCGGCGCGCACCTGTGCGCGGTGGAGGTCGACACGGAGACGGGCGCGACGGAGATCACGAAGTACGTCGCGGTGGACGACTGCGGCACCGTGATCAACCCGACGATCGTCGAGGGCCAGGTGCACGGCGGCATCGCCCAGGGGATCGCCGAGGCGATGTTCGAGGAGGCCGAGTACGACGACAACGGCAACCTCACCACGAGCCACATGGGGTACTACCGCATCCCATCGGCCGCGGAGATCCCCTCGTTCACGACCGACAGGACGGTGACGCCGTCGTCCACGAACCCGCTGGGGGTCAAGGGCGTGGGAGAGGCGGGCACGATCGCGGCCCCGCCCGCGGTCGTGGGTGCGGTCCTCGATGCGCTCGAGCCCCTGGGGGTCACCGACATCGCCATGCCGGCGACCCCGGAGCGGGTGTGGCGAGCGATCCAGGACGCGAAGGGAGGGCGCCCGTGATACCGGCAGAGTTCGAGTACGAGGTCGCGGAGTCCGCCGAGCACGCGGTCGCGCTGCTGGGCGAGCACGGGGACGACGCCAAGCTATTGGCCGGCGGTCATTCGCTGCTGCCCCTCATGCGCCTGCGCCTCGCGTACCCTTCCGTCCTCGTCGACGTCGGTCGGATCCCCGCCCTCAACTACATCCGCGACGAGGGCGACACGATCGCGATCGGCGCCCTCACGCGGCACGAGGGCATGCACTTCGACGAGACGCTGCAGCAGGGCTGTCCGATCGTGGCCGACGTCGCGGGCGAGATCGGCGACCCGCAGGTGCGCAACTGCGGGACGATAGGCGGATCGCTCGCCCACGGCGACCCCGCGGGCGACCTTCCCAGCGTGATGGTCGCCCTCGACGCGCAGTTCGTGGTCCAGGGGCCGGGCGGGACGCGCACGGTCGCGGCGCGGGACTTCTTCAAGGGTGTGTTCGAGACCGACCTGTCGGCGCAGGAGATGCTCACCGAGGTGCGCGTCCCGAAGCTGCGGGGCGCGGGCTGGTCCTACGTGAAGTTCGCCCACCGCGCTCAGGACTGGGCGACGGTGGGCGTCGCGGTGATCGCGCGCCGGAGCAACGGCGCGTCCGGCGAGGTGTCGGTCGCGCTCACGAGCATGGGCGAGACGCCCCTGCGCGCCCGCGGCGTCGAGGAGGCCCTCGCCGCCGGCCGGTCCATCAGCGAGGCAGCGGAGCGCGCCGATGAGGGAACCAACCCGGTGAGCGACCCGATGGGGAGCGCCGAGTACCGTAGGGCGATGAGCAAGGTACTGACGGCGCGCGCCCTGGAGGAAGCTCTATCTCGTCGCTGACGGACAGACACGGGGAGGGCGAGCAGCCCGGCGCCCTCCCCTTCTCCACCGTCGGCGAGCTCCGGACGCGGCTCGAGGAGCACGCCTACCTCGCGGACGAGGGGCTCGGGACCGCACTCCTGCTGGCGTTGTCGCTCGACAAGCCGCTCCTCCTGGAGGGAGAGGCGGGCGTCGGGAAGACCGAGGTGGCAAAGGTGCTCGCCGACCTCCTCGGGCGCCGGTTGATCCGTCTCCAGTGCTACGAGGGCATCGACTCGTCGCAGGCCATGTACGAGTGGGACTACTCGCGCCAGCTGATCGCCGTGCGGGCCGCGCAGACGGGCGACGCGCGCACGGCCGCCGACCTCTTCGGGCCCGAGTTCCTCGTCGAGAGGCCGCTGTTGGCGGCGATCCGCGCCGGAGCGCGAGCGGTCCTTCTCATCGACGAGCTCGATCGCGCGGACGACGAGTTCGAGGCGTTCTTGCTCGAGGTCCTGTCGGAGTTCGCGGTCACCGTCCCGGAGGTGGGGCGGGTCGCGGCGGAGCGCCCCCCCGCCGTCGTCATCACCTCCAACCGCACACGGGAGCTCCACGACGCGCTCAAACGCCGATGCCTGTACCACTGGATCGACCACCCCGCGCTCGAGCGCGAGGTGGCGATAGTGCGGGTGCGGGCGCCGGACGTTCCGGAGCAGCTCGCGCGCGAGGTGGCCGCCGCGGTGGGGCGGCTGCGAACGCTCGAGGTCGCGAAGCGGCCCGGTGTCGCGGAGACGATCGACTGGGCCAATGCGCTGCACTTCCTCGGCGCGCCGCACCTCGGGCTCGAGGTCGCTTCGTCCACGCTCGGGGCGGTCGTGAAGGATCACGAGGATCAGCAGCTCGTGCGCGCGCGTCTCGACGAGGTGATCGAGCAGACCTGAGATGCAGGAGCCCCGCACGGAGCCTGTCGACGCGCTCGTCGCGTTCGGTCGCGCCCTGAGAGCGCGCGGCCTCCCGGTGGGCACGGGGCGCATCCTCGCCTTCTGTCGCGCGGTCGCGATCCTGTCGCCGATCGAGAGGTCGTCGTTGTACTGGGCCGGGCGCGCCACGCTCGTGGCG
>DATADD010000008.1:0-10755 GCA_036258675.1 Actinomycetota bacterium | reverse complement strand
CGCAGGGTGGCCTCGTCGCCCTCCTCCGCACCCAGCTGGAACAGGACGCGCGCGTCCGCGGCGCGCCCGGCCATGCGGTCGTGGGTGTCCACGTCGCCAGACAGCTTGGAGAGCTCGGACATCACGCTCTGCGCGGCCGGGTGGTCGTCCCACAGGTCGGGGGCGGCCGACCTCTCCTTCAGCTCGGCGAGCTTTGCCCGCTTCGTGTCGAGGTCAAAGGTAGTCCTTTACCTGGACCAGCCTCTTCTCGATCGCCTCCAGGCGTTCTGGGATCTCGTTCATGCACGTCAGGGTACCTGAAGTCCACCGGCGGCCTGCGGGTCCATTCGCACGAGGGATGGGAAGAAGCCTGCTGCAGCTATCGTGACGTCGTGCCCCAACAGTGGCGAAACAGTCAGTTTCTCCTGGGCATCGAGGGCTTGGCCCTGCTGCGCGAGTGGCTAACCGGCGACGAAGTCGCGATCGGCGCACGGGTACGCGAGATCGAGGAGCTGTGCCGGCGGTACGGGGACCCTCCGGAGGGGGACGCCTTCGAGGCAGACGAGATCAGCGCCTCGACTGGTTACAACGTGCTCGCAGGCATGTACGACGACGTCAAGAACCCTCTCATCGCGGCAGAGGAACCATCGGTCCGCGGCCTGTTGGACGGTTTGGAGAAGGGACGTGTGGTCGACGCCGCGTGCGGGACAGGGAGACACGCGAGCTACCTGGCGCAAAGAGGTCATGCTGTAACGGCGGTCGACGCGCTGCAGGCCATGTTGCTGGAGGCCAAGAAAAAGGTTCCCGGCGCGGCCTTCGTCCAGGGTGACCTGAATGCGTTGCCTCTCGGGACGAACAGTCACGACGCGGCCGTGTGTGCCCTCGCCCTCGGTCACCTGCGCGAGTTGCGTCCCGCTGTAGGCGAACTTGCGCGTGTTGTACGCCCCGGAGGAGAGATAGTCCTCTCGGACATCCACCCGTTCGCCGCGGTCACCGGAGCCCATTCTGTTGTTCCGACCGGCGACGGGCGATTCGGCGTCTTGAGAAACGAGTTTCATCCGCACAGTAGCTATGTCGACGCATTCAGGGACGCCGGTCTCGAAGTGCTCGCCTGCCTCGAACCTCTCTGGGAGACCGACCTGTACGGTGGTGGAGGCGTCTTGGATCCCATCAGGGAGGCCGCGGCCACGGCCCTCGACGGATTGCCCTTTGCACTGATCTGGCGCTTACGAGTCGGGTGAGGCACAGGCCAGCTGCGAGAGGAACCACGCGATGCGATCCCGGACACGGGGAGAGAGAACGAGGTCCCAGTGATCGAAACCCGGGAAGTAGGCCTCTTCGCTGCCGTACAGGCGCGCCACCGGCCGCCCCCTGGTGTCTGCAAACTCGTCGCCGTATACGACCAGCGAGGGGCACGGTATCGCGGCCACCGAGATCCCGCGCTTGCGTTCCGCGCGGGCGAGCGCCGACTCCGGCCGGGAGGCGACCCCGGGCGGGAACGCCCCATAGGCCTCTTCGCCACTGAAGGTTCCGGTGGTGAGGACGGATCCGGGGTCGGACCCCTGCACCTCCGCCGGAGGACTCGGCTCCAGGAGGACCAGGCCCGCTGGTTGGACTGCCTCCGCCGCCATGAGGGCGACGAGACCACCCATACTCCACCCGCAGAGGGCGAGGGGCCGAGGGAGTTGCACGGCGGCGACCTCGACCCTCCCGGCGTAGTCACGCATCGAGGCGGTGCCGACGTCTGCTCCCTCCTGCAGGTCGACCGCCCGAACGGTCGCGTCCGGGAAGGATGCGGGCCAGTCCCGGAACACCCAAGGGCCGCTGGCGGCGCCGTGGATCAGCAGGAGCGAGGGGCTACGAGGAGGCACCGGGGGCTCGCGCCTCTACGAGGACGCTCGGGGTATATGTACTATTCTCCACGGAGAAAAGGTACGCGAGAGGAGGGGGCCGTGAGCGCCACGGAGGAGCTCGTCCGCAACAACGAGGCCTACGCGAGGTCGTTCGACAAGGGGAGCCTGCCGCTCCCGCCGACGCGGAAGGTGGCGGTGGTCGCGTGTATGGACGCCCGCCTGGACGTCCACAAGATCCTGGGCCTTCAGGAGGGAGACGCCCACGTCATCCGGAACGCCGGCGGCGTGGTGACGGACGATGCGATCCGCTCGCTCACGATCTCTCAGCGGCTCCTCGGCACCGAAGAGGTGATCCTCATCCACCACACCGACTGCGGCATGTTGACGTTCACCGACGACGACGTGAAGCAGCGGGTGCAGGCGGAGGTCGGGATCAGGCCGCACTTCTCGCTGGAGGCCTTCAGCGACCTCGAGGAGGACGTGCGCCAGTCGATCCGCCGGATCCAGGCGAGCCCGTTCCTCCCCAGCCGCGACCGCGTGCGCGGGTTCGTCTACGACGTGACCACGGGGCGTCTCCAAGAGGTGACGTAGGGACCGCCCCCGCGCGCCGAGCGATCGAGGGATCGACGCCTACAGCGATACCGCGCCCGGGCGGCCGTGGCACATCTTGTACTTCTTGCCGCTGCCGCAGGGGCAGGGCGCGTTGCGCGGCACCTTCTCGGAGCGGGCCTGCTCGATGACGACCTCCTCGCCCTCGGACGGGGGGTGGGCCCGGCCGTCGACCTCGACATCGGGAGGGGTGGCCGGGAACTGCGCCAGGGGGATCGTTCTCCGCTCCTCCCGCACGCGCGCGGGGGCGGCGCGCCGGCCCTCGTCCCGCACGGCCTCGACGTGGAACATGTACCGGGCGAAGTCCTCTTTGATCGTCGCCTGCATCTGCTGGAACATCTCGAAGCCCTCGCGCTGGTACTCGACGAGCGGATCGCGCTGAGCCATCGCGCGGAGCCCGATCCCCTCTTGCAGGTAGTCCATCTCGTAGAGGTGCTCGCGCCAGCGATTGTCGATGACCGAGAGCAACACCAGCCGCTCGATCTCGCGCATCTGATCGGAACCGAGGTCTTTCTCCCGTCTGCGGTAGCAGTCGAACGCGTCGTCGAGGAACCGGTCGACGACGTCCGCGTAGTCGACGGTCTCCAGATCGAAGTCCTCGAGCCGCAGTGAGGCCGGGTAGATCTCGCGGATGTGGGCGAAGAGCTGTTCCCAGTCCCACTCCTCGGGGGCGAGGTCGGGGTTGGCGTTGCGGGCGATCGCTCCCTCGACGACGTCCGAGACGAGCTCGAGGGCCCGCTCGCCGAGGTCCTCGCCGGCGAGGATGTTGTGGCGCTCGGCGTAGATGATCTGGCGCTGCTTGTCCATGACCTCGTCGTACTTCAGGACGTTCTTGCGGATCTCGAAGTTCATCTGCTCGACCTGGGTTTGGGCGCGCTCGATCGCCTTCGACACGAGCTTGGCCTCGATGGGCACGTCGTCGGGGATCTTGAGGCGCTCCATCACTCCGGCGATCCTGTCGGATGCGAACAGCCGCATGAGATCGTCCTCGAGGGACAGGTAGAAGCGGCTCTCCCCGGGATCGCCCTGGCGTCCCGAGCGGCCGCGCAGCTGATTGTCTATCCGACGTGACTCGTGGCGTTCGGTGCCCAGGACGTACAGGCCCCCGCGCTCCAGGACGTCGTTGCGCTCGGCGTCGCACTGCTGCTTGAAGCGCTCGAAGAGGGGTTCGAAGGTGGACTCGTAGTTGGCCGTCTCCTCCTGGGAGTAGAGCCGCATGAGGTAGGCGTCGTTGTCCCAGCCCGCGGCGGCCATCTCGGCGCGCGCCATGCCCTCGGGGTTGCCGCCGAGGATGATGTCGACACCGCGTCCCGCCATGTTGGTGGCAACCGTGACCGCACCTCGACGCCCCGCCTGGGCGATGATCCCCGCCTCCTTCTCGTGGTTCTTGGCGTTGAGCACGACGTGCGGGATCCCGCGCTTGGACAGCACACGCGAGAGGTGCTCTGACTTCTCTATCGACACGGTGCCTATCAAGACGGGCTGGCCCTTCTCGTGCCGCTCCGCGAGGTCGTCTGCGACGGCGGACCACTTGGCGTCCGCGGTCTTGTAGATGAGGTCTTGCTCGTCGGCGCGGATCATCGGCTTGTGCGTGGGGATCTGCGCCACGTCGAGCTTGTAGATATGTCCGAACTCCGCCGCCTCGGTCTGGGCCGTGCCCGTCATCCCGGCGAGCTTGTCGTACATGCGGAAGTAGTTCTGCAGCGTGATCGTGGCGAGGGTCTGGTTCTCCTCGCGGATGCGGACGCCCTCTTTGGCCTCGATCGCCTGGTGGAGGCCTTCCGAGTAGCGCCGTCCCGGGAGGATGCGCCCCGTGAACTCGTCCACGATCTTCACCTCGCCGTGCTGCACGACGTACTCCTGGTCGCGCTTGTACAGCTCCTTGGCCTTTAGCGACGCCTCCAGGTGGTGGACGAGGTCCACGTTCACGTGGTCGTAGAGGTTCTCGATCCCGAGGACCTCCTCGACCTTGGCGATGCCTTCCTCCGAGATGGCGATCGTGCGCTTCTTCTCGTCGACCTCGTAGTGGGCGTCGCGCCGGAGGCGCGGGGCGATGCGCGCGAACTGCTGATACCACTTCGTCGCTTCTTGCGCCGCACCCGAGATGATCAACGGTGTGCGGGCTTCGTCGACGAGGATCGAGTCGACCTCGTCAACGATCGCGTAGGAGTGGCCGCGCTGCACGACGCCCTCGAGCTCCGTGACCATGTTGTCGCGCAGATAGTCGAATCCGAACTCGTTGTTCGTCCCGTACGTGACGTCGGCCGCGTACGCGGGCACGCGCTCCTCGGGTGCCATCTGCGCCTGGATCAGCCCGACCTTCAGCCCGACCGCGCGATAGATCTGCCCCATCCACTCGGAGTCGCGCTTGGCGAGATAGTCGTTCACGGTGACGACGTGCACGCCCCCGCCGGACAGGGCATTGAGGTATACGGCAAGCGTCGAGGTGAGGGTCTTGCCCTCCCCCGTCTTCATCTCCGCGATCCAGCCGTTGTGCAGCGCTGCTCCGCCCATGAGCTGGACGTCGAAGTGGCGTTGACCGATCGCGCGCACGGCCGCCTCGCGCACGGCCGCGAACGCCTCCGGGAGGAGGTCGTCGAGGTCCTCGCCCTGCTCGAGGCGGGACCTGAACTCGCCCGTCTTCGCGGTCAGGGCGTCGTCGTCCAGCGCCCGGGTCTCTTCCTCCCACGCGTTGACGACCGGAACGACGGCCTCGAGAGCCCTTATCTTCTTGCCCTCGCCCGCGGCGAGGATCTTCTTCAGCAAGCTCATCGGTCGCCCATTATCCCCCCGGGCCCGCTCTACTCGGGCGGGCCCGTGCCGCCGGCGGGACGGTTATTTGATGTCGAGCAGCTTCTCGCGCACCGCGTACACCACGGCCTCCATCCTCGAGTGGAGGTGGAGCTTCTCGAGGATGTTCCGCACGTGGTTCTTGACGGTGTTCTCGGAGATGAACAGCGCCTGTCCGATGTCCCGGTTGTTCATCCCCTTCGCGACCAGCTTCAGAACCTCGAGCTCTCTCTCGGTGAGGCGGGGGCCCGGTACCTGATTGCGCTCGTCGCGCCGCTTGACCATGGCGGCGAACTCGTTCAGGAGCTTCGAGGCCATCGAAGGGGAGATGAGCGACTGGCCCGCGTTCACCTTGCGGACCGCGCTCGCGACCTCCTCGATCGATATCTCCTTCAGCAGGTAGCCGGAGGCCCCCGCCTTTATCGCCTCGTAGAGGTCGGCCTCTTCGTCGGAGATCGTCAGCATCAGGATCTTCGTCGAGGGCAGGGTGTCCTTGATCACGCGGGTGGCCTCGATCCCGGTGCGGCGGGGCATGCGGACGTCCATGAGAACGACGTCGGGGGCCGCGGCCTCGGCCCGGTCGACGGCCTCGTGCCCGTCGCCGGCCTCGCCGACCACGTCGATGTCCGGCTCGCCCTCGAGGACCATCTGGAGCCCGCGGCGGAACAGGGCGTGATCGTCGACGATCAGCACCTTGATCGGGTCGTCCGCGCCGCTCGGCTCGGTGTGTCCGGTCACTTGCTCCATCCTGCCCCTTGTGGGGGAGTTGTCCAGTGGGCGCGGATTCTAGCCCTCGGCCCCCCGCGGCGCTCCGCGATCTCCCCCGCTCGCGGGTCCGGGGTCACCGACCGGGCGTCGGAGGGATCGAGCGGCTCCGGGCTCAGGCCCGGCAGGCGACGAGCCCGTCGACCGCGGGCACCCCGGCGGCCCGAAGGGCCGCGGCGCACGCGGTCAGCGTCGACCCGGTGGTGAGCAGGTCGTCGACGACGCCGACGGCGGCGGGGGAGCCCCGGGCCCTGAACCCGCCCGCGGGGTTGACCCGCCGCTCGCGCGCCGACAGCGACGCCTGGTCGGGCGCCCGGCCGACCCGCTCGAGCAGAGGCCGGGCGGGGAGGCCGAGACGGCGCCCGAGCCCCCGCGCCAGTACCTCGGCGTGGTCGAAGCCTCGCCGGCGGACGTCGGTCCGGCGAGCCGGGACCCAGGTGAGAACGTCGGCGCTCGTGCCGGCGCGCCACACCGCCCCCGCCATCGCCGCGACCAGCGGCTCGGCCGCCTCCCGGCGAGCCCTGAGCTTGAGGTCGAGCACGAGGTCGCGCGCCGCGCCCGCGTACGCCCACGCCGCCACCACCCGGGCGATGCCGGGGACCGGCTCGTCTGCGAGGGGCGCTCCCACGCCGGCCGCGCAGGGGCGGCACAGCGCGCCGCCGGGCGCGCCGCACGAGACGCACGGGGAGCCCCCCAGGAGCGCGTGCAGGGACGGCCGCCAACCCACGCCCGCAGGCTAGCGGGACCCTGCGACGGGTCTAGGTGCCCTCCTCCCAGCCCTCGAGGTAGCTCCTCTGGGCCTGGGTGAGCTCGTCGATGCGGATGCCCATCGTCTCGAGCTTGAGGCGGGCGACGATCTCGTCGATCTCGTCGGGGACCGGCAGGACTCGGTTCTCGAGGCGCCCCTTGTTGGCGGCGAGCCACTCGCAGCAAAGGGATTGGTTGGCGAACGACATGTCCATGACGGCGGCGGGGTGGCCCTCGGCCGCGGCCAGGTTAACGAGTCTTCCGTCGGCGAGCACGTAGATGCGGCGGTCGCCGGAGAGTACGAACTCCTCGACCTCGTGCCGGACGGTGCGCGTGCTCGAGGCCATGGCCCTCAGCGCGCCGAGGTCGATCTCGACGTTGAAGTGGCCCGCGTTCGCGAGCACCGCCCCGTCCTTCATGAGCTCGAAGTGCTCCGCGCCGAGCACTCCCTTGTTGCCCGTCACGGTGACGAACACGTCCCCCTGACTCGCCGCCTCGCGCCCGGGCAGAACGCGGTAGCCGTCCATCGCGGCCTGCAGCGCGTTGAGCGGCGCAACCTCGGTTACGACGACGTCGGCCCCCATGCCGCGAGCTCGCGCGGCCACGCCGCGTCCGCACTGCCCGTAGCCGCACACCACGAAGGTCCGGCCCGCGAGCAGGATGTTGGTCGCCCGCAAGATGCCGTCGATCGCGCTCTGGCCGGTGCCGTAGCGGTTGTCGAAGAGGTGCTTGGTCTGTGCGTTGTTGACGCTCACGACGGGGTAGCCGAGCACACCGTCGGCCTCCATCGCCCGCAGGCGGATGACGCCGGTCGTGGTCTCTTCCGTGCCGCCGATGATCTCGACGAGCTGATCCGTCCGCTGCTGGTGCAGCATCGTGACGAGGTCGCCGCCGTCGTCCATCGTGATCATCGGGCGCCGGTCGAGTGCCGCCTTGATGTGGGAGTAGTAGAGGGACTCGTCGACGCCGCGTATGGCGTACACGGGGATGTCGTAGTCGACCACGAGGGAGGCCGCGGTGTCGTCCTGCGTCGAGAGGGGGTTGGACGCGCACAGCGCGACGTCGGCGCCGCCCGCCCGCAGCGTCCGCATCAGGTTGGCCGTCTCGGTGGTGACATGCAAGCACGCCGCGATCGTCACGCCGTCGAGCGGCTTCTCCTTCTCGAAGCGCTCCCTGATGCGGGCCAGAACGGGCATCTGTCGATCGGCCCACTCGACGCGCAGTCGTCCCTGTCCGGCCTGCTTCACGTCCTTTATATCGGCGTCAACGGCCACGCTCAGCCCTCCCTCTTCGCCAGTTCTTCCTTGAGCGACTGGATGACCTCCACGGGCCCGGGGTCGACGCCGTAGAGCAGTCCAACGTAGATCGCTGCGAGCTGGGTCACGAAGATCAGCGACAGCACGCGTGCGAGCGGGCTTCGTCCCCGGGCGCGCAGCTCGACGACGTCCGCGAGATTCCCCGCGACGAGGCGCTCCGTGATCTCGAACCGCAGCGCGACGCGCGGGTGCTCCTCCGGATCGCGCAGCATCACGGCGATGAAGCTCGTCGACGTCAGCTCCTCGAGCTCCTTCCATCCCACGATCTCGTTGTGGTCGAGCTCGGGCAGGTAGTTGGAGAAAGCCGGCGTCTTCCCGTACTCGTTCAGGTCGCACTTGAAGCGGTAGGCCGCCACCTCGGCGAGGCCCTGGCCCCCGTATACGACGGGGATGCGCCCGAAGATGCGGCCCGCGAGGTCCTTGGCCGGGTTGCGGGCACGCGGCGCGTCGCGCCGGCACGCGTCCGCAAGCTCCTCGAGCAGCGCCACGGCCTCCTCGACGTCGGCTTCGAGCGAGGGAACGAGCCCAACCTTCTCGAGCGCGGCGAGCAACGGCAGCGTGAGGTAGCCGAGCGACGCCCGGGGCTGGAGCCCTCCGGGGATCGCGATGTGAGCGAACCCCAGCTCTCCCGCGCGCTCCTGGAGCGGCCCTCCGGACGAGATCGCGATCACCCTCGCCCCCCTCTCGGTCGCGTCGCCGAGAGCGGCAAGGGTCTCTTCGGTGCTGCCGGAGTACGAGACCGCGAACACGATCGTGTTGCGGCCCACCCATCCCGGGAGCGGACCGTAGCCCTTGATCGTCCGGAACGGCACCGCGAGACGAGGCTCGACGACGCACGCCGCAACGTCGCCCGAGACCCCCGAGCCCCCCATCCCAAGGACCACGACCGAGTCGACGTCGGCGCCGTCGGGAAGACCGCTCGCGGCGCGTCCGATGGCCCACCCCTCCCGGCACTGGCGCGCGAACCCCTCGACCGCCCCGAGCACGTCCTGCGAGTCGAGGGCGGCGAGCGTGCCGTGGTCGTCGAGCCTGCTGTCGACGTCCTCGACGGCGGTCGGCTGCGCTCCGTCGCGGGAGGCAGTCACGGCTTCTCGGCCTCGTCGATCAGCATCACGGGGATGTCGTCGCGCACCGGGTAGCGGTAACCGCACTCCCCCCGGCAGACGATCACGCTGTCCTGCTCGAGGTACTCGACGTTCCCGCGGCAGTTCGGGCAGGCCAAGATGTCGAGCAGCTGTTGGTCCAGGCCCACGGGGATCTCCTGGTTCGCTCGGGGGTCGGAGCGCCGCCGAGATTAACCGCCGGACGCGCCCGGGGGGGGGCGGGCCCGGCCGCCCCCGACGTCGTTCGCAGATGTGGGTCAGGAGAAGGCGACGAAGAACTGGCCCTGGGGCACCTCGGCGTCGACGGCGGTGCGGAACGTCACGACCGCGTCGCTGGCGGCGGGGCATCCGCTCTCGTCGAGCGCGGCCGGGGTCGTGGAGGCGTACGGTGTCGCTCCGCTCGAGCGGAGATCGACGGAGAACCTCAGGTCGGGCGTGACGAGCACGAGCTCGGGCTCGAAGTCGACATCGAAGCAGTAGATGCCCTTGCCCGCGACCGGCAGGGAGGCGTCGGGGATCGACCCCGACGGTGTCACGGCGCCGATCTTGGACACGTGCGCGAACGCGCGCGGCCCGAGCTCGTCGCCGTCGGCGATGTCCTCCGGGACGCCCTTGAGGCGCGTCCAATGGACGGGGTTGAGGGAGTGGTTGACGCTGCCCGCGGTGGAGAGCGTGGTCCCGAGGACGTACCGGCTCGCCGGCACGCCCGCGAGGCGGGCCGCATCGGGAGCCTCGGCGATGATGTTGTTGGGCAGGCGCCCGGTCGTCGGGCTCGTCGCCACGAGCTTGCCCTTGCGGGTCCTGACGGAGGCCGACGCGGCGACGGCGTGCTTGCCGTCGACCTTGTCCGAGTTGCGCGCCATGTCGACGACCGCGCTCGCGGCCGCAGGGGCCGCCGCGGTCACCGCAGCCGTCGCCATGGCGACGACCACTGTCTTGACGTCTGCTGTCCCGAGCATCGAAGAAAGCTCCTTGGTGTCGTCGGTGTCGTCCTCGTTGTCGACCGTTTCTTCGACCCCCGAAGGGGGGCGGCTCAATACGCAATCCAGGAGAGGCGCGCCCCCATCGGGGCTCGGTGCTAGAGAGGCCATCTCGACCGCACGAACTCGGCGTAGTCCCGCGCCAGCGAAGGCGGCAGGAGCGGTTGTCGTCGCTTCCGGATCGCCAGCCACGCAGCATCCACGCCCGGGGTCGGCCGAAAGGCACCGCGCGGGATGCGGCGGACGAGCTCGAACTCCCACCACGGCGCCCAGGCGGTGGAGAGCAGGCTCCGGGGAGGAAGCTCGGCGCGCTTCCTCGCCACCTCCCACTGCACCACGAGGTCGACCCGGTACGGTCCCCGCGCCGGGTCGTCCAGGAGACGGCGCAGCACCGTGGTCGTGAGGTGGAACGGAGGGCTGGAGACGACGCGGAACGGCTGCGCCGGGAGGTCGACGTCCCGGAGGTCGCCCGCTCGCACCCGTACCTCCCCCTCCAGCCCCAGTCTGGCGACGCGTTGGGTCAGGCGCCGAACCCACACGGGGTCGCACTCGATCGCGATGACCCGGGCGCCGGCGCGGGCGAGCGGGATCGTCAAGGCGCCCGCGCCGGCGC
>DATADD010000007.1:0-10155 GCA_036258675.1 Actinomycetota bacterium | reverse complement strand
CACGAGGCCGACGCGGGCGGGCTCGTTGGGCCGCCCTCGGTGGGGCTCGGGCGCGAGGTACGGGGAGTCGGTCTCGAGCAGGAGCCTGTCCTCGGGCACGAGGGCGCACAGCTCCCGCAGCGAGGCCGCCGACCTGAACGTGACGTTGCCGGCGAACGACACGAGGGCGCCGGCAACGTCACGTTCATGTCGGCGGCCTCGCTGCGCGAGCTGTGCGCCGTGGTGCCCGAGGACCGGCTCCTGGTCGAGACCGACTCCCCGTACCTCGCGCCCGAGCCCCACCGAGGGCGGCCCAACGAGCCCGCCCGCGTCGGCCTCGTGGGGCGCGCCGTGGCGCGGGCGCGCGCGGAGACCCCCGAGCGGGTGGCGGAGGTCACGGCGCGCAACGCCCGGCGGCTCTTCGGGCTCGCGCCGTGACCGCCTCTCTGCCCGGAGCGGGCGCCCTGCGGGCCGCGCTCGCCCGGCACGGCGTCACGCCGACCAAGGCGCTCGGGCAGAACTTCGTCATCGACCCGAACACGATCCGCCGTGTGGTCGACGCGGCGGGGCTCGAGGGCCGGGAGCGGGTCCTCGAGGTCGGGGCCGGAGCCGGCTCGCTCACGCTCGCTCTCGCCCGGGCCGCCGCGCAGGTGGTCGCGGTCGAGATCGACGGGGCGCTGCTCCCGGTTCTCGAGGAGACGCTGCGGGGGGTGGACAACGTGTGCGTCCGCCACGCCGACGCGCTCGAGATCGACCTCGCCTCGACGGGCGCCGAGCGCCTCGTCGGCAACCTGCCCTACGCGATCGCGACGACGCTCGTGGTCAAGGCGCTGAGCTCCGCGCCGGCGATCGCATCGCTCACCGTCATGACCCAGAAGGAGGTCGGCGACCGCCTCACGGCGCGCCCGGGATCGGACGGCTACGGGCCGGTCAGCGTCCTCGTCGCGCTCCATGCGCATGCACGCGTGGCGCTGCGCGTGTCGCGGCGCGCCTTCTATCCCGTCCCCGGGGTCGACTCCGTGGTCGTGCGGATCGACCGGCGCGAGGACGCGCCGGTAGCCGATCCCGAGGGCGTCGCGAGGGTTGTGCGCGCCGCCTTCTCGCAGCGGCGCAAGACCCTGCGCAATGCGATCGCGCCTCTCGCCGGATCGGCGCGGGCGGCCGAAGCCGCCCTCCGGCGGGCGGGCATCGAGCCCCGGGCGCGGGCGGAGGCCGTGGGGGTCGACGGCTTCGTGGCCCTTGCGCGCGCTCTGCGCACGGGCTGATGCGCGTGCGCGCCCACGCCAAGGTCAACCTCTGCCTGCGCGTGCTCGCCCGCCGCGACGACGGCTACCACGACGTCGACACGGTCCTGCACGGGGTCTCGCTCGCGGACGAGATAGAGGTCGTCGAGGACCGCCCCGGCGAGGTGCATGTGACGGCGCGCGCCGGCGCGCCGGTGGGCGTGCTGCCGGACGCCGAGGACGATCTCGTCGCGCGCGCCGCCGGCGCGCTCGCGGCGCGCTCGGAGCGCCCTGTGGGCGCGCGCATCGAGGTCGTCAAGCGCATCCCGGTCGGCGCGGGGCTCGGGGGCGGCAGCAGCGATGCGGCCGCGACCCTGCTCGCCCTGAACGATCTGTGGGGGCTGCACCTCGGGCGCGCCGAGCTGGCCGAGGTCGCGGGTCGGCTCGGCAGCGACGTTCCCTATTTCCTGTCGGGGGCGACGATGCGCGCCCGCGGCCGCGGCGAGGTGCTCTCGCCGATGCGCGTGCGCGGCCCCCTCTGGTTCGTGCTCGGGCTCTCGACCTCTCCTCTCCTCACGCAGCAGGTGTACGCGCGCTGGTCCCCGCGGGCGCGAGACCGGGATGGGGCGGGGCTCGCCGCCGCGCTCGCCTCGGGCGACCCCGCGGCGGTCGCGCGCGTCCTGCGCAACGACCTCGAGGAGGCCGCGTTCGAGCTCCGGCCCGAGCTCCCGGAGGCCAAGCGAGCGTTGCTCGAGGCCGGCGCGCTGGGCGCGCTCGTGTCCGGCTCGGGACCGACCCTGTTCGGCGTCGCCCGCGACCGGGCGCACGCGGCGGCGGTGGCGGGAGCGGTCGCCGGAGCCTTCGACCGGACGGAGATCGTCGCGAGCACCACCCCGTCTCGATGACCTGCCCGCGCCGCCTCCTCGACCCCGGCCACTACGATTGCCCCCGGTGCCCCGTGGGGTAAGTGGCAGCCCGAGGGATTTTGGTTCCCTAAGTTCTGGTTCGAGTCCAGACGGGGCAGCGCGGTCTCGAGGAGGTGCGCGGTGACGGAGCACGAGACGCAGGCGGCGGCCGTGGTCCTCGCCGCCGGGCACGGGGTCCGCATGCGATCCGACCTCCCCAAGGTCGCCCACGTCGCCAACGGCCGCCCCCTGCTGGGCCACGTCCTCGCGGCCCTCGATCCGGTCCCCGCCCTCACGCGCAAGGTGATCGTGACCTCGGGGAGACCCGAGATCGAGCGCGCCGTGGCGCGCGAGGTCTCGGCCGGCGGCATCTCGTTCGCCACACAGCAGCCCGCCCGGGGCACCGCCGATGCGGTGCGCGTCGGCCTCGACGAGCTCGCTCTCGACGACGGAACCGTGCTCGTCACGTACGGCGACACCCCTCTGATGCGGACGGAGACGTTCGAGGCGATGCTGCGCGCCCACGGCGCCAACCGGGCGGCCGCGACCGTGCTCGTCGCCAGGGTGTCGGATCCGACCGGGTACGGCCGGGTGGTGCGCGCCCCCGACGGCACGATCGAGCGCGTCGTCGAAGAGCGCGACGCGACCGACAGTGAGCGCGCGATCGACGAGATCAACGCCGGGACCTACGTGTTCTCGGCGCGCGCTCTGCGTGCGGCCCTCGGCAGGATCGACTCCGGGAACGCCCAGGGCGAGCTCTACCTCACCGATGTGGTGGGCGAGTTGCGGTCGGCGGGCGCCGTCGTCGCGGCGGTCGAGGCGGCCGAGGCCGACGTCGCCGGGGTCAACTCGCGCGCGGAGCTGGCCGAGGCCGCGGCCGAGCTGAGGCGGCGCGCCTGCGCTCGCTGGATGAGCGAGGGCGTGACGATCGTGGACCCCGCGACCACGTACATCGAGTCCTCCGTGACGATCGGGCGCGACGCGACGATCCACCCGTTCACCTTCCTCGAGGGAGACACCGCCCTCGGCGAGAGAGCCGAGATCGGCCCCCACGCGCGCGTCGTGGACTCCGAGATCGGCCCCGAGGCCGTCGTGACGTTCGCGGTCGTCGTCGGGACGCGGCTGGAGGCGGGGACGGGCGTGGGGCCGTTCGCCTCGTTGCGCGGGGGAACCGTCCTCGAGCAGGGCGCGCGGGCGGGCACCTTCGTGGAGCTGAAGAAGACGAGGGTCGGTCCGAACAGCAAGGTCCCCCACCTCAGCTACATGGGCGACGCCACGATCGGGCGCGCCGTCAACGTCGGCGCGGGCAGCATCACGTGCAACTACGACGGCGAGCGCAAGCACGAGACGCACCTCGAAGACGACGTCTTCATCGGCTCGGACACCATGATGGTGGCGCCGGTGCGCGTGGGCCGGGGGGCGGCGACGGGTGCGGGCGCGGTCGTGCGGGACGACGTCCCCGCGGGCGCGCTGGCCGTCGGGGTCCCCGCCAGGGTGCTGGAGGGCAGAGCGCGGCCTCGGAGAGGCCCGGAGGGACCGGAGGCGACCGCGTAGTATGGGCGCGCCGAGGGCCTCCAGAAGGACGGGCTGAGCGTGCAGCTTCCAACCTACAAGCGGCTCATGTTGTTCTCCGGTACCGCGAGCCCGTCGCTGGCGGAGGAGATCGCGGAGCACCTCGGGATGAAGCTCGGCCGGGTCGAGATCGAGACCTTCTCCAACTCCGAGAGCTACGCGCGCTTCGCCGACTCGGTGCGCGGCCAGGACGCATTCGTGATCCAGAGCATGTGCGAGCCGGTCGACCATCACGTGATGCAGCAGCTCATCATGATCGACGCGCTCAAGCGTGCCTCGGCCAAGCGCATCACCGCGGTGTGCCCCCTCTACCCCTACTCGCGACAGGACCGCAAGGCGCGCGGCCGCGAGCCCATCACGGCCAAGCTCATCGCCGACATGTACGAGGCCGCGGGCGTCAACCGGATGGTGTCGGTGGACCTGCACTCGGGTCAGATCCAGGGCTTCTCCAACGTCCCCTTCGACCACCTCACGGCCCTGCCGCTGCTCGCCGGCTACTTCGCCGACCGGCTGGAGGACGACTTCGTGATCGTGTCGCCCGACGCGGGCGGGGTGCACCTGGCGGACAAGTGGGTGCGGCACCTCGACGAGTTCCACGGCCTCTCGGGGCAGGTCGCGTTCCTGCACAAGCGGCGCCGCAAGGACCTTCGGAACCAGAGCGAGACCCTGGGCCCCGTCGTGGGCGAGGTGCGGGGCAAGGTCTGCGTGATCGTCGACGACATCATCGACACGGCGGGGTCGCTCACGCAGGCCGTCGAGGTCCTGCTGGACGCCGGAGCGGAGGACGTCTACGCGGCCGCCACTCACCCCGTGCTGTCGGACCCCGCCGTCGACCGCATCAAGAACTCGCCGCTCGAGCAGGTGGTGGTGACCAACACGCTGCCGATCGAGTCCGACCAGCAGCTCGACAACCTCTGCGTCCTGTCGATCGCTCCGACCATCGCGCAGACGATCAAGGCGGTGTTCGAGGAGGAGTCCGTCTCCGAGCTGTTCTACGGGGAGAATCAGCCCTAGCCGGTCGCCGCGCCGCCTTCTGCTACCTTTTCCCCTACCGTGCTCTGCCGCGCCCGAGCGGCGCGCGGGCGTGCCGGCACGTGACGTGCGAGCGCGCAACCCGAAGCGAAACATGGAGGCGTTTCCGTGGCCGAGGTGAGGCTCAGAGCCGAGAAGAGGCGGGGAACCGGGAAGGGCGTGGCCCGCAAGGCCCGCGCCGCCGGCAAGGTGCCAGGGGTCGTGTACGGCCGCGGGATGGAGCCGATCGCGATCCAGGTCGACCGACGGGACCTCGCGCTCGCCCTCCATACCGAGGCGGGGATGAACGTGCTTCTCGACCTCGAGATGGACGGGGACACGACCCTGGCCCTCACGCGCGAGCTCCAGCGGGACCCCGTGAGGGGAACGCTGCTTCACGCCGACTTCGTCGCCGTCGACCGCACCCAGGCGATCGACGTCGAGGTGCCGATCCAGCTCGTCGGGGAGGCGCCCGGGGTCACCGAGGGCGGAGTGCTGGAGCACGGGCTCTTCACGCTGCACGTGCGCTGCCTCCCCGGGGACGTGCCCGAGCGCGTCGACGCGGACGTGTCGGCGCTGGGCATCGGGGACTCGCTCAAGGTGGGCGACGTCCGGGTCGCCGGGGACTACGCCATCCTCAACGACCCCGAAGCCGTCGTCGCCCTGGTCGCGGCCCCCGTCTCCGAGGAGGAGCTGGAGGCGATGCAGGCGGCCGTGTCGGGCGACGTCGAGCAGGTGGCGGCGGCCGAGGAGGAGGCCGCGGAGGCGGCCCCCGAGCCCGAGGGCGGCGAGGAGGCCGGCGCGGCCTCCTGAGGCTGCACCGGCGCAGCGCAGCGGTGCCGCTCCGCGACGGCGCGCCGGAGGAGGCGCGGCTCGTCGTGGTGGGCCTCGGCAACCCCGGCGCCCGCTACGAGGAGACCCGCCACAACACGGGCGCCGTGGTCGTCGCGCTGCTCGCGCGGCGGGCGGGCGAGACCTTGAGGCGCCACCGCAGCGGGTGCCTCGCCGCCGACACGACGGTGGGAGGCCGGCGCGCGGTGCTGGCGCGTCCCCTCACCTACATGAACGACTCGGGCCGGCCGGTGCGGGAGCTCGTGCGGTGGTACCGGTCGTCGCCCGCCGACCTCCTCGTGGTCCACGACGAGCTCGACATCCCCTTCGGACAGGTCAGGGTCAAGCTCGGCGGCGGCATCGCCGGCCACAACGGGCTCGCGTCGGTGGTCGCCCACCTCGGCACGAGGGACTTCGGCCGCGTCCGCGTGGGCATCTCTCGGCCCGCGGGCCGGCGCGACCCCGTCGACTGGGTGCTCGAGCGCTTCACCGGATCGGAGCGCAAGCAGCTCCCGGAGATCGTGGAGCGCGCCGCCGACGCGGTCGAGCGCGTCGCGGCCGCGGGGTACGAGGCCGCCATGAACGAGTTCAACGCGCGCCCCGCGGACCGGGCATAGCAGCGCTTCCGGCAGCCGCGCCGCGGCCGCGCCGCTCGTAGACTGGCTCCGAGCAGTGGCTTCACTTGCCCCCCTCCTCGACCTGTTGCCCGAGGAGCGCGTGCGCGCGCTCGTGGACGCGCGCGCTCCCGTCACCGTCGCGGAGCCGGCGCGCCCGTTCCTGCTCGCGGCCCTCGTCCGCCACCTGAGGGCTCCGGTGCTCGCGGTCGTGGCGCGCGCGGAGGAAGCCGAGCACCTCGCCCGCGATGCCCAGGCGTTCCTCGGACCGGCCGGGGCCGAGGTCTTTCCCGGATGGGAGGTCCTGCCCGGGGAGCCCGTGTCGCCCTCGGTCGAGACGATGGGCCGGCGCCTCCAGGTCCTGCATCGACTGCGCTCGGCGCGTCCGTTCCTCGTCGTGGCGACCGCGCAGGGAGCGACCCAGCTCGTGGCGCCGCTCGGCGAGCGCGATCACGGCTTCGCGCTCGCCAAGGGCACCGACGTCGCGCTCGACGAGCTCGCCGCGCGGCTCGTGACCATGGGCTACGAACGCAACTACATCGTCGAGCGCCGGGGGGAGTTCGCCCTGCGCGGGGGGATCTTCGACGTCTTCCCGCCCGCGGCGGAGCGGCCGGTGCGGGCCGAGCTGTGGGGCGACGAGGTCGTCTCCCTCAGACAGTTCGCGCTTGCATCGCAGCGCTCGCTCGGCGAGATCGAGTCGATCGACATCGCGCCCTGCCGCGAGCTCGTGGCGGACGAGGCGACCATCGCGCGCGCCGCCGAGCTCGCCGGCCGCGTCGACGACCCGCTTCTGGAGCAGCTCGCACAGGGGGTGGTCGGCTCCGGGGCCGAGCGCCTCATGCCGCTGCTCGTGGGCGGCCTCGTCCCGCTCCCCGCGCTGTTCCCGAGCGGCTCGCCGGTGGTCGTGATCGAGCCCAAGCGCGTGCGCGACCGGGCCGACGAGGTCATGGAGCAGGTGACGGAGTGGGCGCACTCGGCGGACGAGGCCCGCCTCCACTACGCGCCCCTCGAGGACGCCCTCGAGCCGGCGCAGGTCGTGCTCCTGTCGAGCTTCGCGGAAGCCGGCTCGGAGGTGCTCGGAGCCGACACGTGGACCTCGACCGCGGGCAAGCCCGAGGTGCTCGTGGCGCGTCTCGCCGAGCTCGTGGGACAGGGCTACCGGGCCGTGGTGGCGGCGTCGCTGCCCGAGACCGCGGCGCGCATCCAGGCCAACCTGCGCGAGCAGGGGCTGGCGTGGCCGCTGGAGGACGCGGCCGCGGGCGCGGCGGGCGACGGAGGCGGGCGTGTCGTCGTGGCCGAGCTCGGGCGGGGCTTCGTTCTGCCGTGGGCGCGTCTGGCTCTCGTGGCGGAGTCCGACCTCACCGGGCGCCGGTCGGGCGCGGCTCGCCGCCGGCTCGGAGGGCGGCGCCGGGACGCGGCCGGGCCGCTCGATCTCGCCCCCGGCGACCTCGTGGTCCACGAGGTCCACGGCATCGGCCGCTACAGCGGGATGGTCGACCGCGAGCTGCTCGGGGTGCATCGGGAGTACCTCGTCGTCGAGTACGCGAAGGGCGACAAGCTGTTCGTCCCGAGCGATCAGATAGATCTCGTCTCGAAGTACATCGGCGGCGAAGCCCCCAAGGTCAATCGTCTGGGCACCGGCGACTGGGCCAAGACGAAGGCGCGCGTCAAGCGCAGGGCGCGCCGGATCGCGCACGAGCTCGTCGCCCTCTACGCGGAGCGCATCCGCGCCAAGGGCCATGCCTTCGGCCCCGACACCCCCTGGCAGCGCGAGCTCGAGGACTCCTTCCCCTACGAGGAGACCCCCGACCAGCTGCGCGCCGTCGACGAGGTAAAGGACGACATGGAGCGGCCGATCCCGATGGACCGGCTCGTGTGCGGCGACGTCGGCTACGGCAAGACGGAGATCGCGGTGCGGGCCGCGTTCAAGGCCGTGGCCGAGAGCAAGCAGGTGGCGGTCCTGGTGCCGACGACGATCCTCGCCCAGCAGCACCACGCCACGTTCGTGGAGCGGTTCCGCAACTTCCCCGTGCGGGTCGAGATGCTGTCGCGCTTCTTGTCGCCGGGCGAGGCGAAGACGGTGCTTGCCGATCTCGCCTCGGGCAAGGTCGACGTCGTCGTCGGCACGCACCGGCTGCTGCAGGAGAACGTCTCCTTCGCGGAACTCGGACTCGTGATCATCGACGAGGAGCAGCGGTTCGGAGTGCAGCAGAAGGAAAGGCTCAAGGCGTTGCGGCGCAACGCCGACGTGCTGACCCTGACGGCCACGCCCATCCCGCGCACCCTCGAGATGGCGATGTCGGGCATCCGCGACATGTCGTTGGTCGACACGCCGCCCGAGAACCGGCACCCGGTCATGACCTACGTCGGCGAGCTCGACGAGGGCACGATCCGGTCCGCGATCCGCAGGGAGCTCCTGCGCGACGGCCAGGTCTTCTACGTGCACCCGCGCGTCGCCACCATCGACCACGCGGCGCGCCTCGTCCGGGACCTCGTGCCCGAAGCCAACGTGGGCGTGGCCCACGGGCAGATGGACGAGAGGATGCTCGAGCAGGCGATGCTCGACTTCGGGGACGCGAAGACGAACGTTCTCGTGTGCACCACGATCGTCGAGTCGGGCCTCGACATTCCCACGGTCAACACGCTGATCGTGGAGCGAGCCGATCTCCTCGGCCTGTCGCAGATGTATCAGCTGCGGGGCCGGGTGGGCCGTGCCCACGAGCGCGCCTATGCGTACCTGTTCTTCCCTCCGGAGCGCTCGATCACCGAGGAGGCGCACGAGCGCCTCAAGACGATCGCCGAGCACACCGGCCTCGGGTCGGGGTTCCGCATCGCGATGCGCGACCTCGAGATCCGCGGGGCCGGCAACCTCCTCGGGGAGGAGCAGCACGGTCACATATCCGAGGTCGGCTTCGACCTCTACGTCAAGCTCGTCGCGTCCGCCGTCGACGAGGCCAAGGGCCTGCCGTGGAAGGAGGAGGTCGAGGTTCGCATCGACCTCCCCCTGCAGGCGTTCATCCCCAAGAGCTACATCGCCGACGAGAACCTCCGCCTCGAGGCCTACCGGCGCATCGCGTCGGCGCGCGCCCCGGAGGACCTCGACGAGGTACGGGCGGAGCTCACCGACCGCTACGGCGCGCCGCTTCCGCCTCCGGTCGAGGCGTTGTTCGAGGTCGCGGCCCTGCGCCGTCTCATGGTCGAGGCCGGGATCGCGGAGGCCGCCACCGTCGCCGGCAACCTGCGCGTCCGACCCCTCGACCTCGAGGACTCGCGTCAGATACGCCTGCAGAGACTCGTGCCCGGCTCGCAGTGGAGGGCGGGGACCCAGACCCTCCTCGTCCCGGAGCGGCTGCTGCCCGCGAAGGAGGTCGTCCCGTGGGTGGCCAACCTCCTGCAGCAGTTAACCTCGGCGGCATGAGGACGAAGCTCCGTACGACGGTTGCCGGGCTCGCGGCCGGGGCGCTGGCCGCGGTCGGCCTCGCCGCGTGCGGTGACGCCGCCGACCCGGTCGCGGCGACCGTCGCGGGCGAGAAGATCCTCGTGTCCGAGGTCGACGAGGCCGTCGACCGCTTCGAGAAAACGGCCCAGTTCGAGCAGCTCGCGCAGCAGGGATCCACGGCCTCGGCGCGCCGCCAGTTCGAGCAGGCGTACCTCTCCCAGCACATCCGGCGGGCGGTGCTCGCGCCGAAGGCGGAGGAGCTCGGGATCGAGGTCACCGCCGCGGATATCGACGACGAGCTCGAGACCATCAAGTCGCAGTTCCCCTCCGAGGAGGAGTTCGAGAAGGCGGTGGAGGAGCGCGGATTCACGATGCCCGAGCTCCGCGACCTCGTGCGCGACCAGCTGCTCGAGGACAGGCTGCGCGCCGAGGTGACGCAGGAGGAGGGGCCGAGCGACCAGGAGCTGCGCGACTACTACGACTCCCACCAGGAGGACTACCGGCAGACGCAGGTGCAGCACATCCTCGTCGAGGACATGGAGCTCGGCCGGCGGATATCCGAGCGGCTGCAGAGCGCGCCC
>DATADD010000006.1:0-4133 GCA_036258675.1 Actinomycetota bacterium | reverse complement strand
GCGCCCCACAGCAGGTAGTAGGCCGCCCACCCTATGTCGAGGAGGCTGCCCTCGTCGTAGGTGCCGTTCAGCGACGCGAGGTTGTAGACCGCGTCGGTCGCGAGCAGCGACACGATGCTGAAGAGAAGGAGATACAGCGAGGGACCCCGCATCCCGTTGTCGACGAACAACCGCATCGCGACCGCGAGCAGGAGGACGTCCATGAGCGGGAACGCGATGAGAACACCCCTGTCGAGCAACGAGAGGCTGGCATCGTGCGCGTAGGGCTCCATGAGGAACACCCAGGAGAGCAGCCCCAGTCCGGTGGTGATGATGAGGGCATCGATGAGACTGGCGCGGTCGCCGCGCGGGTTGCGGCGATGGATCAGCACGAGGAGGCCCCCGGCGAGCGCCGGGTACACGGCGAGATAGAAGACGTCGCCGACCGACGGGAACGGGAGCTCTTGGTTCGTGACCAGGGGGTAGCTGTAGTAGAAGGCATCGCCGATGACGAACATCACGTGTCCCGCGGCGAACAGGTACCAGGCGCTCGGCGACTTCGGCTTGTGCAGCCGCACGGCGACGACGATGGCGATCGCCGGCGACAGTCCGATCAGGTTGAAGAGCGCGCCGTTGCCCCGCAGGGGCGACAGGTAGTAGAGCGCGACGAGGACGGCTCCGAGCGCGAGGTAGGCCTTCCACAGGTGGGGCCACCGCGCCGCCCGGCTCGCCGAAGGCGGGGCCGCGTCCGGAGGCGGGGCTTGTGTCCCGACTGCCGCCGTCTCGGCCACCGCTAGCTCCGGCGCGCCGCGTCGGCAGCCCGCTCTTTCGGCTCTCCGTCCGCCCCCTTGAGCTGGAAGCGGTCGACGAGCTCGGTGAGCACATCGAGGAGATGGTCGATGTCGGAGTCGGTGTTGGCGGCGGTGACCTGCACCCGGAAACCCACCTCCGCCCTCGGAACGAGCGGGTAGGCGGCGAGCGTCACGTAGATCCCGCGGTCGAAGAGATACTCGCCCACTTCGTCGATGTCGTCTGCGTCCGCGAGCGGGATCTCGACGATAGGGAACCCCGACCGGTTGGGCGTGTAGATGTTGAGAGCTCGGAGGTGATCCACCACCCGCTCGGTCTTGGAGTGCAGGTCCGCCCTGATCGCATCCCCTCTCCGTTCGTTGACGTCGAGGCCCGTGAGCACGGTGGCGAGGGACGCGACCGGCGACGGCCCCGAGTACAGGTAGGGCGGCGCCGCCACCTTGAGGACGTCCTTAAGCTCCGTCGGGCAGGCGACGAACGCGAGCAGAGAGGAGTAGGCCTTGGAGAAGCCGCCGACGAAGACGATGTTGTCGTAGCCCTCGTCGAAGAACCGAATGATCCCGTTGCCCCGCATGCCGTAGTCGCACAGCTCGCCGGGACCCCGCTCTCCGATGACGCCGAACCCATGGGCGTCGTCGACGTAGAGCAGCGCATTGTGCTCGCGCGCCACCCGGGCGAACTCCCGCACGTCCGGTGCGTTGCCGGTCATGCTGTTGACCCCGTCCATCGCGATGACGCGCGGCGCGACCTTCGTGGCCTCGAGCAGCGACCCGAGGTGCTCTGGGTCGTTGTGCTGGAAGCGCTGGATCGTGGCGCCGTGGGAGGCCGCGATCAGGGAGCCGTCGTAGATCGTCTTGTGCGCCCGGGAGTCGAGGAAGATCACGCCTCCTCCGGCGAGGACCGGCAGGACGGACGTGTGGATGTGGGTGATCGTGGGCAGCGCGAGCGCGTCCTCGCACCCGAGAAGCTCCACCAGCCGTTGCTCGATGCGTTCGTAGAGCACGGGGCTCCCGAGCAGTCGAGACCAGCTGGGGTGGGTCCCCCAATCGTCGACGTAGGCGGGGATCGACTCGATGATCTCGCGGTCGAGGTCGAAGCCGAGATAGTTACAGGACGCGAAGTCGATCAACCAGTGGTCGCCAACCTTGATGCGGCGGCCTTCCACGCGGTCGATGACGGCGTCGAGCATGCGGTGGGACGCCTTCAGGCTGGCGAGGTCCGCGCACGTACGGAACCACTTCTCCAGCCATCCCGAGCTCCTGGGCTGCACGAAGGCGCGGCCGTTGGCCGAGCCGGGGTGGACCTGCGTCTTGGGACGCGCCCCCACCTTGTCGTGCGCGAACGCGGTGTCTGGAGCCATCGCCCAGGTAATCGGAAGATGAGCCTGGCTCTTGAGGCGGGGTCGCTATGGGGGCCGGCGCGGGCGGGGACGGCGACGGGGCGCCTCGGCCCCCTCTACCTGCCCTTACGTCGATCGCCGGGCGGGGCTACGTAGTCCGTGCACGTCCCAGGAGCGGGGCGGCGCGCCCGAAGCGTTCCGCGCTCCGGGACGGCTCAGGGGGCCGCGCCGGCCGGCGCCCCCGCTCCCAGCATGCCCTGGAAGACCTGCTGCAGGTCCACCGGCACCGCCCCCTCCGGCCGCTCCACGTCGCCCGAGAACTCGGACAACGCGACGCGCAGCGCCAGTCGCTCGACGCCCTCGGGGATGTGCGCGTCCTCGAAGTCCCGCAACTGGAGGAAGTCGAACTCGACCTGCGTCAGGCGGCCGTCGTCGACCCAGAAGTCCACCCGGACGGTCTCGTCGGGGACCTCGCTCTCCGAAGGGAGGGCGCCGGTCGCCGGAAGCTGCCCCAGGTCGGCCGCGGCCTTCTGCAGATCCCGATAGACGTCGCGCAGGCGCACCGACGCGACGAGGTGCTCGCCGGCGTCATCGTTTCCCTCCGACGTCACGCTGGCCGCGCCCTCGAGCGACTCGACCAGGTCGGAGAGCACCTTGCGCTGCTCCTCGGTGGGGGTCGGCTGTGCCCCCGTCTGAGACATCAACTGCTCGAGCCCCTCGATCTCGAGCCACTCCCCGTCGACGAGAGGCTGCACGAAGTCGAGTCCGGACAGCGCGCCCTGCTGCACGAACCGGTCCGCCATCGCGGGGTCCTGCCCGAACGTCTCGAGCAGGCTGCGCACGTCGGCGCGCACGTACAGAGCGGTCCCGAGAACGCGCACCTCGAGGTCCTCGTCGCCGCCTACGTTGACGACGATCTGTGCGGCCGCCTCGGCCGGGTCGCGCTCGAGGTTGCTCGAAATGGTCAGCGAAGAGTCGAGGATCTTCTGCGCGTCGTCGGCCGGGAGCGCGTCGCCGCCCTGCGCGGCCAGCGCCCGGAGCGACTCCGGGGTCGACTGCAGGGTCAGCTGCATCGTCGTCCCCGCGGACGCCTCCAGGCTCTCGAGGGCGCTCGTCAGGGTGGCGCGGGGATCCTCGGAGCTCGTCCCGGAGGTGCCTCCGCATGCCGTCGCCACCATGGCGAGGGCGATGATGGTGACGAGGGTGCGTCGCAAGGCGGGCCTCCTGGCTCGGCTCGTTCGTCCCCTCCATTTCGGCAGACGAAGAGCGGACTTGACGCCCTCGATTATCGCCGGACCCGGCGCGTTGCGATCAAGGCGCTCATGTTCCTCGGCGCGGGGGCGGTCCCAGGTTCGGGCGCCGCGTCGGGGAGCTAGCGGTCCGCCTCCGACTCCCCGAGCTTGCCGCGCGGCCTCAGGAACCCGCCCGCGGTCCCGCCGAAGGTAGCCCCCGCGACCGCACATGCGACCGCGGTGATCACGAGGCCCTCGGTCTCGAACAGAAGCGCACCGATGAGGAGGCCGGCGATCGCCCCCACAACCGCGCCGAGAAGGGTGCCCACCAGCGACCCGCGCGCCTGACTCTTGGACGCCGCCACCCCCGGCCCCCCCGTGAAGGACTCGGCTTCCTCGCGCATCTGCTCGCGGGCCCGCGCCCGCTCGTCTTCCATGGCGTCTCCCCTACCCGAGGACCTTACGGCCGAAACGGCGGCCCCTATCCTGCTGGTATGCGGAGGTTGTGCGTCGGCGCGGCGATCGTGATGTCGATCGCGTTCGCGGCTTGCGAGCCGGAGGAGCCGCCGCGACAGCAACGGCGCGCCCGAGGGACGCCGGACCCTCACTCCCCCGGCGGGCGCTCCTGTTCCTCGCCCCCGAGCTACGCGCGGCCGGGCGCGTCGCGCCCGCGCTACTCCCTGCATCTGGACGTCGAGCCGGAGGCGGGGCGGGTCCGGGGGCGCCTCGAGGTTGCGTTCGCCCCCGATCGCCCCACCGACCGGCTCGTCTTC
>DATADD010000005.1:0-6223 GCA_036258675.1 Actinomycetota bacterium | reverse complement strand
GTGGCCGCGCCGACTCCGCCGCCCCGGCGCGCCAGCTCGTGGATCAGCGTCACGACGAGGCGCGCCCCGGTCGCGCCGATGGGGTGTCCGAGCGCGACCGCGCCCCCGTTCACGTTGACCCTGTCCTGCGCCGCGTCGTCGCCGTTGAACAGCATGCGCGATGCGTGCAGCGCGACCGCGGCGAAGGCCTCGTTGATCTCGACGAGATCGAGGTCTCCCGGCGACATGCCCGCCTTCTTGAGGGCGGCCTGGAGCGCGAGGGCGGGCACCGTGTGGAGGTACGGAGGCCGCTCCGCCGACATGCCGTGGGCCACGATCTCGGCGATGGGGGCGAGGCCAAGCTCCTTCGCCCGCTCCTCGCTCGCGACCACGACCGCGGCGGCGCCGTTGGACACCTGCGACGCGTTCCCGGCGGTGATCGTCCCGTCGGGGCGGAACGCGGGCCTCAGCTTGCCGAGCGTCTCGGGCGTCGTGTCGGGACGGATCCCCTCGTCGGCGTCGAAGACGATGGGGTCGCCCTTGCGCGGGACGACCTCGAGGGGGACGATCTCGGCCCCGAAGCGGCCGTCCTCGGTGGCCGCGTGCGCCCGCCGGTGGGACCGGGCCGCCCACGCGTCCTGCTCCTGGCGGCCGATCGAGAACTCGGCGTTGACGTCGTCGGACTGGTCGCCCATGTGCTTGTGGCCGAAGGCGTCCCAGAGGCCGTCGAAGATCATGGAGTCGACGAGGGTCCCGTCGCCCATGCGGTAGCCGTGGCGGGCGCGCGGCAACAGGTAGGGCGCACCGTCCATCGATTCCATCCCTCCGGCCACGACGACCGAGGCGTCGCCGGCGCGGATCAGGCTGTCCGCGAGCCCGATCGCGTTGAGGCTCGAGAGGCAGACCTTGTTGACCGTGAGCGCCGGCACGGCGTAGGGCACCCCAGCCTTGACGGCCGCCTGGCGGGCGGTGATCTGGCCGGTGCCCGCCTGGAGGACCTGGCCCATGATCACGTAGTCGACGGCGTCCGCCGGGAGGCTCGCCCGCTCCAGCGCCCCGGCGATGGCGCGGGCCCCGAGGTCCACCGCGGGCACGTGGGCGATGGCGCCCCCGAACCTGCCGATCGCGGTGCGAGCGGCGGAGGCGATGACCGTGCGGGACATGGGCGCTCCTTTGCGTGTCTCTTCCGCCCGGAGGACCGAAGCACCCATCCTAGGGGCGGCCCGCCGAGGCGCGGCGGGCGGGGAACCTTCCTCTACCTGCAACCCCGCGGCCTAAAGCACCCTTCCCGGCTCTCCGATGGCATGAGGTGGATGATCTTGGCGCGGGCGCCCCGCCGTCCGACATCCGGGAGGGCGCGGCCCCCGTGGGACGGCCGACGCCCGTCGCGGTGGCGCTCGGAGGCGCCGGCGCGTTCCTGATCGGCCTCGCGGCGACCCGGCTCTCCGGTCTCACCGGGGACCCGCGCGCGTGGCTGCTGGTCGGCCTCGTCGTCGCGGGGGAGGCGGCGCGTCCCTGGTTCGCGCGGGGGCACGACCACGGGATCGCGGTCACGACGCCCTTTCTGATGGCGCTCCTTCTCGTGGTCGGCGCGCCGCTCGCCCTCGTGACCCAGGCCCTCGGGGGGGCAGCCGTCCACGTGGCCACACGCAGCCTGTCCGTGCCCGCGGTCCTCGCGCTCGGGCGCCGCGCCCTCGCGCTCGGGGTCGCCTCCGCGATCGCCCATCTGATCGACGCCGGCGCGCTCGTGGGCGCGGGCGGCGTCGCCGGCGACGCGATCCTGGGGGCGTTCGGGGTCGCGGGCGCGGTGTTCCTCTCGGACCGACTTCTCGAGCACGCCGCCGGGCGCGGCCTCCGTCCGCCGCTGCGGCAAGGGCTCGCGCCGCGGGACTCCGAGATCGTGCTGCTCGCGCTCGTCCCCCTCACCGTCTTCACCGCCCAGAGCGCGGCCGCGCTCCTCCCCCTCCTCGCCCTCCCCATCGTGCTCGTCGCCAAGGCCGGCGGCACGTCCCTGGAGAACCACGTCCTGATCGAGCGTCTCCGGAGCCAGGCGGCCGAGAAAGAGCATCAGGCGCTGCACGACGGGTTGACGGGGCTGCCAAACAGGACGCTGTTCCGCGACCGCGTCCACCAGGCGGTGGCCGCGGCGCGCCGGGAATCGTCCGGCTGCGCCGTACTCATCATGGACCTCGACCGCTTCAAGGAGGTCAACGAAACCCTCGGCCACCACAACGGCGACCAGCTGCTCCAGCTCGCGGGCGCTCGCCTCGCGGGGGCGCTGCGGGAAAGCGACACGATCGCGCGCCACGGAGGGGACGAGTTCGCCATCCTGCTGCCCCACGTCGGGGAGGCCAACGACGCCGCCCGTGCGGCGGAGAAGATCCTCGAGGCCCTCGACGATCCGATCACTCTGCCGTCGCTCTCGTTCCACGTCGGCTCGAGCATCGGGATCGCGCTGTTCCCGGACCACGGGGCCGACGCCGACTCACTGATCCAGAAAGCCGACGTCGCGATGTACGCCGCGAAGGAGCTCCACAGCGGCTACGAGATCTACGCGCCGGAGCAGGACAAGTACAGCCCGGACCGCCTCGCGCTCGTCGGCGAGCTGCGGCAGGCGCTCGAGCGGCGCGAGCTCGTGCTCGTGTACCAGCCCAAGGCGCTGTTGCCGAGCGGGAACGTCGAGGGCGTCGAGGCGCTCGTGCGCTGGGACCATCCCCGGCGGGGGCTTCTTCCCCCGAACGAGTTCATCCCCCTCGCGGAGCACACCGGGCTGATCCGTCCCCTCACCCTGCAGGTCCTCGACACCGCCCTCGGCCAGTGCCGAAGATGGCGAGACGAGGGGCTCAACCTCCACGTCGCCGTCAACCTGTCCGTCCAGAGCCTGCTCGACGCGGCCTTTCCCAACGAGGTCGCTCGCCTGCTCAGCAAGTGGAACGTTTCGCCCGCGTGGCTCGAGCTCGAGATCACCGAGAGCGGCATCATGGTCGACCCCTTCCGCGCCCTCGAGGTCCTCACGCGGCTCAACCACATGGGCATCCGGCTCGCGATCGACGACTACGGGACCGGCTACTCGTCGCTCGCGTACCTGAGGCAGCTGCCCGTAAACGCGATCAAGATCGACAAGTCCTTCGTTCTCGGCATGGAGGCGAGCGACAACGACTCTGTGATCGTCCGCTCCACGATCGACCTCGGCCGCAATCTGGGTCTCGAGGTCGTGGCCGAGGGCGTCGAGAACGAGAACGTGTGGCAGCGTCTCGGGGATCTGCGCTGCACGTTCGCCCAGGGCTACTTCCTCGCGCGCCCCATGCCGGCCGAGGAGCTCTCCACGATGCTCCGCGAGGGGCCCTTCCGCGCCCGGGTCGAGACGCGCGACCTCGAGGCGCTGTGGCGTGCGGTGACGGAATCGGAGCGGCGGCGCGCCGGAAACTAGGATGCCCGGTCATGCCGGACCGGATCGAGCACGTCGCCCTCGCCGTGGCCGATCTCGACGACGCGCTCGCGCACATGCGGGCGGTGTGGGGGCTGGAGCCGTCGGGGCGCGAGCGCGTGCACGACCAGGGCGTGGAGGAGGCAACCCTCCCGCTCGGCGACTCCGCCCTCCAGCTGATCGCGCCCGTCGGGAGGGACTCGACGGTGGCGCGCTTCCTGTCGCGGCGCGGCGAGGGACTGCACCACATCGCGCTCGAGGTCGATGACCTGCGCGCCGAGCTGCGCAGGCTCGAGGAGGCCGGCGTCGCCCTGATCGATCGGGAGCCGCGCCGAGGGGGCGGGGGCCATCTCGTCGCCTTCGTCCACCCGCGCGGCAATCTCGGCCTGCTCGTCGAGCTCGTCGAGCGCGCGCCCCGCTCCGGCTAGCGATATGGGGCGGCCGCGCGCGGTCACCCGTCGTCGGGTGGAGGCGCCCTAGCGTGGCCGGCGCCGGCGGCGCGCCGGAGCCTCTCTCGCCGCTTCGGCGCCCCGAGTTCCGCCGCCTCCTGCCCATCTCGGTGACCGTCGCGCTCGGCTTCGGGATGCTCGTGCCGATCCTGCCGCTGTACGCGGAGTCCTTCGGCGTCGGGCTCGCGGCGATCGGCCTCGTGCAGACCGTCTTCGGGACCACGAGGTTCTCCTTCGGATTGTTCGCGGGCCTGTTCGTGGACCGCTTCGGAGAGCGCGCCTCGACCCTCGCCGGACTGCTCGTCGTCGCGCTGTCGTCCTACGCGGCCGGGTTCGCCGGCAGCTTCCCCCAGCTCGTGGCGGCGCGGGGCTTCGGCGGCGCGGGATCGGCGCTGTTCATCACCGGCCTCATGAACCGCATCCTGCGCATCATCGAGCCCGCCGCGATGAGCAGGGCCACGGGCGCGTTCCGCTCGTCGTTCCTCGTCGGCATCGCGGCCGGGCCCGCGCTCGGCGGGATCGTCGCCGATCGTTTCGGCCTCGCGGCACCGTTCCACTTCTACGGCACCGGGCTCCTCGTGGCGAGCGCGATCACGTGGTTCGTCATGGCCGGGGAGGCCGCGGAGAGGGGGCCTCGCCGACGGCCGCTCGAGGCGCTGCGCGCGGCCCGGCCGCTGTTCTCCGACCGCCGTTACGTGATCGCGTTGGCGGCGACGTTCGCGGGGTGGTGGACGATCTCGGGACCGGCACAGAACCTCGGGCCCGTGTTCGCGCGCGATCGCCTCGGCTTCGACCAGGAGTCGATCGGGTACGCCGCGACCCTGCTCGCGGCCGGGGAGCTCGTCGTGCTGTTCTTCTCCGGGCGCGCCGCGGACCGCCGCGGTCGGCGCGCCGTGATGCTGCCGTCCATGGGCGTGACCGCGGCCGCGACCGCCGCGCTCGGGTTCATCGAGGGAGCGCCGTGGGCCTACTTCGCGATCATGGTCGCCCTCGGAGCGGGGATCGCCGCCTCGAGCGTCGCCGCCGGAGGCCTTCTCGCGGATTCGATCCCCGAGGGCGGCTCGGGCGCCGCGGTGGGGGTCAACCAGATGGCGGGCGACCTCGGCTACCTCATCTCCCCCACCGCGATCGGCGCGCTCGCGGAGGGAGCGGGGTTCGCGTGGGCCTATGCGACGGCGGCGCTGCCGGCGGCGGTCGTGCTCGGATGGGCCCTGGCGGTGCCCGAGGGCGCGCCCGCGGTGCGGATGGCCGGCCCCGAGAGCGATCGCCGGGGCCAACCCACCGGCCTCGGATAGCGTGGCGTCATGACCTTGGACTACCGCGGCGCGGGCGTGCGCGACCAGGCCGGCGCCCTGCGCGCGGTGGCGCACCGGCTGGGCGGCACGCTCGCGCACGCGGAGGGCGCGCGCGTGTTGACCGGCTTCGAGCACTACGCCAGCGTCCTGCAGCTGACCGACGACGTCGCCCTTGCGCTGTGCACCGACGGCGTCGGGACCAAGACGATCGTCGCCGCGGCCCTCGACCGCTACGACACGATCGGGTTCGACTGCGTCGCCATGAACGTCAACGACCTTGTCTGCGTCGGCGCACGCCCCCTCGCGCTCGTCGACTACCTCGCGGTGCACTCGCTCGACGAGGGGCGCGCCGACGCGATCCTGCGCGGGCTCGCCGAGGCGGCGGCCGTCGCCGGCATCGCGATCCCCGGCGGCGAGACGGCGCAGCTCCCGGAGATCGTCGGGTCGGGCGGCGACGAACGGGCCTTCGATCTCGTCGGCACCTGCGTCGGCACCCTGCACCCGGCGCAATTCGTCGACGGTCGCGCGATCCGGCCGGGGGACGAGCTCGTCGGTATCGCGTCCACGGGGATCCACTCGAACGGGCTCACGTTGGCGCGCCGGGCGCTGCTGGGGCAGGCAGGTCTCGCGCTCGACGACCGGGTGCCCGAGCTCGGTCGCGCCCTCGGCGAGGAGCTGTTGGAGCCGACCGCGATCTACGCGCCCGCGATCCGGGCGCTGTGGGACGAGGGGATCGAGACGCCCGGGCTCGCGCACATCACCGGCGACGGCCTCCTCAACCTGTCGCGCCTCGGGGCCGGTGCCGTCGGCTTCGTCGTCGAGCGGCTGCCGGAGCGGCCGCCGATCTTCACCCTCGTGCAGGACGCGGGGCGCGTCCCAGACGAGGAGATGTTCCGCGTCTTCAACATGGGGGTCGGATTCGTCGTCGTGGTGCGGGCAGGCGATGCCGACCGCGCCGCGCGCGTCATCGAGAGCCGCGGGCACTCCGCCACCCGCCTGGGGCGCGCGACCGCGGAGCCGGGGCGCGTGGTGATCGAGCCCGCCGGCCTCGCGGGAACGCGGGCGGGCGGGGC
>DATADD010000004.1:0-3102 GCA_036258675.1 Actinomycetota bacterium | reverse complement strand
ATGCGCAACCCCGCTCACGTCAAGGAGGTGGCGGAGGGGGCTCGTGAGCGCGGCATCCCGATCCGCATCGGCGTCAACGCGGGGTCGCTCGACCGGAAGCTGGTGGCGAAGCACGGGCGCCCGACGGCGGACGCCCTCGTCGAGAGCGCGCTGCACGAGATCGCGCTCCTCGAGGAGCACGGCTTCACCGACATCAAGGTGTCGGTCAAGCATCAGAACGTGCCCGAGATGATCGCCGCCTACCGTCGCCTCGCGGACCGGACCGACGTTCCGCTGCACCTCGGTGTCACCGAGGCGGGGACGCCGGCCCAGGGCGTCGTGAAGTCGGCGATCGGCATCGGGACCCTTCTCGCGGAGGGCATCGGGGACACGATCCGGGTCTCCCTTACGGCGGAGCCGGTCGAGGAGGTCAAGGTCGGCAAGCGGATCCTGCAGGCGCTGGGGCTCCGCCGGGACGGTCTCGACCTCGTCGCGTGCCCGTCGTGCGGGCGCGCCGAGCTCGACGTGTTCGAGCTCGCGCGCGAGGTCGAGAGCCGGATCGAGAAGATGGACCTCCCTCCGATGCAGATCGCGGTCATGGGCTGCGAGGTCAACGGTCCCGGCGAGGCGCGCGACGCGGACATCGGGATCGCCGCGGGCCCGGGGCGGGGGCTCCTGTTCTCGAAGGGCAAGCAGGTCGGCTGGGTCCCGCACGACCGCCTCGTGGACGCCCTCCTCGAGGAGGCGGAGCGGGTGGCGGCGGAGGTGCGCGCCCGCGGCGAGACGGGCGGGGGCGAGGCCGTCGTGCTCAGGGGGGCGGCGCGCCGGGCGCCGCTGCTCGGCATCGGCAGGGCCGCGCCGGGCGACGGGCCGGACTAGCCCCTACTTGCGCCCGGCGTTGGGGCGCTTGCCGTGGTTGGCCTTGCTCTTGCGGCGCGTGCGCCGCTTCCTGCCCTTCTTGGCCACGCGACCTCCTGTGTCGATCTCTGTCTACCAGGCGCGCCGGGCCGCCCGCTGCGTGGTAGGGTGGAAATCCGTTCTGAGCAGGACATTCGGATCGAACAGGGCGGTAGCGAGAGACGTTGGACGGAGGCCCCTCTGCGAGGGGCTTCGTTTTTGAGGAGGACCGGTGGGCGCGCTCGAGGAGGTTTCCGACCTCGCCCGCGCCGTGGCGGACCGACGTCGCCTGCGCTTGTGGGACGTCGAGCTCGGGGGCTCCGCGCGCAGCTCTGTCGTGCGCGTGTTCGTCGACTCCGACGAAGGGGTCGACCTCGACACGATCGCGGCCGTGTCCGAGGAGATCTCGCGCGGGCTGGATCTGCGGGACCCGATCCCGAGCCGGTACACGCTCGAGGTGTCGTCGCCGGGCCTCGAGCGCGCGCTCAAGCAGCCGCAGCACTTCGCCGCGTGCGTCGGCCGCAGGGTCGTGGTCAAGACGAGGGAGCGCCTCGCCGGCGACAGCCACAGGCTCGACGGGGTGATCGTCGGAGCCGACGACGACGCCGTTCGGGTCGACCTGGACGGCGGGGACCACGACGACCGCGAGGTCGTGACCGTGCCCTACGACGAGATCAGGTCGGCGAGGACGGTGTTCGAATGGCACTGACGGCCCGGGGGGGCGGCGGCGAGGGGGGAAGAGGGACATGAAGATCCCATTGGAGTCGCTCAAAGACGTGGAACGGGAGCGGGGCATCTCGTACGAGACGCTGCTCGAGGCGATGGAGAAGGCGCTCGCGTCCGCGTACCTGAGGATGACGAACGCGGACGAGAGCATGCGCGCCCGCGCCGTGATCGACCGCGAGGACGGAGACGTCACCGTCTACGCCCAGGAGGTCGAGATCGACCCCGACACGGAGGAGGAGACGCTCCTGCGCGAGTGGGAGGACACCCCGGCGGACTTCGGGCGGGTGGCGGCGCAGACGTTCAAGCAGGTGATGGCGCAGCGCCTGCGCGAGGCGGAGCGCGACATCACGTTCGGCGAGTACTCGGGACGCGAGGGCGACATCGTCACGGGGATCGTGCAGCAGCACGACCACCGCTACACGATCCTCGACCTGGGGAAGACCGAGGCCCACATGCCCCCGCACGAGCAGATCCCCCACGAGCGCTACGAGCACGGGATGAGGCTCAAGGCCTACATCACCGAGGTTCGCAAGTCGGCGCGGGGCCCGCAGATCATCGTGTCCCGCACGCACCCCAACCTCATCCGCCGGCTGTTCGAGCTCGAGGTGCCGGAGATCCTCGACGGCGTCGTCGAGATCAAGAGCGTCGCGCGGGAGCCGGGGCATCGGTCGAAGATCGCGGTCGTGAGTCACGACCGCAACGTCGACCCCGTCGGCGCCTGCGTGGGCTCCAAGGGCGCCCGCGTCCGGATGGTGATGAACGAGCTGCGCGGCGAGAAGATAGACATCATCAAGTGGACCGACGATCTGGAGGACTTCGTCTCGAACGCCCTGTCGCCGGCCAAGGTGAAAGAGGTCCGCATCCAGCCCGACGGGCAGACGGCGCTCGTGATCGTGCCCGACTACCAGCTGTCCCTCGCGATCGGCAAGGAGGGCCAGAACGCGCGCCTGGCGGCGCGCCTCACCGGCCTGAGGGTCGACATCAAGTCCGAGACGCAGTTCCGCCAGGACAGCGAACCGCCCCCCGCGACCGAGCAGGCCGGGTCGGAGGAGCCCGCGACCCCTGCTCCCGCGGCCGAGCGGGCATCCGCGCCGCAGCCGCAGGGGACGGCGGGAGGGGCCTGACCCCACGCGACGCGCTGGAGGGCGCAACTAAGATGGGCGCCGAGCCCGTACGGACCTGCGTGGGCTGCCGCACGCGCCGGCCGCGCGCCGAGCTCGTGCGCGTGGTCCGGGCCCCGGATGGGGCCGTGGCGCTGGAGCGGTCACGAGGGGCGCCGGGCAGGGGGGCCTACCTCTGCGCCGACGGGAGACGGTGCCTCGAGGAGGCGCTGCGCTCGGGCCGGCTGGCGCGCGCCCTGCGACGCGAGGGCGCGCTGCCCGGGGGGCTCGTGGAGGCGCTCGCGCGCAGGGTGGCAGGCGAGGCAGGCAGGGCGGGAAGGAGCGATGGCTAGGCCGAGGGTGCACGAGATCGCCAAGGAGCTGGGGCTCTCCTCGAAGG
>DATADD010000003.1:0-7664 GCA_036258675.1 Actinomycetota bacterium | reverse complement strand
GCAAGCAGCCAGGGCAAGCAAAAGGAGACAGGTGTCCAAGAACCTCGTGATCGTCGAGTCGCCGGCGAAGGCGAAGACGATCGAGAGATACATGGGCAAGGACTTCAAGGTCCTCGCGTCGATGGGCCACGTCCGCGACCTGCCGAAGTCGAGCTTCGGCATCCAGATGGACGGCGGCGTGGCGCTCGAGTACGAGGCGCTGTCCCAGCCGACCTCCAAGAAGGCGATGACGGCGATCCGCAAGGCGGTCAAGGAAGCGGAGACCGTGTGGCTCGCCACCGACCCGGATCGGGAGGGCGAGGCGATCGCGTGGCACGTCGCCGAGCTCGCCAAGCTCAAGAAGGAGGCCCGCCGCCGGGTCACGTTCAACGAGATCACCAAGCGAGCGGTGACCGAGGCCTTCTCCAACCCGCGCGACATCGACATGGACCTCGTGGACGCTCAGCAGGCTCGCCGCGCGGTGGACCGGATCGTCGGCTACATGCTCTCGCCGCTCCTGTGGCGCACGCTCGCGCCTCACCTCTCCGCCGGTCGCGTCCAGAGCGCGGCCCTGCTGCTGGTCGTCCTGCGCGAGCGGGAGATACGCGCCTTCAAGGAGCGGGAGTACTGGGACCTCACCGCCCGTCTCGCCACGGGCGACGGGGAGGTGTTCGATGCGCTCCACCCCGTCGGCGACAAGGCGAAGTTCGACCTCGCCGACGCGGCCGCGGCGCGCGCTGTCAAGGCGCGTGTGGAGCCGGGGCCGTGGGTCGTGCGCGGCGTGCGCAAGTCGGAGCGAACGCGCAAACCGCCCGCCCCCTTCAAGACGTCGACGCTGCAGCAGGCCGCCTCCTCGAAGCTCGGCTTCCCCACCTGGAAGACGATGGCGCTCGCCCAGAATCTCTACGAGAGCGGACGGATCACGTACATGAGGACGGACTCCACGACGCTGTCGCGCGATGCCCTCGCCGCAATCGGCCACGTCGTCGAGAACGAGTTCGGAGCGAGCTACCACGAGACGCGCACCTTTACCGCCAAGTCCAAGGGCGCGCAGGAGGCGCACGAGGCGATCCGGCCTGCGGACGCGGCGACGCTGCCGCGCGAGCTCGAGGGCAAGGTCGGGCGCGACGAGCTCCGCATGTACGAGATGATCTGGCAGCGGACGATGGCCTCGCAGATGCGGGACGCGGTCTACGACGCAACCTCCGTCGATGTCGAGTCCAATGGAGTCCTCTTCCGGGCGACCGGGCAGATCCTCAAGTTCGACGGCTACATGAAGGTGTACCTCGAGCGCGCCGACGACGAACCGGAGGAGGTCGAGGGGCTGCTGCCGGAGCTGACCGAGGGCGAGCGTCTCGAGCTGCGCGGCCTCGAGGAGGAGCAGCACTTCACCCAGCCGCCGCCCCGCTACACCGAGGCCACCCTCGTGCGGGAGATGGAGCGTCTCGGCATCGGCCGGCCGTCCACCTACTCGCCGACGATCAAGAAGCTCGTCGACCGGAACTTCGTGCGCTCGGAGAACAGGCGTCTCATCCCGCAGCAGCTGGGGGAGGAGAAGACGCAGCTGCTCGAGAACCACTTCCCCGACATCGTCGACTTCGAGTTCACCGCGCGCATGGAGGAGGCCCTCGACCAGATCGCCGAGGGCTCGAAGGAGATGGTGCCGGTCGTGCTCGAGTTCTTCGAGGCCTTCAACGCGCACGTCGAGGAGCAGAAGGACAAGATGCGGCGTCCGGAGAAGCCGACCGACAAGACGTGCCCCGAGTGCGGCCGTCCGGTCGTCCAGAAGTTCGGCAAGCACGGGCTGTGGTTCCTGTCGTGCTCGGGGTGGCCGGAGTGCAAGTGGTCCCAGCAGCTCGACGAGAACGGCGAGCCGCTCGCGGACCCCGAGAGGACCGGGGAGAAGTGCCCCAACTGCGGTTCCGACCTCGTGATGAAGACGGGGCGGTTCGGGCCCTTCGTGGGGTGCTCCAACTATCCTGAGTGCAAGTACATCAAGAAGGAGCCTCCCAGGGAGACGGGCGAGAGCTGTCCGGAGTGCAGTTCGCCCCTGGTCGAGAAGCGGGGGCGGTTCGGGCCCTTCGTGGGGTGCTCCAACTATCCCAAGTGCCGGTACATCAAGAAGAACCCGCGTCCGGAGGGGGCCAAGAAGGCGACGAGGAAGAAGGCGTCGAGGTCCGCCGCCAAGAAGACCGCCAGGCGCAAGGGGTCCGCGGCCAAGTCATAGCGTCCTCCGTAGGATGTCCTGCGGACCGACACGGAGGTCGTTCGCATCCAAGCTTCTCGAAGCCCGGATCTGGGGGTCATGACGCGGCAGGTGTCCTACGTGGGCCTGCTCCGCAACGGCACGTTCCTGCGCTTCTTCCTCGCGCAGATCGTCTCGAGCCTCGGGGACTGGGTCGGTGTGTTCGCGATCGCCGTGTACGCCGACGACCTCGGCGGGCCCGGCGGCGTGGGTGCGGTGATGGCGGCGCGCGTGATCCCGGGATTCGTGGTCGGGCCCCTCGCCGGCGTGATCGCGGACCGTTGGGACCGAAAGAAGACGATGGTCGTGGCCGACGTCGTGCGAGCTGCGATCGTGTTCTCGCTGCCGTTCGTGCCCAACCTGCTCTACCTGCTCGTCTGCTCGGCCATGCTCGAGAGCCTCACGCTGATCTGGGGGCCCGCGAAGGACGCCTCCCTCCCCAACTTCGTCAAGCCGCACGAGCTGACGCACGCCAACTCGCTGTCGCTGATCGCGGTCTACGGGCCGTGGCCGCTGGCGGCCGTGGTCTACGGGCTCCTGTCGGGCTTCGGCTCGCTGCTGGGGCGGACCGTGCCCGTGCTCAGCGGGCTGTCCGACAACCACGCCGCGCTCGCGCTGTGGATGGACTCCCTGTCGTTCACGTTCTCCGCGGTGATGGTGTCCACGCTCGCGATCACTTCCTCCCGTCGGCGCGCCGGCAAGCTCGACTTCGGGGAGGTGTGGCGCGACCTCGTCGAAGGCCTCACGTTCGTGCGCGACCACAAGCAGGTCCGGCCGTGGCTGCTCGGCATCGCGGGGACGTTCGCGGCGGTCGGAGGGGTCTTCTCGCTCGGGCCCGGGTTCGCTCGCGAGGTCGTGGGCGCGAGCGACAGGGGGTTCGCTCTCATCCTCGGGTTCTTCGGCTCCGGGATGATCGTGGGGCTCCTGGCAACCGGTCTCATGGCTCGGAAGATCAAGAAGGATGTGATGTTCTCGTCGTGCATCCTGCTGCTCGGGGCCGGGCTTGCGGCGCTCGCAAGCGTCGGGAGCCTCGACGGCGCGGTTCCCATCGCCGCCGCACTCGGTTTCTTCGCCGGCACGGGCTACTCGACCGGGTATGCGCTGTTGCAGATCACGACGGACGACGAGCTCAGAGGCCGTACCTTCTCCGCCGCGTACACGATCATCCGCATCGGTACTCTCGTGGGCCTGAGCATCTTTCCCTCGATCGCGGAGCTGATCGGCGATCGCCGCATCGGCGACTACCCCGTGTCGGGGGTGCGGGCGACGCTGTGGCTCGCCGGCGGCATCGTGTTCGTCGGGGGTCTGCTGTCCATGCGCGCCATCCGGGCGCGGCGGACGCTGACCGAGGAGGCGGCGGAGAGGGAGCGGGGCCCGGGGCGATTCGTCGTGTTCGAGGGCGGCGAGGGCTCGGGCAAGAGCACCCAGGCCGAGGCCCTCGTCGCGTGGTTCGAGGCGCGCGGCGAACGGGTCGTCGGGACCCGGGAGCCGGGCGGCACCGCGGTGGGGGAACGCATCCGCGACGTGTTGTTGGACAAGAACGCCGCCGATCTCGACGAGCGCGCCGAGGCCCTGCTGTACGCGGCCGACCGCGCCCAGCACGCGCGCGAGGTGATCAGGCCCGCCCTCGAGGCCGGCAACATCGTCGTCTCGGATCGCTTCCTTGACTCCTCGCTCGCGTACCAAGGGGCCGCGCGCGGGCTCGGGATCGACCACATCCTCGACATCAGCTGTTGGGCGACGGCAGGGCTCATGCCCGACCTCGTGGTGCTTCTCCACGTCGACGCCGCGACCGCCATGGAGCGCATGGGCGAGGCGCGCGACCGCATGGAGAGCGAGGACCTCGACTTCCACGAGTGCGTACGCGAGGCGTACTTGCAGCTGGCGTCTCGTTGGCCCGAACGCTTCGTAGTGATCGACGGCTCTCGCCCCTTGGCCGAGGTCCACCGCGATGTCGTGGCCGCGGTGCAGGAACGCCTGCTGCCGGTCGACAGGAGGCCGATCGGAGCCGTCAGGGCGCCGGGGGCGCCGGTCCCGCGGTGAGCGTGTGGGATGCGCTCGAGGGCTTCCCCTCGGCGCGGGCGCTCGAGCGGCAGGTCGCCTCGGGTGCGAGCCCGCATGCGTGGCTGTTGCTGGGGCCCGCCGGCGCGGGCAAGAGGGCCGCGGCCGAAGCCATCGCGGCGGCGCTCAACTGCCCGGTCGAGCCGGGGCGGGGATGCGCGAAGTGCTCGTCGTGCCGTCGCGTCGCCCGGCGTGCCCATCCCGACGTCCACCATCACGCGCCGGAGGGGCCCTTGATCCCCGTCGACGTCGTGCGAGACCAGATCGCTCCGGAGGCCGCGCGCTCGCCCTTCGAAGGCGCGTTCAAGGTCTTCATCTTGGAGGCCGCGGAGCGGATGAACGACGCGGCCCAGAACGCCCTCCTGAAGACGATCGAGGAGCCGCAACCCGACACGGTCTTCGTCCTCGTGTCCGACAACGAGGAGGAGCTGCTCGAGACGGTGCGATCCCGCTGCCGCGTCGTTCGCCTCGAGCCGCTGACACTCGCGCGCGTCCGCGACGTCCTGACGGGAGAGGGAGCCGCCACGGAGGTGGCCGACGCCGCCGCGCGCGCCTCCTCGGGGGACCTCACCCTCGCGCGCGCTCTCGCCCTGGATGGGCCGACGAGGGCCCGGCGCTCGCTGTGGGCATCGCTGCCCGGACGGCTCACTTCCGCGGCGAGCGCGCTGGATGCAGCCGCCGACGTCCTGCAGGAGGCCCGCGCCGCGGTGCGCGCCCGAGACCAGGAACAGCGGGCCGAAGTGCTCGAGCTGAGCGACGCCCTCGGCGAGGGCCGGGGCACGGCCGCGGCGCGCAACGCCCTCGGGAGGCGTCATCGCCGGGAGCTCAAGCGGCTGGAGGAGGACGTGCTCGGCGAGGCGCTCAGCTATCTCGCGTCCTTCTATCGCGACGTGGTGGCGTGGCGCGCCGGCGATCATGAGTCCATCGTCAACTCGGACGCGCCGGAGCTGGAGGCGTGGGCGTCCTCGGGGGGGACCGATGCGGCCATGCTCGGCGCGTCGGAACGGTGCCTCGTCGCGCGCGCGTCGTTCGAGTCCAACGCCAACGCGACCCTGGCGATGGAGGCGGTGCTGATCGAGCTCAGCCGCCTCGTGCCGCCGCCGGCCGCATCGGTTGCGGCGGGTTGAGCGCACGCGTCGTAGAGGTCCGCCCCCTGCAGCGGGCCGATGCCGATGCGTGCGACGCGATCGTCCTGAGCCTCCCGTATCACTTCGGACACGAGGGCGGACGGCGGGAGTGCGCCGCGGCCGTGCGCACGCAGTCCGGTCTCGTCGCTGTGGTGGACGGTGAGGTGGCGGGGTTCCTCACCGTTGCCCGCCACTATCCCGCCGCGGCCGAGATCACGTGGATGGCGGTGCGCTCCGACCACCGCAGGCGGGGTCTCGGCGGCCAGCTCGTCGCTCGCCTCTGCGGCCAGCTGAGGAACGAGGGCCGGCGCCTGGTCCTCGTGCTGACCGTGTCGGCCTCCGACCCCGGACCCGAGCCCGATGACGGCTACGGATCGACGCGCCGGTTCTACTCCGCCAACGGGTTCCTCGAGGCGCGCGATCTTCCCGGCTACTGGGACCGCGACACCCCCGTGGTGATGGTGAGGCCGCTCTGAGCGCCGCGACGCCCCCGGGTCTTCGGGGCGGCGTGGGTATCCTTGGCCGGGCGCTCGCCCGTCGTCGGACAGAAGGTCGGGGAGGAGATGGAGGTAGGCCCACTCGTCACCCGGGACATCGTCCTCGTCGGGCCGCACCACACCCTGAGAGAGGTCGCTCGACGCATGATCGAGCGCGGCGTCGGCTCGGCGGTGGTCACGACCGACGACGGGCGCCCGGGGATCATCACGGAGCGCGACCTTCTCACCGCGATGGCCGCGGGCGCGGACCCCGACGAGGCCGTGGTGGAGGATCACATGACCGCCGACGCGATCACGGCGACGGCGTCCTGGGACGTACGCGATGCGGCGCACCGCATGCTCGAGTTCGGTATCCGCCATCTCGTCGTGCTCGGCGAACGAGGTGAGCCGAGCGGGATCATCTCGATAAGGGACCTCGTCCGCGGACTGTTGGAGCACCCCGGCGCCCGCTGACTCGGGACCGCCGGCCCGGCGGTCACTCGGCAGCGACGGCGTCTCGCCCCCGTGAGGCACGCTGGCGGGACCGCCGGCGCACCGGCCTCGTGGGAAAGGTTCCGTGGCCGCTTGCGTCGAGGGGGTGCCTGAAGCAGAATCACAGACCACTGAAGTGACGCTGCGCAAGGGTGGACCCGACCTCGTGCTCGAGGGGGTGTCGAAGGCCTACGGGGACGTCGTCGCCGTCGACACCATCTCGCTCGAGGTCCCCCGCGGCCATTTCTATTCGCTCCTGGGGCCCTCCGGCTGCGGCAAGACGACGACGCTGAGGCTGGTCGCCGGCTTCGAGCGGGCCGACACCGGGCGGATCCTCCTCGCCGGTGAGGACATAACCGGCTTCCCGCCCAACCGACGGCGCGTGAACACGGTCTTCCAGCACTACGCGCTCTTCCCTCACCTGAGTGTGGAAGACAACGTCTCGTACGGGCTGCGGCAGAGGAAGCTGCCCCGCTCGGACGTTGCGGCGCGCCTCGACGATGCCCTCAAGACCGTGCGCCTCGAGGATCTGAGGCGTCGCTACCCGCGCGAGCTCTCGGGGGGCCAGCAGCAGCGCGTCGCCCTCGCCCGCGCCCTGATCAACAGGCCGGCGGTGTTGCTGCTCGACGAGCCTCTCGCCGCGCTGGACCTCAAGCTGCGCAAGGCGATGCAGCGGGAGCTCAAGAGCATCCAGGAGCGGCTCGAGATCACCTTCCTGTACGTTACGCACGACCAGGAGGAGGCCCTCACACTCTCCGACCGCATCGCGGTCATGCACGACGGCAAGCTGCTGCAGGAAGGTTCGCCCAGCGAGATCTACGAGCGTCCACGCTCGCGCTTCGTTGCGGATTTCATCGGGCAGACGAACTTCTTCGAGGGGCTTGTGGAATCCATGGGCGAGTCGCCGACGGTGCGCACGTCATCGGGACTTCTCCTCAGGTGCGCTCCCACGGACCTCGCCCTCATCGACCGCGACGTGGTGGTGTCGGTCCGGCCCGAGTCCGTTCGACCGGCGTCCGACGGCTCGCCGGCGAATCGGATCAGGGGTTCGCTTGCTCGCCACACGTACCTGGGAGACATCGTTCAGTATCACGTCGAGGGGCCGGACGGAAGCCAGATCGTGATGCAGCGCCAGCGAGGCCAGGACTCCGTGGCAGAGGGTTGGCGTCTCGGCGAGACGGTCGAGGTTGGGTGGAGCGAAACCGACGCGCTCATCCTCGTCGACGACGGATCCAAGCTCGACCCAGAGTTGACCCCATCGATCGAAGCGGGCACGACCTACCG
>DATADD010000002.1:0-17633 GCA_036258675.1 Actinomycetota bacterium | reverse complement strand
GGTTGCATCGCGCTCGCGCTCGGCTGGGCGTCCGCGCGCGCGGCCTCCCGCGACGGCCCTCTCGACGCGCTCGCGCGCGCGGTGCCGCGCTGCGACCTTCGCGGAGTCGTGCAGGAGCGGGCGGGAGGGCTCGGCGATCTCGTGTGGGTGGAGGTCATCTCCTGCGACGGGCGACCGCGCCTCGCCGACGCCGGCGTGGTCGCGCTCGACGGTGGGGGAGACATCGGCTTCGAGGTGGACGCGGAGGGGTGGCTGCTCCCGCTCGGCGAGGGGCCGTTCGACGCCTCCCTGCGGCGCGCGGGCGCACATGCTGTCTTCGACCCCCGCTCGGTGCAACGGGCTCCCCCGGAGGGCGGGCTCGCGGGCGTCGCTCACTCGTTGCGCCGCGCGCTGCGGCGAGCCACGGCCCCGCTCGAGGGCGACCGGGCGGGTCTCCTGCGGGGACTCGCGATCGGCGACACGAGCTCCCTCGGCCCGCACGCGGTCGAGACGCTGCGGCGCGCCGGGCTGTCGCATCTCGTGGCCGTTTCGGGCAGCAACGTCGCGATCGTGGTCGGCTGCCTCGTGTGGGCCCTGGCGCCGCTCGGCCTGCGGGCGCGCGTCGCGGGCGCCCTTCTGGGCTTGGCCCTGTTCGTGGTGGTCGTTGGTCCGGAGCCCTCCGTGCTGCGCGCCGCGGCGATGGGAGCCGTCGGCCTCGCGGCGCTCGCCTCCGGGCGCCGATCCGAGCCGCTCCACGCGCTCGCGCTCGCGCTCATCGCCGTCATCGGGGCGAGGCCTCACCTCGCGCTCTCGGTCGGCCTCGCCCTCTCGGCCTCTGCGACCGGCGGGATCGTGCTGTGGGCGAGGCCCGTCGCCCGCCGCCTGGGGTGGATGCCGCGCCCGCTCGCCCTCGGCCTCGCCGCAACGCTCAGCGCCCAGGCCGCGGTGGCTCCGCTCCTGATCGCGGTCTTCGGCGCCGTCTCGGTCACCGCGCCCGCGGCCAACCTGCTGGCTCTGCCCGCGATCGCTCCCGCCACGGTCCTGGGCCTCGGCGCCGCGCTCGCCGGCGCCCTCTTCGAGCCCGCGGGACGGGCGCTCGCGCGCGGCGCCGAGCCCTTCGTGGCGTGGGTCCTGTGGGTCGGAGACCTCCTCGGCGCGCCGGCGTGGGCCTCGGCCGAGGTGAGCCGGGGCTGGGCGTTGCCGCTCGCTGCCGTCGTCGCGGCCCTCGTGTGCGGCGCGCTCGCGACCCGCCGGGGCCGGGGTGGCGTCGCCCCGGGAGCCCCGGGCTAACCTCTGCTCATGCAGGTGCTGAGCGGGCGGGTGATCGTCGTGTCGCTCCTCGTCTGCCTCGCGATCTCGGTCGCGGGCGGCCTCGCGTACGCCCTGTTGGGCGACCGTGTGGTCGCGCACGGCATCGGCACGGGCCTTCTGATCGTCGGCATCATCGTGCTGTGGATGGCGTTGCTCGGCGCCACCGAGCCGCGCGAGGGCTGGGCGAGCCGCAAGCGAGCCGCGGGGCGGCGGAGCGTCGCGGCGCGCGTCGCGGCCGACCGCGAGCTCGAGGGCGTCTCGTCGCTGTCGCTTGCGGTGTGGGGCGTCGTCGTGGGCGGGTCGCTCGTGGGGCTGTCCCTGATCGCCTTCTACCTCGCGTGAGCGCGTTCCGCTGGGTGCCCCAGGACGCCGAGGGCAACGACCTCGAGCCCACGGCTGCGTTCCCGACCCAGGAGGAGGCCGAGGGGTGGATGGGCCGCGAGTGGAGCCGGCTCCTGGCGGAGGGCGCGGAAACCGTCGTTCTGAGGGGCCCGGGGGATCGGTTCGTGTACCGGATGGGTTTGCGGGAGGCGTGACCGCTCCCGTCTATCTCTTCACGGGGCACGAGCTCCTCGCGCAGGAGGCCCTCGCTCGCCTCAGGGCGGAGCTCGGCACCGACCCTCTCTCGGAGGCATCGTTCGACGCCTCCTCGCCCGCGGCGGAGATCCGGGCCGCGCTCGAGACGCCCTCGCTGCTGGGTGGGCGGCGCCTCGTCGTCGTCGCGGGGGCGCAGGCGCTCGACAAGACGGGCACGGACTGGCTCGCGGGCTACATCGAGTCCCCGTCGCCGAGCGCCGTGCTCGTGCTCCTGGCCGAGGGCCGGACCCGGCTCGCCGATGCGGTGCGCCGGGCGGGCGAGGTCGTCGCCCTCGAGGCCCCCCGGGGCCGGCGCCTCGTGCGGTGGATCCGGGACCGGGGGGCGCTCAAGGGCACGTCACTCGACGACCGCGCCGGCTGGGCCCTGGTCGACGCGGTGGGCACGGAGCTCCGCGACCTCGATCGAGCCCTCGACCAGCTCGCGACCGCGTCTGCAGGGGGGCGGGCGCGGGTCGAGGACGTGCGCCGGCTCTTTCCCCGGCTCGCCGACGAGCGCATCTACGTGCTCACCGACGCGGTCGGGGACCGGCGTCTCGATACCGCCGCCGAGGCGTTGCGACGCCTTCTCGACCAGGGCGAGGAGCCGCTCGTCCTCTTCGGGGCGGTCGTCGCTCACGTGCGTCGGCTCGTCCTCGCTCGCGCCGTCGCCTCTGGGGGCGCGCCGGCGGTCGCGCGCGCGCTGGGACTGCCCGAGTGGCGCGCGGATCGAGTGGCGCGCCAGGCGCGCTCGTTCCGGGAGGAGGAGCTCGTCGCGGCCATGGCGGCTCTCGCCGCGGCCGACGTCGAGATGAAAGGAGGCGACCTGCCTCCTGAGATCGCGCTCGAGAGAGCGGTGATCGAGATAGTCCAGCGCGCGCCCGAGGAGCCCCTCGGTCGCTAGCTAGATGGACCGGTTGAGGCGCGCGGCGAGTCGCGCTTTCTTGTTGGCAGCCTTGTTCTTGTGGATGATGCCCTTGCCGGCCGCCTTGTCGAGGTCACGCGCCGCGATCCGGTAGAGCTCCTGGGCGGTGTCGACGTCGCCCTCGGCGAGGGCCTCCTCGAAGCGCCGCACCCGCGTCCTGAGTCGCGACCGGGCGCTCTTGTTGCGCACGCGCCGCTCCTCGTTCTGCCGGTTCCTCTTTATCTGACTCTTGATGTTGGCCATGGGCTTTCTCGGATAGGTATCGGGGTCTCTGGAGGATAGCGTACCCCCTGCTACCCTCCCCGCATGGACCAGGCGCACCAGCGCGCGTTCGCAGTCATCAGCCACGTCGATCACGGCAAGTCCACGTTGTCGGACCGGCTTCTGGCCCTCACCGGGACCGTCTCGGAGCGTGACATGCGAGCGCAGTACCTCGATCGCATGGACCTCGAGCGAGAGCGCGGCATCACGATAAAGGCGGCCGCGGTTCGCATGGAGTACAAGGCGGCCGACGGAGAGCTCTACGAGCTCAATCTGATCGACACCCCGGGGCACGTCGATTTCTCCTACGAGGTGTCTCGCTCGCTGGCGGCCTGCGACGGCGTCGTGCTCCTCGTCGACGCGGCACAGGGCATCCAGGCGCAGACGCTGACCAACCTCTACCTCGCCGTCGACGCGGGGCTGGAGATCGTCCCCGTCCTCAACAAGATCGATCTGCCCGCGGCCCAGCCGGACGCCCACGCCCACGAGCTCGCGGGCACGATCGGCTGCGACGAGGCCGACGTGTTCCGCATCTCCGCCAAGACAGGAGAGGGTGTTCCCGAGCTGCTCGAGGCGATCGTCGCGCGGGTGCCCGCTCCCCGCGGCGACCCCGATGCCCCTCTGCGCGCGCTCGTGTTCGACTCCTTCTACGACGCGTATCGCGGGGTGGTGGCGTCGATACGCGTTGTGGACGGCCGGATCGAGAAGCGAGCTCCGATCGCATTCATGGCCACGGGCGTGGAAGCCGATGCCGACGAGATCGGAGTCATGTCCCCGGACGCCACGCCGGTCGACGTCCTCGAGACGGGCGAGGTGGGCTATCTCATCGCCGGCATCAAAGAGGTGTCCCTCGCCAAGGTGGGCGACACGGTGACGTCGCGCACGCGTCCCGCGGCCGAGCCGCTGCACGGCTACCGAGAGCCGAAGCCGATGGTGTTCGCCGGCATCTACCCGATCGAAGGCGACGACTTCCCCCTGCTCAGGGACGCGCTCGAGAAGCTCAAGCTCAACGATGCTGCGCTGGTGTTCGAGCCGGAGTCGTCGGGCGCGCTCGGCTTCGGCTTCCGCTGCGGATTTCTCGGGCTCCTCCACATGGAGATCGTCCGAGAGCGCCTCGAGCGCGAGTTCGACCTCGCCCTCATCGCCACGGCTCCGTCGGTAGGCTACGACGTCACGCTCAACGACTCCACGAGACGTCAGGTGCGCAACCCGACCGAGATGCCCGACCCTGCGTCGATCGCGGAGGTCGCTGAGCCGTTCATGTCGGTCATGATCGTCACGCCGAGCGAGTACGTCGGCACGGTCATGCAGCTGTGCCAGGAGCGGCGAGGACAGCTCAAGGAGATGCACTACCTCTCGCCGGAGAGGGTCGAGATCCGCTACCACATGCCTCTGGGCGAGATCATCTTTGACTTCTTCGACCAGCTCAAGAGCAAGACGAAGGGGTACGCGTCGCTCGACTACGAGCCCGTCGGCCTCCAGCCCTCCGACCTGGTGCGCGTGGACGTCCTCCTCAACGGGCAGCCTGTGGACGCGTTCTCGACGATCGTCCACAAGGAGAAGGCGTACGTGTACGGGAAGACGATGACCGAACGGCTGCGCAAGCTGATCCCGCGGCAGATGTTCGACGTCCCGATCCAGGCCGCGATCGGATCGCGCGTGATCGCCCGCGAGACGGTGAAGGCGAAGCGCAAGGATGTTCTTGCGAAGTGCTACGGCGGCGACGTAACCCGAAAACGCAAGCTCCTGGAGAGGCAGAAGGCGGGCAAGCGGCGCATGAAGCAGATCGGCTCGGTGGAGGTGCCCCAGTCTGCGTTCATCGAGGCGCTGCGCGTGGACGCGGACGGAGGCCGCCCGTGACGGTCACGGCGCGCCGGACGGAGCCCGCCGCTCCGGGGCGGGCGGGCGGCTGGCTCGAGGAGCCGGGACTCGGCGTCTACGTCCACGTTCCCTTCTGCCTCCACCGCTGCCGCTACTGCGACTTCAATACCTACGAGGGCCTCGGCGGGCTGCACGCCCCCTATGCGGACGCGGTCGTGCGCGACATCGAGCGGTGGCCCGGGGCCGACGGACCCGCCACCTCCGTCTTCTTCGGCGGCGGGACCCCGACGCTTCTGGAGCCGCGCCTGCTGACGCGGATGCTGGGGGCGGTGCGGGCGCGTTTCGGGCTCGCCCCCGGAGCCGAGGTCACGGTCGAGGCCAATCCGGAGACGGTCGACGAGGACGCCTTCGCGGCGCTCCTCGACGCCGGCTTCAACCGTTTCTCCCTGGGGGTCCAGTCGCTGTGCGACCACGTGCTCGCGGGTCTCGGCCGGACCCACTCGGCGACCCGCGCGCTCGACGCACTCGCCGCGGCGCGGCGGGCGGGGGTCGAGGACCTCAACGCGGACCTCATCTACGGCTCGCCGTGGGAGACCGGACCCGACTGGCAAACGACCCTCCTCGGCATCGTGGACGCGGAGCCCGACCATGTCAGCGCCTACGCGCTCACGGTCGAGGAGGGGACGCCGCTCGCCACCCTCGTGCGGACGGGGCGCGCCGCCGAGCCCGATCCCGACGTCCAGGCGGACCGCCACGGAGTCGCCGACGAGGTTCTCGACGCCGCCGGCCTCCGCCGCTACGAGGTGTCGAACTGGTCGAGGCCGGGGCGCGCGTCCCGGCACAACTGCCTCTATTGGTCGGCGGGGGACTACGTCGGCTTCGGGGCGGGCGCCCACAGTCACCTGCGCGGACGGAGATGGTGGAGCGTTCGTCTCCCGCGCCTCTACGTGGACGCGGTCGCGCAGGGCCGGACGGTCGTGGCAGGCGACGAGCGCCTCGGGGCAGACGAGCGCGCCGGCGAGGCGCTCGTGCTCGGCCTCCGCCTGCGGACCGGCGTGGACCTCGGCGGCTTCGTCCGGCGCTTCGGCCACGGCGCGCTGGCGCGCCGGGAGGCGGCGTTGGCGGACCTCGAGGCACGCGGCCTCGTCGAGAGGCGCGGGGGCTTCGTGAGGGTCGCAGAGGCCGCCACCCTCGTGGCCGACGAGGTTGCGCGCGCGCTTCTCTGACTCTGAGTTGTTGCTTACCGCCGCGCGCCTCAAGCCCCGCGGCGGCGATGCCGACATCTGCGAGGAAATGGAATACACACCGGCTCTGGACCTAGGGGCGCGCCCGGAGCCCGGATCCCTCTGGCCCCTCGGCGGCGCAGACCTGGCGCGCGGCCTCGCGCCGATGCAGGAGGCAACCGACCTCGCAGATCTGTTCGCGTGCCTTGCGCACGCGGTCGTCTCGTCGCTCAAGGCGGATGCCTGCCTCGTCTCGATCCACGACCGGGAGCGCGAGGTCGTGCGCGACGTCGCCGCCAGCGTCGTTCCGCCGGCGCGCCTCCACGCGGTCGCAGAGGAGTATCCGCTCGTCGATTTCCCCGCAACCCGCGCCGTCATCGAGACCGGCGAGTCCATCGAGGTGTCGGCCTCCGACGCCTCCGCCGACGCGGCGGAGCGCGCCTTCTTGAAAGACGTCGGCTTCGGCCGCGTCCTGATCACGCGTCTTGCCCTCGGCACCGACACGGTGGGAACGATCGAGACGTACCGCCTCGTCGACCACCCGTTTCCCGAGGACGGGGTCGGGCGCATCGAGCTGCTCACGACGTTCGCGCGCAACGCGCATGCGCGCATCGTGCTCGCGGCCAAGCTCGACGAGCACTACACCAAGACGATAGAGGCGCTCGTGTCCGCCCTCGAGGCGCGGGATCCCTACACACAGGCCCATGCGGGCCGCATCAGGGACACGTCCATGGCGCTCGCGGTGGCGTTGCGTCTGCCGCGCGACGAGCGGCGCGCCGTCAAGCTGGGCTCGATCCTGCACGATGTCGGCAAGATCGGGATCTCGGACTCGATCCTGCTGAAGCCGGGGGCCCTCACCGACGGCGAGTGGGACGTGATGCGCTCGCATCCCGAGATCGGCGAGCGCATGCTGCAGGGCATCGACTTCCTGTCGAGCGCGCTGCCGATCGTCCGCCATCACCACGAGCGGTGGGACGGCGGGGGCTACCCCGACGGCGTCCGGGGCCCGGACATCCCCGTGGGGGCGCGCATCGTCGCGGTCTGCGACGCGTTCGACGCGATGACCTCCACCCGTCCCTACCGCCCCGCGATGCCGCTCGGCGCGGCCTGCGAGGAGCTCATGCGCGGCGCGGGGCGCCAGTTCGATCCCGACTGCGCCGGCCTCCTCGTCGATGTCGTGAGCCACCTCCCCGCGGACCTGAACGAGGAGCGCCTCCAGGAGAGATTCGTCCACTACGCGAACGGCTGACGTCTCTTCTGATACGACTGGCGGGATGTCCCCGCGTCAGCATCCCCCCTGGGTGGCAGTGGTCGGACCCGGCGCGGCCGACGCCGCCGCGCTCGCCGCCGCGGAGCGCGTCGGGAAGGAGCTTGCGCGCCGGGGCGCGGTCCTCGTCTGCGGCGGCCTCGGAGGGGCGATGGAGGCGGCGTGCCGGGGCGCCAAATCGGCCGCGGGCACGACCGTGGGGATCCTGCCCGGGCTCGAGCGGGAGGCCGCGAACGAGCACGTGGATCTCGCCCTGCCCACGGGGATGGGCGAGTTGCGCAACGGCCTCATCGTGCGCGCCGCCGACGCCCTCGTCGCGGTCGCGGGGGAGTTCGGGACCCTCTCCGAGGTCGCGTTCGCGCTCGCCTCGGGTGTCCCCGTGGTGGGCCTCGGGACGTGGCGGCTCCTCAAGGGCGAGCGGGACGCGGGGGCGGTCCCCGAGGCGTCGTCGCCCGAGGACGCGGTCGAGCGGGCCCTCGACGCCGCCGCGCGCCGGCGCCCCCGGCTCCGGGAGGGCTGAGCCCGGAACCCTAGCCGGGGTCGCCGGAAACCAGGCGGTGCGGGGCTTAGCACTCGAGGGGTGGGAGTGCCAAAACGGGCCCGGTCGCGATACGATTGCGGGCATGGAGAAGACCCCTCTCGACGCCCGCAAGGCGGCGATCCTCCACGCGATCGTGTCCCATTACGTGCGGACGGGGGAGCCCGTGGGCTCCAAGACGCTCGTGGAGCGGTTCCGTCTCGGGGTCTCGCCCGCGACCGTGCGCAACGAGATGGGCGCGCTCGAGGACGCGGGGCTCATCTCCCAGCCGCACACCTCCGCGGGGCGGATCCCCACCGACGCGGGCTACCGCTACTTCGTCGACAGCTCGCCCAACCCGGGGAGGCTTCCGTCGGACGAGAGGGCGCGCATCCGAGCCTTCTTCGACGAGCCGCGCTGGGAGCTCGAGGACGCCCTGCGCAAGACCGCGTCCCTGCTGTCGACGCTCACCGACCACGCCGCGGTCGTGTTCGCCGCCGCCCTCGATCAGAACACGGTCCGCCACGTCGAGCTCGTCCGTCTCGGGGGCGACAAGGCGATGATCCTGCTCGTCACCGACACGGGCCGCGTCGCGAACCACGTCGTCCTGATCCCCGAGGCCCTCGACGACGTGCAGCTCGACCAGGCCGCCGAGATGCTCAACCGCATCGTCGTGGGCATCCCCCTGGAGCGGGCCCCCGCCACGATCGCGGGTTCCCTCGACCGCTTCCCTCTAGAGCTCCGGCACGCGGTCGGCACCGTGGCGCGAGCCCTCGACGAGGAGCTCGTCGAGCGGGCGACCGAGAGGATCTGGCTCGAGGGCACGTCGAACATCGTCGACGACCAGAAGTTCTCGGACCTCGAGACGGTGCGGCAGGTGATAGGCGCTCTCGAGCATCGCCGCCTCGTCCTCGAGGTCCTCGCCCATGCGCTCGGTGGTGACCGCGTCTCGGTCACGATCGGGACCGAGAACCTGCTCGAGCAGATGCGCGCCTGCTCCGTCGTCACCGCCCCCTACGGGGCCGAGGGCAACGTCGTCGGGTCGCTCGCGATCGTGGGTCCCACCCGCATGGACTACCGCCGCACCATCCCCGCGGTCCACGAGGTCGCGTCCGCGCTCGGGCGCATGCTGTTCGACCTCGGGGTATGACGGGGGGCATGGCCGCCGACCACTACTCGACGCTGGGCGTCTCGAGGGACGCCGGACAGGACGAGATAAAGCGCGCCTACAGGCGCCTCGCCCGCCAGCACCATCCCGACGCCAACCGGGAGGACCCCGAGGCGGAGGAGCGCTTCAAGGAGATCACCCGTGCCTACGAGGTTCTCTCCGACCCCGACAAGCGCGAGCGCTACGACCTGTACGGCGACGACCGCGCCGGGGTGGGCGGCTTCGGGGGCTTCGGAGGCATCTCGGACATCTTCGAGGCCTTCTTCGGGGGCGTGTCGACGGCATCGTCTCGGACGAGGTCGCCGGGGCGGGGCGCCGACGTCCTCGCCGAGGTGGAGCTGACGCTCGAGGAGGCGGCCGCCGGCGTCGAGAGGGAGGTCGAGGTCACCACCCTCGGCGCCTGCCCCCGCTGCGACGGGACGGGGGCCGCCCCCGGCACCCGTCCCGCGCGCTGCTCCGAGTGCGGCGGCGTGGGCGAGCTGCGCACGGTCCGCCGCACCATGCTCGGCAACGTCATGACCGCGACCGCGTGCCCCCGCTGCGGCGGCACCGGCCAGGAGATCCGCGACGCCTGCGACCGCTGCTCGGGGGCCGGTCGCGTGACGCTGACCGATTCGCTCACGGTCCGGATCCCCCCCGGCGTCGACGACGGCGCCCACCTGCGCGTGAGCGGGCGCGGGCAGGCGGGCATCCGGGGCGCTCGGGCGGGCGACCTCTACGTGCAGATCCGCGTGCTGCCCCACGCGACCTTCCGGCGCGCCGGCGACGACCTCGGCTGCGAGATCGCCGTCCCCATGACGGTGGCGGCGCTGGGCGGGACGATCGAGGTCCCGACGCTCGAGGGCCCGGAGGACCTCGAGGTGGCCCCCGGGACCCAGCCGGGCCAGATCGTGCGGCTGCGCGGCCGGGGCATGCCCCGCCTCGACGGGCGCGGGCGGGGCGAGCTCGTCCTCGTCCTCAACGTCTCCGTCCCGACCGACCTCGACGACGACCAAGCCGCGGCGCTGCGCCGGCTCGCCGAGCTGCGCGGCGAGGAGGTCGGGCACAAGGGCTTCTTCGACCGGATCAAGGAGGCGTTCCAGTAGGCCACGGCGCGCCCTGGTTCTTAGCCCCCGAGGCGGCGTGGGAGGCGGAGCGGGTGCGGCTGGATCCGGCGGAGTCCGCGCACGCGACGCGCGCCCTCAGGCTCCGGCCGGGCGCGCCCGTCGTCGTGACCGACGGCGTCGGGCGGGTCGCCGAGTGCACCCTCGAGGCGGCGGACCCGCGCGGCGCGTGCGCCGCGGTGGAGCGGGTTCGGACCGTGCCGCGGCCACGCCCGGAGGTCGTCGTCTTCCAGGCCGCGGCCAAGGGGCGCAAGGTCGACGACGTCGTGCAGCGGCTCGCGGAGGTCGGGGTCGCCCGCATCGGCGTGTTCGGCTCCCGGCGCGCCGTGGCCGCCTGGGACCGGGCCAAGGCGCGCGCCCTGGAAGCTCGCTGGGCGGCGATCGCCCGCTCGGCGGCGAAGCAGTCGCGCAGCGCGCACGTGGCCGCGACGGGCCCCCCGCTGTCGTGGGACGAGCTCCTGCGGGCGCTCGAGCGCGAGCAGTGCGCGCTCGCCCTGTGGGAGAGGGCGTCGAAGGGGCTGCGCGCCCTCGTCGAGGACGTCGAGCGCGTCGCGCTCGTGGTCGGGCCCGAGGGCGGCTTCGACGACGACGAGGCGGACGCCCTCGAGCGCGCCGGTGCGCGCCTCGCGTCGCTCGGGGATCGCATCCTGCGCACGGAGAACGCCGCGCTCGTCGCCGCGAGCGCGCTCCTGTGGCACTTCGGGCGCGTCGGGTAGGTTGCGCCGATGTCTCCGTCCGTCGCGTTCACGACGTTGGGCTGCCGCCTCAACCAGGCGGAATCCGACCTCATGCACGAGGAGCTGGCCCGCGTTGGGTTCCGCGCCCCCGGGCAAGACGATCCCGACGTCGTCGTCGTGAATACCTGCACCGTCACGCGCGAGGCGACGAAGGCCTCGCGCGCGGCGATCCGGCGCGCCGCGCGCACCCACCCCCGCGCGACCGTGGTGGTCACGGGCTGCTACGCGGTCTCGGATCCCGACGAGGTCGCTGCGATCGAGGGCGTAGACGTCGTCCTCGGCAACGACGACAAGGACGCCTTCGTGGAGTCGCTGTCTCGTAGCGCCGCGACGGCGCCGTTGCTGCAGATCGGCCGCCTCGGCGAGCCCGTGCCCGCGCCGCTGCCGCAGCGCGTGCGGGCGAACCTAAAGGTGCAAACCGGCTGCGACGAGTGGTGCTCGTTCTGCATCATCCCGACCACCCGAGGGCCTCTCCGCTCCGTTCCCGAGGACGATCTCGTGCGCGCCGCGCGCGTCCGGGTGGCGGCGGGGGCGCGCGAGATCGTGCTCACCGGCGTCCACCTCGGCAAGTACTCCTTCGACCTGGGGGGCAGCGAGCGCGGGCTCGTGCGGCTCCTGCGTCGGTTGCTCGACATCGAGGGTCTGCTTCGTCTGCGCCTCTCCTCGATCCTGTGCCGCCACCTGACCGAGGAGGTCGTCGAGCTCATCGCGTCCGAGCCCCGCATCTGCCGCCACCTTCACGTGCCCCTGCAGTCCGGCGACGACAGCGTGCTGGCCGCGATGCACCGGCCGTATCGGGTCGAGGAGTACGTCGCCGCGGTCGAGGGCGCGCTCGAGCGCGTCCCTGGGCTCGCGCTCGCGACCGATGTCATCGTGGGCTTCCCCGACGAGAGCGACGAGGCCTTCGAGCGAACCGTCGAGGTCGTATCGCGCATCGGGTTCTCGAAGCTCCACGTGTTCCGCTATTCCCCGCGCCCCGGAACCGCGGCAGCGAGCGCGCGAGACGGGGTCCCCGCCGACGTCAAGAAGGAGCGGTCTCGGCGCCTGATCGCGGTCGGCAACGACATCAGGGCCCGGTTCCTGGACGCCCATCTCGATCGGCCGCTGGACGTCCTGGTCGAGGACGAGCGCGTCGTCGACGGGCGGGCCATCTGTTCCGGTCAGACGACCGACTACGTGCGTGTTTGGTTCGAGGGCGAGGGGATGCTCGGGCGGGTGGCATCCGTCGTCGGCGAGCGCGTGCGCGCCGATGGCATCGAGGGTCGTCTGTGCGAAGGAGGCGGGCAGCATGGCTGATTGTCTCTTCTGCAAGATCGCCGCGAAGGAGGTCGACTCGCAGCTCGTGTACGAGTCCGACGACGTCGTCGCCTTCGTCGACATCAATCCCGCCGCTCCCACCCATGTCCTCGTCGTCCCGAAGCGGCACATCGTCTCGGCGCAGGAGCTGACGCGCGCCGACGGCGACCTGCTCGGCGAGATGTTCGAGGCGATGGCGCGCATCGCCTCCGATGCCGGCCTCGGGGGAGGATGGCGCGCGGTCACGAACACCGGTCCGGAGGCGGGCCAGAGCGTGCACCATCTCCATTTCCACGTGATCGGCGGGCGGCGCTTGGGGTGGCCCCCTGGATGACGGGTCGACGCAGGGGTGCCGGGTAGAATCGGTGCGGCATCCATGCTGACAACGACGCAGGTCAAGATCCTTGTCCCCGGACGCCACGACATGGTCAGGTTGCTCGGCGCCAGGGACGAGCTCCTCAAGCTCATCGAGGCCGCCTTCTCCACGCACATCCTCGCCCGCGGCAACGAGATAACGCTCACGGGCGAGCCCGCCGAGACCGAGCGCGTGGCCAAGCTGTTCGCGGAGCTCATCTCGCTGCTCGACCAGGGCCACGTCCTGACGACCGACTCCGTGGGCAGATCGATCGACATGGTCAAGGCGCGCGACGGCGGCCGTCCCTCGGAGGTCCTCGGGGACACCGTGGTCGTCACCCACACCGGCAAGCCGATCCGCCCCAAGACCGTCGGCCAGAAGCGGTACGTCGACTCCATCCGCCACAACACGATCGCGTTCGGGATCGGGCCCGCGGGCAGCGGCAAGACCTATCTCGCCGTGGCGCTGGCGATCCGGGCCCTCAAAGCGGGCGACGTGTCCCGCATCGTCCTCACGCGACCGGCGGTCGAGGCGGGGGAGAGGTTCGGGTTCCTGCCCGGCGATCTCGCGGCAAAGATCGACCCGTACCTCAAGCCGCTCTACGACGCCCTGTACGAGATGCTGGAACCGGACACGTTTCACCGCTACGTGGAGCAGGGCACGGTCGAGATCGCACCGCTCGCCTTCATGCGCGGCCGGACCCTCAACGACGCCTTCATCATCCTCGACGAGGCGCAGAACACGACGCCCGAGCAGATGAAGATGTTCCTCACGCGCCTCGGGTTCGGCTCGAAGGCGGTCGTCACGGGCGACGTCACCCAGATCGACCTTCCCTCGGGAGCCCGATCCGGATTGATCGTGATCGAGGAGATCCTGACCGACATCGCGGGCGTCGCGTTCGTGCACCTCGATTCCCGCGATGTCGTGCGGCACAAGATCGTGCAGGACATCGTCGAGGCCTATCGGGTCTACGCGGAGAGCTCCAAGAAGTAGGCGGCGAGCCATGGAGGTGTTCGTAGCCAACGAGCAGGACATCCCGGTCGACGAGGCGAGGCTGTCCTCCCTCGCGCTCCACAGCCTCGCCGAGGAGCAGGTCGACGACGGCGCCGAGCTGTCGGTGCTGCTCGTGACCCGCGAACACATGCGCCACCTCAACGCGCGCTTCGCCGGCGAGGACGGGGTCACCGACGTGCTCGCCTTCCCCATGCTCGAAGACGAGGAGGAGGACGAGCCGGACGAGGCGCTCGTCCTCGGCGATGTCGTCATCTGCCCGCGCGTCGCAGGCCGCAACGCCCAACGGCTGGGTCACAGCCTCGGGCGGGAGCTGGACGTGCTGCTCGTTCACGGCACGCTCCACCTCCTTGGCTACGACCACGAGGACGACGAGGAGAAGAAGGCCATGGACCGACGGCTCGAGGAGCTGCTCGGCTCCTTCGATCCGTCGCTGCGATGAGCGAGACGGGGTCGCTGCTCGCCATCGCTGCTCTGCTCGCGCTCGCCTCCTTCACGGCCATGGCGGAGACCTCGATCGGCCGCATCGGCCGTGTCCGGGCCCATCGGCTCGCCCAGGAGGGCAGGAGCAGCGGCGAGCTCCTCGTGAAGGTGATCGAGGACCCCGCTCCGTTCCTCAACATCGTCCTGCTGATAACGCTGCTGGCTCACCTCGGCGGCACCGCGCTCGCGACCGGTCTCGCCATCGAGCGCTTCGGCCGTCCTGGCGAGGTGATCGCGGCGGGCGCGATGACGTTCGTGATCTTCGTGCTCGCCGAGATGGCCCCCAAGACGTTCGCCGTGCAGCACACCGAGCGGGCAGCGCTGCTGGTAGCCCGCCCTGTGTACTACGCGGGGCGGCTCCTCCAGCCTCTGGCCCGAGTGATGATCGCGATCGCCAACGCCGTCATGCTCGTGCTCCCGGGACGGGGGATGCCCAAGGGTCCGTTCGTCACCGAGGAGGAGCTGCGCCACCTCGTCGAGATCGCGGAGCAGGAGGAGGCGATCGAGGAGGAGGATCGCGAGCTCATCGACTCCGTGTTCGAGTTCGGCGACACGGTCGTGCGGGAGGTGATGGTTCCTCGCACCGACATGGTTGCGATGGAGGCGCGCACGACGCTCGATCAGGCGCTCGAGACGATCGTCGAGGCCGGCTACTCGCGCATACCGGTCTACGAGGGCGACACCGACAACATCGTGGGAGTGCTCTACGCCAAGGACCTGCTCAAGCGGTCCGTCGAGGCGCGCAGGGACACAGAGGTGAGGTCCCTCGCTCGGCCTCCGCTGTTCGTTCCGGAGACGAAGAAGGTGGCCGACCTGCTGCGCGAGATGCAGAAGCAGCGCATCCACATGGCGATCGTGGTGGACGAGTACGGCGGGACCGCGGGACTGGTGACGATCGAGGACGTCGTGGAGGAGATCGTGGGCGAGATCGTCGACGAGTACGACCAGGAGGAGCCCCTCGTGGAACCGCTCGATGCGGGCACCCTCCGGGTCGACGCCAAGATGCCGATCGACGAGATCAACGAGCTCCTCGGTGTGGAGCTGCCGCACGAGGAGTGGGACACCGTCGGCGGCCTTGTCTTCGGCCTCACGGGGCGCGTCCCGGCCGTGGGGGAGACGGTCCACTTCGACTCGATCGAGTTCCGCACGGAGCGCGTCACCGGGCGGCGCATCCACAAGGTCATCGTCAGCAAGACGGCCACAGAGGCCGAGCCCTCGGAGTGACGGAGGAGGGCTTCCGCTCCGGGTTCGTCGCGGTCGTGGGCCGCCCCAACGTCGGCAAGTCGACGCTGGTCAACGCCCTCGTCGGCGACAAGGTGGCGATCACATCGCCCCGACCCCAGACCACCCGGAGCGCCATCCGCGGGATCGTCGACCTTCCCTCGGTGCAGATCGTCCTGATCGACACACCCGGGTACCACAAGCCGCGCTCGCTCCTCGGGCACCGGCTCAACTCCGTCGTGAGGGCCGCGTGGGGAGACGTCGACGCGGCCGCATTCGTGGTCGACGGCAAGAGCGGCATCGGGCGAGGCGACGAACGCGTCGCCCGCGACCTCGACGAAGCGGGTCGTCCCGTGCTGTGCGTCGTGAACAAGATAGACGCCCTCGGCCGGGACGGGATCGCGTCCGCGCTCGCGGCGGCCGCTCGCCTGGGGGACTTCGAGGAGTTCGTGCCCGTGTCGGCGACACAGGGCTCCGGTGTCGAGCTCCTGCGGGACCTGCTCGCGGCCCGCATGCCGGACGGGCCGCGCTACTACCCGCCGGGGACGCACACCGACCAGCCCCCGCCCGCGTTCGTCGCCGAGCTCGTCCGCGAGAAGCTCCTCGCGCGGATGCGGGAGGAGCTCCCCCACTCGATCGCCGTGGTGACGGAGGACTACGAGGAGCGGCCGGATGGCCTCCTCGAGATCCGGGCCACGATCTACGTCGAGCGTGAGTCCCAGAAGGGGATGGTCGTGGGGCGGCGCGGCGCCGTTCTCGGCGAGGTGGGGGCCGCGGCCCGCCTCGAGGTCGAGACGCTGTTCGGCCGGCGGGTGTTCCTCGGCCTGCGCGTCAAGGTGGAGCCCGATTGGCAGCGGCGCGCCCACTCCCTCGACCGGCTCGGGTTCCCGGCCGCCGGCGCCTGAGGCCGGGGCTATCCTTCGCCCATGCCGCAGGCGACGGTCAGGCGCTACGACGCTCTCACCCGCACGGGCTCCCTGGTGTCGGACGACGGCGCCGAGGAGATCCCCATCGACGAGGGCGCGATACAGGACAGCATGTTCCGCTTCCTGCGCCCCGGTCAGCGGGTCACCTACGACCTCGTCGAGGTGGACGGCGAGAGGCGGCCTCGCAACCTGCGCATCGGCCTCGCCTGAGCCCGCGCGCGGATGCTCCTTACATGACGGGACCGGCCACTACGCTGTAGGGATGCCGGGCCTCTACAAGGACGAGGGCGTCGTGCTCAGGACGATCAAGCTGGGCGAGGCCGATCGGATCGTGACCCTCTTCACGCGCTACAACGGAAAGGTGCGCGCGGTCGCCAAGGGCGTGCGCAAGACGCGCAGCCGCTTCGGAGGCCGGCTGGAGCCGTTCACGCGCGTGTCGCTCGTGGTCTACAGGGGCCGCAACCTCGACACGATCACGTCCGCCGACATCCTGACGTCGTTCCGAGGCGTGCGGGACGACCTCGCCCGCCTGACGGCGGCGTCGTCGCTCGCCGAGCTGACCGAGAAGATCACCCCCGAGCGCGAGCGCGCCCTGTCGGTGTACGCGCTCCTGCTGGCCGGGCTCGGCGCGCTCGCCGCCGAAGGAGAGCCGAGCGTCGTCCCCGCCTATCTCGTCAAGCTCCTGTCCCTGTCGGGCTATCACCCCCAGCTGCGGGCGTGCGCCGGGTGCGGCCGTGCGGGGTCGCTCGTGGCGTTCAGCCCGGGCGCCGGCGGCGCGGTGTGCGAGGGTTGCTCGGCCGAGCCGGGCGACGTCATCCCGCTCGACGAGGACCGCATCGCGCTCATGGCCGACCTCCTTGCGTCCGATTTCGGGCGGCGCGCCGAGCCGGAGGCCACCCAGGACGTGACGCGGGCGCTCGCCCGCTACGCCGAGTACCACCTCGAGAGACCGCTCCGGAGCCTGCGCATCCTTGCCGCGCCCTGAGCCGCCCCCGCCGCCCGCGGAGCGCCGGCCGCGCCACGTCGCCCTCATCATGGACGGCAACGGCAGGTGGGCGCAGAGCAGGGGCCTCGATCGCACGAAGGGTCACGAGGCGGGGGAGAGGGCGCTGTTCGACGTCGTCGAGGGCGCCCTCGAGGCGGGCATCCGGTACCTGTCCGTGTACGCCTTCTCGACCGAGAACTGGGCGCGCCCGAGCGACGAGGTGGCGTTCCTGCTCTACTTCAACCGGTCCCTGCTGCGCCAGCGGCGCGACGACCTGCACCGGCGGCGCGTCCGCATCCGGCGGATCGGGCAGAGAGAGGGGGTCCCGGCGGAGGTGCTCGAGGAGTTCGACGCCGCCGAGGCCCTCACGGCGGGCAACGACCGCATGGACCTCCTCGTGTGCTTCAACTACGGCGGGCGCGCCGAGCTCGAGGACGCGGCGCGCGCGGGTCCGATCGCCGACAACCTCTA
>DATADD010000001.1:0-2021 GCA_036258675.1 Actinomycetota bacterium | reverse complement strand
CGCAAGCGCGTGCTCGAGGCGGTCGAGCCGCTCCCCGTCGAGGAGGTGCGCGTGGCCGACGCCCTCGGGACGGTGCTGGCACAGGAGATGCGCGCGCCCCATCCCCTTCCGCGCTTCGACAACTCCGCGATGGACGGATACGCGGTGCGCGCCGCCGACGCGTCGGCCGCCGCCGAGGACTCTCCCGTCGCGCTCCGTCTCGTGGGAGAGATCAAGGCGGGCGACCCGGGCGATCTCGCGGTGGGACCGGGCACCGCGGCGCGCATCATGACCGGCGCGCCGCTCCCTCCGGGCGCGGACGCGATCGCCCCGGTGGAGGTGACGCGCGAAGAGGACGGGCGCGTGCTCGTGCTCGCTCCGGCCGCGCGCGGAGTCCACGTTCGTCCCGCCGGCGAGGACATCGCAGCCGGAGACGTCGCAGTCCCCGCGGGCACGGAGCTGGGCCCCGGGGAGCTCGCGTTGCTGGCGTCGATGGGCTTGTCGCCCGTGCCGGTGAGAAGGGGGCCGCGGATCGCGGTGCTCGTAACGGGCGACGAGCTCGTCGAGCCCGAGGAGACCCCGCCTCCCGGGCGCATCCGGGACTCGAACAGCGTCGCGTTGCGGGCCCTCGTGCAGGAATCGGGCGCGCAGGTGGTCCCCCTCGAACGGGTTCCCGACCGGCGGCCCGCGGTCGTGGACGCCCTCAGGCGCGCCGCAGACACGTCGGACGCGGTCGTGTCCTCCGGCGGGGTCGCGGTCGGCCGCTACGACTTCGTCAAGGAGGCCGTGGAGGAGCTGGGACACATCGACCTGTGGCGGGTGGCGATGCAGCCGGGAAAGCCGCTCGTGCTGGGGGCGATCGGCGCGACGCCGTTCCTCGGCCTCCCCGGCAACCCTGTCTCGAGCCACGTTTGCTTCGAGCAGTTCGTGCGGCCGGCGATCCGGCGCATGCGGGGATGCCGCACGCTCGTTCGCCCCACCGTGCGCGCGACGTTGACCGAGACGATCGAGAAGCGTCCCGGCCGCGTCCATTTCGTGCGTGTGCGACTCGAGGCCGGCGAGGACGGCTGGCACGCGACGCCGACGGGCCCGCAGGGCTCCCACATCCAGAGCAGCCTGGTCGGATGCAACGGCGTCGCCCGCTTCGACATCGACGCCACGAGGCTCGAGGCGGGCGCGCCGGTCGTGGTCGAGGTGTGGAGCCTTCCCGGGGGTGAGGGACCGTAGCGGGGCATCCCGAAGCCGAAGCTCGCATGGTCGACGTCACCGCCAAGGAGGTGACCGATCGCGAGGCCGTGGCCGAGGGGATCGTCACGATGTCGAGCGCGACGCGCGCGCTCGTCGTGGGCCGGCGCCTGGAGAAGGGCGACGCCCTCGAGGTGGCGCGCGTCGCGGGGATCATGGCGGCCAAGAGGACGTCGGACCTCGTGCCCCTGTGCCACCCCATCGCGCTCGGCGGGATCGAGCTGGACTTCGAGCCGGGCGACGACGGGGTCGTGGTGCGCGCCCGCGTGCGGACGGCGGAGCGAACCGGCGTCGAGATGGAGGCGATGACGGCGGTCGCGGTCGCGGCTCTGACGATCTACGACATGGTCAAGGGGACGGAGAGGGGCGTGACCATCGACCGCGTCCGGCTGCTGCGCAAGGCCGGAGGCCGCTCGGGGTTGTGGGAGCGCGACGCCTAGCTAAAGGCCGCACCGGGCCGAGGACGGCGCACCCCCGTCCCCGAGGCTAGCCCTTCGGGCGCTTGAGGTAGCCCGTCGTCCCCGTGGTCTGGCTCTCGACGATCTGAACGAGCTCCCACCCCTCCTCGCCCCACTGGTTGAGGATCTCCTGAAGCGCGTGCGAGATCAATGGAACGGTTGCGTACTCCCATTTCTGCACGGGCACCTCCGCGGGCGTCGGATCGGGCGTGGTGAAGCGGCCCTAACCTACCCGGGTGGCGGACCGGCTCCGATTCCGGTCGGGGGGCATCCTCGCGGAGCGAGCGGTATGGGCTCGCACGCGGCGCGAACGCGCGCGCGGGTTGCGCGGGGTTCCGG